>NZ_JBFACU010000015.1:0-198821 GCF_040641015.1 Streptomyces sp. NPDC021356 | reverse complement strand
GAACCTCACCGAACCGAGGGCGAACCTCACCGAACCGAGGGCGAACCTCACCGAACCGAGGGCGAACCTCACCGAACCGAGGGCGAACCTCACCGAACCGAGGGCGAACCTCACCGGCTCGGGGCCGGCCGAACCGACGGCCGACGACATGCGCTACCTGGAGCGTGCCGTCGAACTGGCGGCCGAGGCGCTGCGGGCCGGGGACGAGCCGTTCGGCTCCCTCCTGGTCGGCGCAGACGGGCGGATCCTGGCGGAGGACCGCAACCGCGTCCGCACCCTCGGCGACCGGACCCGGCACCCGGAGTCGGAACTGGTCCGCTGGGCCACGGCCCGCCTCACCGAGCGCGAGCGTGCCGCGGCCACCGTCTTCACCTCCGGCGAGCACTGCCCCATGTGCGCCGCCGCCCACGCCTGGGCCGGCCTGGGGACCGTCGTGTACGCCCACTCGGCCGCCCAGCTGACGCGGTGGCTGGCCGACCTCGGAGTGCCGCCGTCCCCGGTGCGCTGCACGCCGATCCAGGACGTGGTGCCCGGACTGGAGGTGCGGGGGCCCGCCCCGGCCCTGACCGGCCGGCTGTACGACCTGCACCGCGCGTTCGCCACAGCACGGCCATCCCCGGCGGACGAGGGCCGACCGCCGGGCGCGTGACCCGGCCCGTGCCGAGGTCGAGCCCGCCCTCGGTGCCGTACGGGGCCATCTCAACAGGGCTTCCGGACGGCTTCCGGTCCAAGTGCCGGTGTCGGGCGGACGCGGCCGGGGAGTCGGCGCGGCCGTCCGTCGTGCGCCCGGCCGCCGCGTCGACGAGCACCGCGCGCCCGACGGCCGCGCGCCCGACGGCCGCGCGCCCGACGGCCGTGGAGCGGTGTCCCCTCACCGTCCGGCCTCCGTGTCCCGGGGGCTCTCCGGGTCCTGGGGGCCCGGGTGCCCTTCGGCCGCCAGGAGGAGCGCGGCGATCGCGCGGAAGCCGCGGCGCTCGGCGTGGACGCGGGCCGTCGTGCCCTCGGCGTCCGGCAGCAGCGGGTCGGCACCCGCCGCGAGCAGCACCTCCACCACCTCCTGGTGGGTGCGTCCGCCGTCGCCGAGGATCACCGCCTCCAGCAGGGCCGTCCAGCCGAGCCGGTTGACGTGGTTCACGTCGATGGAGGTCTCGGCCAGGACCGCGCGTACGTACGGCACGTGGCCGCGTTCGCTCGCCGGGATCACCGACACCCCGCCGAACCGGTTGGTCAGCGTCACGTCCGGCCGGCCGGGCAGCAGCGCGCGCATCATCGCCACGCTGCCGGTCACGCCGGTCACCAGCCAGGCGCTGTCCTGGCGGCCGTCCCGCGCGTTCACGTCCGCGCCCGAGCCGACCAGCACCTCGGCCGCCGCGACCTCGTCGGCGAGGGCCGCCCGCAGCAGCGGCGTACAGCCCTCCTCGTCGCGTGCCTCCAGGTCCGCGCCCGCCGCGAGAGCCGCCCGGACGGCGGGGACGTCGCCGCGCCGCGCGGCGTCCAGCAGGGCGCGGTCGGCAGGGGAAGGCGACTTCTTGGGCACGACGGAACTCCTCCTGGGTGGCGGTGACAACGGATGGCGGTGACAACGGGACGGCAGAGCGAACACGTGGTGGCGAGCGAGCAAGGGAGCGAGCCGGCGGGCGGGCGGGCGCGGGTGGCTGCGGAGGGTACGGACAAGTGTCGGGCGGCGCGCGGGGCGGGGGCCCGGCACGCGCCGCCCCCGGACGGCCCCCGGGACGGGACCGCCAAAAACATAACTGTGAGAATTCTTCTGCGGCCCGGGATCAGCGGCCGTCGGCGATGGCCGTGGCGCCGGCCTGGGCGAACTTCTCGTCCAGGTCACCGGAGGGCGCGCCCGCCACACCGATACCCGCGATCGGCGCGTCGCCGTACGCGACCGGGGCGCCGCCCGCCAGGAACAGCGTGCCCGGGATGTCCTTGAGGGTGGGTGCCGACTCCAGCCGCTTGACCAGCTGGGAGGTGGGCGCGTTCCAGGACACGGCGGTGTACGCCTTCTTGACCGCGGAGTCGTACGCCTGCGGCCCGGCACCGTCGCCGCGCAGGGTGACGATCGTGTTGCCGTTGCGGTCCACCACCGCGACGCTCACCCGCTGGCCCTCCTTCCGCGCGGCCTTCAGCGCCGCCTCGGCGGCGTCGGTGGCGGCGTCGATGGTCAGGTGCGTGCTGGTGGTCGTGGCCTTCCCCTTCACCGCGGCGGCGGCCACGGCCGCAGCGGTGGCCGGGGTGTCGGCGGAGGCGGACACGGCGCCGGCCACACCGGCGCCGACCGCCGCCAGGACCGCCACCGAGGTGACGACCTTGGCACGGGTGGAGAACTTCTCGGCCTTGTGCTGCATCAGGGCAACTCCCAGTCATGTCGCGTTCCCCGCTCCCGAGGGGCGGGCCGGTGTCGCGGCCCCGGCACTCCGGTACGGGGGGACGCAGCGCTTCCTGCGCTGTGCTTCCAGCCTCGGGCCGCCCGCTCCGCGCACCCGTCGGCGCACCGGCTGGTTCCGGCGGGCGGGACGGCCGATGCCGGGGTCATCCGATCGGTTGACCCCGCGGGGCCGCACCGGGGCGACAATGTCAGTGCTCGCCCAGCCCGGCAGCCATGTCCGTACTTCCCTGTGTCACGTCCTCACGTCCCGGCCGGGAGGAGCAGCCCATGCCGTCGTCCAGGAGCCGAGCCTCCCGCGCCCGCCCGCAGCCCGTCGACGGCGAGGCACGCACGCTCGCGTTCGTCGTCCATCTCGCCTTCTTCCTGCTGCTGCTCTCCGCGCTGGTCCGCTACGTGCAGCGGCACGGCGCCCAGCCCCAGGCGCCCGCGGTCCTCGCCCTGGCGGGCGTGCTGGCCCTGCTCTACGTCGTCGGACGGCGCACGGCGGCGGGCGCGACCGCCGGGCGCGCGCCGGAGCCTCCTTCTGGGAGCGGCCCACCTCCTCCCCAGGGCTCCTCTCAGGGCCTCGCCGCCGTGGCGGCCCCAGCCGTCCCCACCGGCTCGGGGCGACCGCCCCTCACCGGGCTGTCGTGGCTCGGCACGCTGGTGACGGTCTGGGCCGTGCTGGTCGCCCTGGCACCCAGTTTCGCCTGGTGCGCGGTGCCGCTGTTCTACACCGCGCTGCGGACCCTCCCGGCGCGCGCCGCGTACACGCTGGTGGCGTTCTTCACGGTCTTCGTCGTCGTCGCCCAGCTGCGGCTGGCCGACCGCCTCGACGTCGACGTGGTGGTGGGTCCGCCGGCCGTCGCCCTCCTGGCGACCGCGGTCTTCACCCACATGGACCGCCAGGCGGCACGCCAGGCCGCCCTGATCCGCGACCTGGTGCGCACCCGCCGTGAACTGGCCGCCACCGAACGCCGCGAGGGCACCCTCGCCGAGCGTCAGCGGCTGGCCATGGAGATCCACGACACCCTCGCCCAGAGCCTGTCCAGCCAGCGGATGCTCCTGCAAGCCGCCGACCGGGTGTGGTGCACCGATCCCCAGCAGGCGCGGGTCCACGTGCGCACGGCCGCCTCGATCGCCGAGAGCAGCCTCGCCGAGGCCCGCAGGTTCGTGCACGACCTGGCCCCCGCCGACCTCGCCGGGGGCGGCGGCCTGGAAGCGGCCCTGCGTACTCTCGCCTCCCGCGAGAGCACGGCGGAGCGCACCGTGACCTGCCTCGTCGACGGCGCACCGGGCCCGGTCGGGCTGCCGGAGCGGGTGCAGTCCGCGCTGCTGCGCATCGCGCAGGGCGCCCTCGCCAACGTCCGCGAGCACTCCGGCGCCCGCCGGGCCGCCCTCACCCTCACCTACCTGGGCGACCAAATCCGCCTTGACATCGCCGACGACGGCCGCGGCCTGGACGCCTCGGCCCTGCCGGAGCGGGCCTGCGGGGCCCGGGGGCACGGGCTGCCGGCGATCCGCGCCAGGGCCGGTCAACTGGGCGGCACCCTCACCGTCGAGTCCGCCCCCGGTGACGGCACCGTGGTGTCCGCCGCCGTACCGCTCCATCCCACCCCCAGCGCCGCGGAGGCCCCCGCACCGTGACTCGCCCCGGCCCCACCGACCCCACCCCACCCACCCTGAGGCTCACCGATCCCATGCAACCCAGCGAACCCGCCGGACCCATTGAACCCGCCAGTCACGTCGAGCCCGCCGGACCTGTGGAACCCGCCGGCCCCGTCAAGCCCGCCAGTCCCGTGGAGCCCGTCCGACCCGTCGAGCCCGCCGGTCCCGGTCCCGCCGAGTCCCGCGGCCCCACGGGACCGACCTCCGTCCGGATCGTTCTGTGCGACGACCACGCCGTGGTCCGCGCCGGGCTGCGCGCCCTGCTGGGCAGCGCCCCGGGCATCGAGGTCGTGGGAGAGGCGGACACCGGGGCGGAGGCCGTCGCGCTCGCCGCGAAGCTCGCTCCCCAGGTGGTCCTCATGGACCTGCAACTCGGGGACGGGATGGACGGTGTGGAGGCCACCCGCCGGATCGCCGCCTCCGGCGGTTCGGTCCACGTCCTGGTCCTGACCACGTACGACACGGACGCCGACATCACCCGCGCCATCGAGGCGGGCGCAACCGGCTATCTGCTCAAGGCCGAGCGCCCCGAGGAGTTGTTCACGGCCATCCACAGCGCGGCCGCCGGCCGTACCGCCCTGTCGGCGCCCGTGGCCCACCGGGTCATGGCCCGGATGCGCAGCCCGCGGCCCACGCTCACCGACCGCGAGCGCGACATCCTCGGCCAGTTGGCCCGCGGGTTGACCAACCGGGACATCGCCAAGGCGCTCTTCCTGAGCGAGGCCACGGTCAAGACGCATCTGGGGCGCATCTACGACAAGCTCGGCGTCGACACGCGTGCGGGCGCCGTGGCCGTGGCCAAGGAGCAGCGACTGCTGTCGTGACCGGAGGGCGACCGGCCAGGGGAGGACTGCCAGACGGGCCAGGGGAGGAATGCCAGGGGAGGGGGTGCACATCACCCGGGAACTCCCACCCGGGACCACCCGGGACCACCCGGGACCACCCGGGATCACCCGGGACCGCGACCTGTCGGTCGATGCCGGCAGACGTCGGCAGATGTCGGTCGATGCCTCCCGGCCGGGCTCCCGGCCGGCCCGAACCTACCGCGCGCGGGCGGACCCCGCCCTCCCGCGCATGAGGGCGGCGTAGAGCGCCGAGGCGACCACGAGCCCCACCGGCAGGGCGAGGTCCACGCCGCCCAGGGCGGTGGCGAGGGGGCCGGTGCAGTAGAGCGTGTCCACGCAGAGCGAGGCGGCGGCGGTGCCCGCCAGGACGGCGACGGCGCCCGCCCGGTTCACGCCACCGGCGTACCAGAAGGGGCTGCCCGGGGTCTCGTCCATCAGGGCGCGGCCGTCGTAGCGGTTGCGGCGCAGCAGGATGTCGGTGGCGTAGACGGCCGTGCTGGGGCCGAGCAGCGCGACGGTGAGTTGCAGGACGTTGTTCACGGTGTCGAGGAAGTCGGAGACGAGCAGCGCGTACAGCGTCAGGGAGACCGAGACGGTGCCGTCGACGAGCACGCTGAGGGAACGGCGGATGCGCACGCCCACGGCTTGGAGCGCCAGGCCCGCGCTGTAGGCGGTCAGGGCGTTGATGGCGATCGTGCCGAGGATCAGCGCCAGCAGGAAGACGGGGTCGAACCAGGAGGGGAGGATCTTCTGCAGCGCGCTCTGCGGGTCGGTCATGTCGACCGCGGTGGCGGCGAAGGCGCCCAGCGCGCAGACGACGGTGCCCGGCAGGAAGCCGCCCAGGGCCGTCCAGCCCACGATCGCCTTGGCGGAGGTGGTGCGGGGCAGGTAGCGGGAGAAGTCCGCGCTGGTGGTGTACGACAGCGGGCCCGACGCGACGAGGGCGACCCCGGCGAAGACGGCCGCCCACAGGCCGGTGCCGGTCAGCGGGTGGTCGGGGGCGTAGGAGAAGTCGGTGTGTCCGACCACGGCGATCGCGACCCCGATGAAGGCCGCGGTGAGCACCAGGGTGATCGGGAGGTACAGCCGCATGATCAGCGCGTGGCCGTACACGCTGATCGTCAGCGTCAGCGCCGCGACGACCACCACGACGACGATCTTGACCCCGGTGCCCACGGGCATGCCGGCCTTGCCGACGAGGGAGAAGGCCGCCGTCGCGGCGGCGGCGAGGTTGAGCGCGAAGTAGCAGACGGAGATCAGCCACCCGACGACGGCGTTGTTCACGCGGTTGCCGCGGATTCCGTACATCGCCCGCGTGATCACCTCGCTCGGTGTGCCCGCGGCCGGCCCCGAGACGGCCAGCACCCCGGTCAGCAGCCAGAAGGCGTTGCCCACCACGATCACCGCGAGCGACTGCCACAGGTTCAGGCCCGTCAGGACCAGCGCGCCGCCGACTACCAGACTGAGGTAGTTCACGTTCGCGGCGGCCCATACGGAGAACAACTCCAGGGGGCGGCCCCGGCGTTCGTCGTCCGGGATGTGATCGATGCCGTGCGCCTCGACCCGGGCCGGACGGTCCGCGGGCGGTGGTGGACCGGGACAGTCGTCGACGTCCGGGTTCGGGTCGGGGGTCGTGGACACCATTGTCGCTCCGAGCACTTGCACGACTTGCTTATTGGTCGGACACTCAATAACATCCGCCGTATGTCGTCAAGCGCCAGCCGCAAACGAATTCGCAAAGACCCGGCCACGCGACGTGCGGAAATCGTCGACACCGCCGCGCAGATCGCGCTGGCCGAGGGCCTGGAGTGCATCACGCTGCGCCGCGTCGCCGAGGAACTGGACGTGCGTCCGGGTCTGATCAGCCACTACTTCCCGTCCGCGGACGATCTGGTCGCCGAGGCCTTCGGCGGCGCCGCGACCGGCGAACTGGACGCCCTGATCCCGCCCGAGCGGCCCGAGGGCACCCCGAAGGACCACCTCGCGCGCT
Organism: Streptomyces sp. NPDC021356; assembly: GCF_040641015.1. NCBI lineage: Bacteria > Bacillati > Actinomycetota > Actinomycetes > Kitasatosporales > Streptomycetaceae > Streptomyces > Streptomyces sp. NPDC021356. Next base: position 191,944 of record NZ_JBFACU010000015.1, on the reverse strand, counting down.
TCCTCGCCCGCACAGTGGGGGACGCCTACGACTCGGTGAGCCGGCTCTGGATCAACGCCCGGCACCTCAGCCGCTACCGGCCGGTGCTGCGCGACCGGGTCCTCGAACAGGAGGCGGCCTGGCGCGGACGGCTCGGGGACGTCATCCGGCAGGGCGTTGCCGCGGGCGAGTTCCACACGGACGACGTGCCGGTGGCGGTCATCCAGATCCTGGTCGTACTCGACGGCCTCGGCGCCCACGCCAACTCCGGCACCGCGGACCGTTCGCCCGCGGTGAGCCGTATGGCCGTCACCACGGCGGAACACGCCCTGGGGCTGCCCGCCGGCGCGCTCGCCCGCCCGGCCGAGGGCGCGGCGCTCCCGGAACCGGGCACTGCGCCCGATTCCCCTACGGCACCTTGAGCCGTCGAGCCGTCGAGCCGTCGAGCCGTCGAGTCATCGATTCATCGAGCCATCAGAAGCAATCCACCAGCGCCTCTGGCATCACCAGCGCCTCTGACGCACCACCAGCGCCTCTGGCACCACCAGCACCCCTAGTGCCACTGCACTGCCCGCACCATCAGTCCCGAAGGAGCGACCCTGTGTTCCCCGATCTCGTCCTGCTCTCCGCCCGGCTGCTCGACCCGGGCACGGGCTCGCTCCTGCCGCACACGGCGCTGGCCGCGGGCGGCGGTCGCATCACGTACCTCGGGGACGACCGCGAAGTCCGGGCGCTGGCCGGACCGGCGACGACGGTGATCGACCTGAAGGGCGCGGTGGTCACCGCGGGTTTCACGGACGGGCACATCCACCCCGTCTCCGGCGCCGAACGCACCATGGGCGTGGACCTCTCCGGCTGCCGCGACCTGGCTGCCGTGCGTACGGCCCTCGCCGAGCGGGCCGCGACCCTGGCTCCGGGCGTGTGGCTGCGCGGCTGGGGCCTGGACCCGAACGCCTTCGGTGACGCGCCCGTCGCCGCCGCCTCCCTCGGCCCGGTCGTCGACGGCATCCCCACCCTGATCGACCTGTTCGACGGCCACTCCGTGCTGGCCAGTGCCCGCGCGCTGGAACTGGCGGGTGTCGACGGCCCCCGGCGCTTCGAACAGGCAGCCGAGATCGTCTGCGACCACGCGGGCCGTCCCACAGGGCTGCTGCTGGAGGACGCCGCCTGCGAACTCGTCGAGGCCGCGGCCCCCAAGGCCACCGAGGCCGAGGTGCGGGCGCGCACCGGCGAGGTGCTGCGCGAGATGGCGGCGGCCGGCCTGACCGGCGGCCACGCCATGGACGCGGGCGGCGCGACCCTGGCGATCCTCGGCGCGCTGGAGACCGACGGCGGCCTGCCGCTGCGACTGCGGGTGGCGCCCTGGTGCCAGCCGGGCGCCGACGCCGACGCCGTGGCCGAACTGGTCCGGCTCCAGGGCACCGGCGGCGCACTCTGGCGGGTCGCCGGGGTCAAGATGTTCATGGACGGCACCATCGACAACGGCACCGCCTGGCTGGAGCGGCCCGACTGCCACGGCGAGTCCGCGCACGCCTTCTGGCCCGACCCCGACCAGTACCGCTGGGTGGTCGGCGAGCTGCACCGGGCCGGTGTGCCCACGGCGACCCACGCCATCGGCGACGCCGCCGTGCGGCACGTCCTCGACTCGGTGGAGAGGGCCCAGGGCGCGGGCGGGGCGCCGGTACGCCACCGGGTGGAGCACATCGAGACCGTCCCCGACGACACCGTGCCGCGCTTCGCCCGGCTCGGCGTGACGGCGTCGATGCAGCCCACCCACTGCTGCGAGTACACCCGGGCCGACCACACCGACAACTGGTCGCGGCGCCTCGGCGAGGAGCGCGCCTCGCGGGCGTTCCGCTGCCGCGACCTGTGGGAGGCCGGCGCCCGGGTGGTCCTCGGCTCCGACTGGCCCATCGCGCCCTTCCCGCCGCTGGGAGTCATGGCGGGCGCGCGCCACCGCCGCCCCGGCGACCTGTCCCTGCCCCCGCACGGGCCCGAGCAGGCGCTGACGCCGCTCCAGGCGCTGCGTGGCATCACCCTCAACCCGGCCTGGGTCGCGGGGGAGGAGGACCGGGCCGGCCGGCTGGCCGTCGGGTACCGTGCGGACCTCACGGTGCTCGCCGGCAACCCGCTCGACGTGGCCGACGCCGACCTCGCCGGGCTGCCGGTGCTGCTCACGGTGGTGGACGGCCGCCCCACTCACCGGGCCGACGGTCTCTGAGCGCGCGTCGCCGCATCGCCGCGTCGCGGCGACCGTGCAGGTCGACGGCGTACGCCGACAGGGCAGCACAACAGACGTCAGCACGTCCACATCAGACGTCTGATGTCCTACCTTGATAGACTGCGGGTGTGGCATCACGAGGAGAAGGGGGCAAGAGGTGAACTCGTCGCGTCCGCAGGAGTTCCGGACGGCGGCCCGGCCGTCGTTGCGTCAGGAGGTCACGGAGGCGATCAAGAGCTACATCCTCGACAACCGCCTCGGACCGGGCGACCTGCTGCCCTCCGAGGCCGAACTGTGCACTGCGCTGGGGGCCAGCCGGTCCAGTATCCGCGAGGCGGTGAAGACCCTGGCCGTGCTCGACATCGTCGAGGTCCGCCGCGGCCACGGGACGTACGTCGGCCGGCTCAGCCTCTCCGCGCTGGTGGAGGGCCTGGTCTTCCGCGGCCTGCTCAGCCCTCAGGACGACTTGCGCATCCTGTCGGAGCTGATCGAGGTACGCGAGCTGATCGAGCGCGGCATGGCCGAGCGCATCCTGGAGGCGCTGGCACCGGAGGATCTCGACGCTCTCGACGCGCTCGTCGACGAGATGGACCGGCGCGGCGCCGCAGGAGAGGACCTCGCCGAGTGTGACCGGGCCTTCCACGAGCGGCTGATGGAGCCGATCGACAACAAACTCGTCGGCCAGCTCTCGCAGGCCTTCTGGGACGTCTACGCCATCGTGGCGCCCCACCTGCAGGGCGTCTCCGAGACGGACGAGGCCGGTACGGTCGCCGATCACCGTGCGATCGTCCGGGCGGCCAGGGACGGCGACGCGGCCGGATTCGCCCGTGCCCTCTCGTGTCACTACGCGCCGGTGCGCGCGCGGCTGGCAGAGGCGCGCGCGAGCGACGGCGCGCCGGAAAGGGCCGCGCGGACGGCCTGAGGGGCGCGGGCTCGAACGCGCGCGGACCCAGGGGAGGGTGCGGCTCTCCCGTGGACGGCGCCCGACTGCCGCACGCGACGCACGCGCGGCGGCTTCACAGCCATGGGATGAGGCGGATCCCGGGTCTCCGCTGGTGCTTCGCCGTCAGTCCCGTGCGCCTCGGCTCGCGAGGAGGTCGGTCGCCGGCGCTGACGAGTAGCGGGAATGGCAGGTCGGATTGTCATGAGCATGCCATTCAACGCCCTGCGTGCCGCGCAAATCTGTGACCCGTCCCCCTCTTGACCTCTACGGCGGGGGAGTGCCTATTGTTCGGACGTCAGACGTCTTATGTCTGGCGTCCGTCCCTCCGCCCCGCTCGGGGACCCAGCACCACCACGGAGAAGCACTCATGCCCTTGACCGCACCCCTGCGCGGTGTCGTCCCGCCCGTCTGCACACCGCTCGACGCCCACGGTGACGTCGACACGGCCTCCCTCGCCCGGCTGGTCGACCACCTGCTCGCCGGCGGGGTCCACGGACTCTTCGCCCTCGGGTCCACCAGTGAGGTCGCCTACCTCACCGACGAGCAGCGGGGCGTCGCCCTGGAGACCGTGGTGAACGCGACCGACGGCCGGGTTCCGGTGCTCGCGGGCGTCATCGACACCACCACGCCGCGCGTGCTCGACCACGCCCGCGACGCGGCGCGCCTCGGAGCGGACGCGCTGGTGGCCACCGCGCCCTTCTACACCCGCACCCACCCCCGGGAGATCGCCGGCCACTTCCGCCGTATCCGCGACCGGGTGGACCTGCCGCTGTTCGCCTACGACCTGCCGGTGTCCGTGCACAGCAAGTTGTCCGCCTCCCTGCTGCTCGACCTGGCCGCCGACGGCACCCTGGCGGGCGTCAAGGACAGCAGCGGCGACGAGGGTTCCCTGCGCCGTCTGCTCGTCGCGCTGGGCGGCCGGGACGGACGCGCGACGGGCCCGGCCCCCGCGTTCTGCGTCCTCACCGGTTCCGAACTGACCGTGGACGCGGCGCTGCTGGCGGGAGCCGACGGAGTCGTGCCGGGCCTCGGCAACGTGGACCCCGCCGGCTACGTCCGCCTGCACGACGCGGCGCGAGCCGGTGACTGGGCGCTCGCCGTGAAGGAGCAGGAGCGGCTGACCACGCTGTTCGCCATGGTGGACGCGGGCCCCGAGGACGAGATGGGCCGCAGCTCCTCCGCGCTCGGCGCGTTCAAGGCCGCGCTGCGGCTGCTGGGCGTCATCGCCTGCGGCGACACCGCCTTCCCGCAGGTCCAGCTGAACGCCGCGGCCGTCGCCGAGGTCGACGCACGGCTGCGCGCGGCCGGACTCACCCCGGTCCGATGACGGCTTCCCCGGAGCCCGGCACTCAGACTCCCGGCGCCGCCCCACCCGACCCGTCACACGGCCTGTCCCCCGACCTGTCACGTGACCTGTCATGCGATCTGCCACACGGCCGGTCACGCGCCCCGTCGTCCGGCGCGGCAGCGCCTCGCGCCACCCAGCTGGGCGGCCCCGTCATCGGGCTCGACCTCGGCGGCACCAAGATCGCCGCCGCCCTGGTCGGCCCGGACGGCACGGTGCTGCGCCGCTCCACGCGGCCCACCCCGGCCCGTGCCGGCGCCGCGGCGGTCCTGGACGCGCTCGCCGCGGCGGCCCGCGCGGTGGACGACGGCGCCGAGGCCGTCGGTGTCGCCGCCGCCGGTGTCATCGACCCGCGCACCGGCACCGTCACCAGCGCCACCGACTCCATCGCGGGCTGGGCCGGCACCGCGCTGGCCGCGGGCCTGTACGAGCGCACCGGTCTCCCGGTCGCCTGCGACAACGACGTACGCGCCGCGGCCGCCACGGAACTCGCCGCGCTCCCCGGTCCGGGCGGTTCCCTCCTCCACGTCGCCGTGGGCACCGGGGTCGGCGGCGCCGTCGCCGTCGACGGCAGGATGCTCCACGGCAGCGCCGGCATCGCGGGCCACCTGGGCCACGTCCCCAGCCCGGAGGCCGCGGGGCTGCCGTGCACCTGCGGCGGCGACGGCCACCTGGAGGCGATCGCCGCCGGGCCCGCGATCACCGCCCTGTACGCGCGTCTCGGCGGGCGGGCCGCGAAGCGGCTGCAGGACGTGGCTGAGCGCGCCGCCGCGGGGGACGCCGCCGCCCGGCAGGCGATCACCACCGGGGCACGCGCCACCGGCCGCGTCCTCGGCGGCCTGGCCAATGCCCTCGGCCCCGACCGCGTCGTCGTCGGCGGCGGCGTACCGCGGATCGGCGAGCTGTACTGGTCCGCGCTGACCGAGGCCTTCCGCGCCGAGCTGATGGCGCCCCTGCGCGAGCTGCGCCCCGTACCCCCGCGGCTCGGAGCGGACGCGGCCGTCCAGGGCGCCGCCCTGCTCACCCGCACCACCCCGCTCCACGGCGGACCCGCCAACCCCCGGCCGCCCCTCACTGCGCCCCTGCCCGGCCTCCCCGCGCCCCTGGCCGACTGCCCAGCGCCCCCGTCCGGCGCGGCCCCGGCGCCGCCCGACCCCACCGCGCCCCTGCCTGGCGCCACCGCGCCCCTGCCTGGCGCCACCCCGCCCCTGCCCGGCCTCCCCGCGCCCTTGCCTGGCGCGACCCCGCCGCCGCCCGACCTCGCCGCGCCCCCCGCCCGGTCCGGCCATGGCCCCGCACGCTCCCGGAGGAACCCGATGACCCCGACCACCCCCTCGGCCCCGGCCACCCCCTCGGCCCCGACCACCCCCTCGGCCCCGACCACCCCCTCGGCCCCGGCCACCCCCTCGGCCCCGGCCACCCCCTCGGCCCCGGCCACCCCCTCCGCCCCTTCGGCCTCCGCTACTTCGTCCACCCCTGCGACCCCGTCGACCTCCCCGACCCCGTCGACCTCCCCGACCTCCCGGACCCCGTCGATCTCGTCGACCTCCCCGTCCCCCTCGACTCCGACGTCCCCCGCCACCTCGTCCGCGGACTCCGCGGCGTCCGTCGTCGCCGCCGTCCGGGGTCGGCTGATCGTCTCCTGCCAGGCGCCGCCAGGCGACCCGATGCGGGACACGGCGACGCTGGTCCGGCTGGCGCGCTCCGCGGCGGCAGGCGGCGCCGCCGGCATCCGGGTCAACGAGCCCGACGTGGTGGCCGCCGTGACCGCCGCCGTCGACCTGCCGGTGATCGGGCTGTGGAAGGACGGCGAGACCGGGGTGTACATCACTCCGACCGTGCGTCACGCCGTCGCCGTCGCCGAGGCCGGTGCCCAGGTGGTCGCCGCCGACGCCACGGACCGCCCGCGCCCGGACGGCGGCTCCTTCGCCGACCTCGTGGCCGCCGTGCACGCCGCGGGCGCCCTGGTCATGGCGGACGTGGCCACCCTGGAGGAAGGCGTGCGCGCCGCCCGGCAGGGCGCGGACCTCGTCTCCACCACGCTGTCCGGATACGTGCCCGGCTCCCCGCGGCAGTCCGGCCCCGACCTGGACCTGGTCGCCGCCCTCGCGAGCGCGACCGGCGTCCCGGTCGTCGCCGAGGGACGCATCGGCACCCCCGAGGAGGCCGCCGCCGCGTTGGCCCGGGGCGCCCACAGCGTCGTCGTCGGCACCGCCATCACCGCCCCGACCGCGCTCACCCACCGCTTCGTGACGCACCTCACCCGGCCCTGAGAGCCCCTCCCTCGTTCCCGACCGCGCTCAACGACGAGTCCGTCCGGCATCCTGGAGTCACCGTGCACCACACCACCGCGCCACAGCAGTCCCCCTGGTACCGCCAGGTGGGGCGCAGCCAGTGGAAGTCGTTCTTCGCCGCCTGGATCGGCTACCTCCTCGACGGCTTCGACTTCGTCCTGATCACGCTGGTGCTCACCGAGATCAGCGACGACTTCCACCTCGACACGGTCCAGGCCGCCGGCCTGGTCTCCGCCGCCTTCATCACCCGCTGGCTCGGCGGCGCGGTGCTCGGCGCCCTCGGTGACCGCTTCGGCCGGAAACTGTCGATGGTGGTCAGCATCCTGCTGTACTCCCTGGGCAGCTTCGCCTGCGGGTTCGCCTGGGACTACACGAGCCTGTTCGTCGCCCGGCTCGCCATCGGCATGGGCATGGCCGGCGAGTACTCGGCGAGCGCCACGTACGTGATGGAGAGCTGGCCGGCGCACATGCGCAACCGGGCCAGCGGGTTCCTGATCTCCGGCTACTCGGTGGGCACGGTCCTGGCCGCCCAGGTCTACAAGTGGGTCGTGCCCCACCTCGGCTGGCGCTGGATGTTCTACCTGGGCCTGATCCCCGTCCTGATCGCCCTGTGGATGCGCCGCACACTGCCCGAGGCCACCGAGTGGAAGGCGTCGGTCGCCGAGGGCGAGCGGCGGCCCAACCCCTTCCGTCCGCTCTTCACCACCCGTGCCAGGGCGACCGTCAACGTGGTGCTCGCGGTGGCGGCCACCGTTTCGCTCTTCGCGGTCTTCACGCCGCTCGGCGACGGCCTGGTGCCGGTGCTGTCCGTGGTCGCCGGGGCCTGCCTGATCGCCTTCGCGGTACAACTGGGCGGGCGCCGCGGCTGGCTGCTCTACGTGTCGATGATCGTCACGATCTTCTTCGCGTTCCTGTACTCGTGGCCCATCCAGGCGCTGCTGCCCACCTACCTGAAGACCGACCTCGGCTACGACCCCGGTCAGGTCACCGACGCCCTGTTCTACGCGGGCTTCGGCACGATGGCCGGCTGCTGGCTGGCGGGGTTCGTCGGCGACTGGATCGGCACCAAGAAGGCGTACGCCTTCACCCTGCTCGCCTCCCTGGTGTTCGTCTTCCCGGTCTTCGCGGTCAAGGACAGCCTGCCGCTGCTCGGCATCCTGCTGTTCCTGCTCCAGGCCACCAGCTTCGGCATCTCCGGCCTGCTGCCGCGCTACATCGGCGGACACTTCCCCACGCACACCCGGGCCGCCGCCCTGGGCTTCACCTACAACGTGGGCGCGCTGGGCGGGGCCGTGGCCCCCGTCCTCGGCGCACGCCTGGCCTCGGGCATGGACCTGGGACAGGCACTGGCGGTCCTCACCTTCGCGGGGACGATGGTCGTGGTGCTCCTGGTCGGCTTCGACGTGCCCGGCAGGCTGGGCCGCCTGCTCGACCCCCAGGGGCCGGCCGACCACCTCGTCGGCGAAGGGGACCCCGACGTACGGGACGGCGCGCCTCAGTACACCTGACCCACGTGGGCGAGCGCCTGCTGCAGCAGCACCCCGTGCCCGCCCGGCATTTCGCTCTGGACCGCGACCGAGGCCGCCTCCTGCGGCGTGAACCACACCAGGTCCAGTGCGTCCTGCCGGGGCCGGCAGTCACCGGCGACCGGGACGATGTAGGCGAGCGAGACGGCGTGCTGACGCGGGTCGTGGTAGGGCGTGACGCCCGCCGTCGGGAAGTACTCGGCCACGGTGAACGGCTGGAGCGAGGCCGGGACCCGGGGCAGCGCCACCGGGCCGAGGTCCTTCTCCAGGTGGCGCAGCAGTGCGTCGCGCACCCGCTCGTGGTGCAGGACGCGGCCGGAGACCAGGGTCCGGCTGACCGTTCCGTCCGGTCCGATGCGCAGCAGCAGGCCGATACTGGTGACTTCGCCGCTGTCGTCGACGCGCACCGGCACCGCCTCGACGTACAGGATCGGCATGCGCGCGCGTGCCGACTCCAGTTCGTCGGTGGTCAGCCAACCGGGCGTGGTCTCGGTCATGTCAGACATTGCTTGATCATACTTTCAGTGGTTCCTGATGGGCAGTTCAGTTGTTCCTGAGGGGGAGTCCAGCGGTTCCTGAGGGGGTCCGGGGAGTCCGTAGACCCGCAGGGCGTTGTCCCGTCCGGTCCAGCGGGCGATCCGCAGCGCGTCCGCGAGGCTCAGTTCGTCGGCGTCCACCCGTGCGCGCAGCAGCCCGGCCAGGCCCTGCCGGAAGGCCACCGCGCCGAGGTGGTGGAACTCGGCCAGACCGTACGCGTCGGAGCTGTACAGCAGCTTGCGGAACGGGGTGATCTCCAGGGCCTCGGCCAGCACCGCGCCCGCCCGCGCCGGGCCGACGTGGTGCAGGGCGAGACCGACGTCGAGGTACACCCGTTCGAAGACGGCGGCTAGGTAGGCCGCCTGCCGCTGGTAGGGCCAGCAGTGCAGCAGCATGACCGGCACGGTGCCGGCCGTCAGGTGCAGCCAGTCGGTGAGGAGCGCCGGATCGGCGCGGTGCAGCCGCAGGTCGTCGTCCCCGAACCCGGTGTGCAACTGCAGCGGCAGCCCCAGGTCGACGGCCGTCCACAGCACGTGCCGTACGAGGACCGGGTCCTCCAGACGCCCGCGCGGACGCCCGCCGGACCCGGCCAGCCATCCGGCCGCCGCCCGCGTGACCTCCCGGTCCGTGGGACGGGCGGGGTCCAGCAGGAAGCCGGTGCGGTAGGCGGCCACCGACTTCACCGCCACCACGCCGGGGCGCCGTACGGCGTCCTCGGCGGCGGCGCGCACGGCGGCGCCGTACCCGCCGGCCTCCACCCCGCCCGCGGCGACCGCCTCGGCGACGCCCTCCAGCCGTACGACCTCGTACGCCGCCGCCCCCGCCGGCTCCGCCAGCTGCGCCGGGGTGGTCAGCCGCTCGGGCGCGTACCCGGTGTCGACGCACAGGACGGCCGTGCCCGCGGCGGCCAGGAAGCGCCGGTTCACCTCGTCCGCGCCCAGCTCCGCCCGGCGCGCCAGGTACGCGTCGGCCGGGGCGTGGCGCGGCAGGTCCAGGACGGGCGCGCAGTGGCGGCGCACGGCCACGCCCACCGGGCTGTCGAAGGGCGAGATGCCGCTGCCCGGCCACCCGGCACCCTCGGTGAGCAGCGACTCGAAGCCCGTCCGGTCCAGGTCGGCGGTGACCACGCCGTGGCAGTGGTGGTCCACGAGCGGCAGCGCGCCGAGCAGCTCGTGGACCGCGCCCGCGCCGGACGGCCCGCCCATCAGTACCTCCAGCGGTAGGCCGCCGCCACCTGCTCGTCGTCCAGCCCCTCGACGGCCGCGGCCTCGCCCAGGCGCACGGCGGTCACCGCGTCGGCCAGGACCGGCCCGAGGGCGTCCCGCAGCAGCGCGTCCCGGTGGAACGCGTCCACCGCCTCGGGCAGGGAGGCCGGCAGGCGCCGTACGCCCCGGGCCGCCGCGTCGGCCGGGGCGAGCCGCGCCGGATCGCCGGTGGTCTCCTGGGGCAGCGGCGTGCGGGACGTCATGCCGTCCAGACCGGCGGCGATCAGACAGCCCAGCGCCAGGTACGGACTGGCCGCGAGGTCGACCGGCTTGACCTCCAGGTTCGCGGTCCGCTCGCGTGCGCCGAGCGTCCCTGTGACGACCCGCACCGCGCACTCGCGGGTCTCCAGGCCCCAGGCTGTGAACACCCCGGCCCACTGGGAGGGCCGCAGCCGCAGGTAGCTGGCGGGGCTCGGCGCGGTCACCGCCGTCAGGGCGGGCAGGTGGGCCAGCACGCCGGCGGCGAAGGACTCCGCCTCGGCGGTCATGCCGTACCGGCCGGTGCCCCCGGAGTGCAGGTTGGTCGCCTCGCGCCACGCCGACAGGTGCACGTGGCCGCCGTTGCCGACGCCCTCGGCGAGGACGGCCGGGGCGAAGGAGACCCGCAGTCCGTGCCGCCGCGCCACGGCCCGCACGGTCTGCCGCACCAGTACGCTCCGGTCGGCCGCCGCCACCGGGTCCAGGGCGCCCACCGACACCTCGAACTGCCCGGCCGCGTACTCGGGATGGAACTGCTCGACGTCCACGCCCTGCGCCGCGAGCGCCGCCAGCAGGTCCGCGCCGTAGTCGCTCACCTCCACCTGCCGGATCGCGCCGTACGCCGGCCCCGGCACCGCGGGCTCGAACCCGCCGTCCGCAACCGTCTCCCGGCCGAGAGCCCACTCGATCTCGACGGCCGCCTTGAACGTGATCCCGTGCCGCCGCGCCGCGTCCGCCACCGTCCGGCGCAGGAAGGTACGACCGCACCCGGGATGCCGTTCGCCGTCCTGCGTGATCCGGTCGACGGGTGCCCAGGCCCAGCCGGGCTGCCCGGCCAGGGCCACCAGGCGGTCGAGATCCGGGTAGAGCCGCAGGTCGCCGTCGGGGGAGCCCAGGACGTCCGTGGTGACGACGGAGTCGTCGGCGAGGAAGGTGTCGAACACCGGCGACATGCCGACGCCCCACGCCGCGGCGGCGGGGAGCCGCGCCACCGGCACCGTCTTGACCCGGGTGATCCCGGCGGTGTCGACATAGGCGAGGACGACGCCGTGCACGCCCCGCCCGGCCAGTTCACCGGCGAGCGCGCCGGCCCGCTCCACATCGCCGGGGCGACCGCCCGGCACGGGGTCGACGAGGGTGGTCATCCGTACTCCTCGGCTTCCTCGGGCGTGCGGCGGTGCGCCGCGCCGCCCGCGTCAGGGCTTCACGGCCACCGCGCCGAACTGCGGCACCGCGGCCGGGGAACCGGCCTGGGGCCGCCACTGCGAGCAGGGCACCAGTCCCGGCTCGACCAGGTCCAGGCCCTCGAAGAAGGCGGCGACCTCGGCCCGCGGCCGCGCGGTGATCGGGGGAGTGGCGTTCTCGTTCCAGAACGCCATGGCGCCCACGTTGCCCTCGCCGCCGAGGTCGGCGTCGACGGTGGGGTGGGTGAGGACCAGGTAGCTGCCCGAGGGGACCGCCGCCATGACGCGCCGGACGATGTCGCGCGCCTTGTCGGTGTCCAGCACGAAGTTCAGGATGCCGAGCATCATCACCGCGACCGGCCTGTCCAGGTCCAGCGTCGCCCCGGCCCGCTCGACGATGGCGTCCGGATCGTGCACGTCCGCGTCGATGTAGGCAGTGGCGCCCGCCGGGGTGCTGGTCAGCAGGGTCCGGGCGTGCGCGAGGACGATCGGGTCGTTGTCGACGTACACGATCCGCGCCTCGGGGGCGAGGCGCTGCGCTATCTCGTGGGTGTTGTCGACCGTCGGCAGCCCGGTGCCGATGTCGAGGAACTGGCGTATCCCGCGCTCGGCGGTCAGGAGGCGCACCGCCCGGCCGAGGAAGTCGCGGTCCGCGCGCGCGACGTCCCGGATCACCGGGAACATCCCGGCCACGTGCTCGCCGACCTGCTGGTCGACCTCGTAGTTGTCCTTGCCGCCGATCCAGTAGTTCCAGACCCGCGCGTTGTGCGCCACCCCGGTGTTCAGCCTCGGCGACCCGCCCCACGGGGTGTTGCTCTCGCTCACGTCCGCACTCCCGGTTCGTGTCCGTCCACGGCACGGCGCAGGCCGCGCGGTGCCCCCCGCCATTGTGCCGCGCGGTGATCACCGTGTCCTGGGAATCAGCGGATGCGGACCGGCCCGGGGCCCGGCCCCGCCGCGGGCGCGGCCGGCGGGCGTTTGCCCGCGAGCGGTGCGGCGTGTTTGTCTCGGAGGCCGGCGGTGAGCCGTCCCCGGACCGCTCCCGCCGCCGCACCACCCGCCCGGCGCGCCTGCCGCGCCCCCACAGGAACCGGGACATGTCCAGCACTCCCTCGCCCCTGCTCACCGCCCCCGGCGACCGCCCCGGCGACCCCGCCGGACCGGCCGGCATACGCCTGATCGTCACCGACATGGACGGCACGCTCCTCGACGACGCGAAGCGGATGCCCCCGGGCCTGCGGCCGCTCCTGGCCGAACTGCGCCGCCGCGGTGTGCTGTTCAGCCCGGCGAGTGGACGCCAGTACGCCACGCTGGCCGAGCAGTTCGCCGGCGTCGAGGAGGGCATGGTCTTCATCGCCGAGAACGGCACGTACGTCGTCCGGGACGGGGAGGAACTCAGCTCGGACCCGCTGGAACCGGCCGTGGCCGCCCGTCTCGTGCCGGCGGTACGGGAGCTGGCCGCCCGGGGCACGGACGTGGGGGCCGTGGTCTGCGGCAAGCGGTCGGCCTACGTCGAGCGCAGCGACGAGGCCTTCCTGGCGGAGGTCCGCAAGTACTACGTACGGCACCAGGTCGTGGCCGACGCCGCCGCCGTCGACGACGACGTCATCAAGGTGGCCCTCTTCGACTTCGGAGCGGCCGAGCGGACCACCGCCCCCGCGCTGGCGCCGTTCGCCGCCACCCACCAGGTCGTCGTCTCCGGCGAGCACTGGGTCGACGTCATGAACCGCACCGCCGACAAGGGCGCGGCCGTGCGCCGCCTCCAGCGGGACCTGGGCATCTCGGCCGCGCAGACCCTGGTGTTCGGCGACTACCTCAACGACCTGGAGATGCTGGACACCGCCGAGTGGTCGTTCGCCATGGCCAACGCCCATCCCGAGGTCATCCGCCGGGCTCGTCACCTGGCCCCCTCCAACAACGACAACGGCGTCCTGCGGACCATCTCCCGCCTGATGCGGCTGCCGGTGGGGCGGGACTGAGGGGAGGTACGGCGGGGGCCGGGGTATCACCGCGGGGCCCGCAGCGCCCGGATCCGGGGGCTGCGGCGGGGCTGAGGCGCCCGGAGCCGGGGGATCACCTGACCGATTCGGCCACCTTCTTGTCCAGCGCCGCGCGGACGAGGGCCGCCGCGAGGATCGCGGGGTCCGTGCCGCCGGCGAGGGCGGCCAGGAGGCCGGGTTCGGCCGGCAGGCCGAGGCGCTCCGCGCCGGACAGCGCCTTGGCGTCCAGGTAGGGGGCGAGGTCCGGCCAGACGCCCTGCGCCTCGCGCAGGAAGATGTCCGCGCCGGCCGGCCCGAGGCCCGGCACCTCCTGGAGCAGTGCGCGCAGCGCCGTCACGTCCCCGCCCGCCTCCCTGCGCAGCCGACGCAGGTCACCGCCCCAGCGTCCGGTGACCAGCTCGGCGCCCTCGCCGAGTTGGGTGGCGGTGCGTTCGTCGTAGCGCCGGTAACCGCCGCGGCCGAGCGCGTCCACGCGCTCCTGCCAGTCGGCTGCGGCCATCCGGCGCGGATCGCGCAGCCCGGCCCCCGCCAGTTCACGGGCCGCGGCGACGGCGACCGAGCCGCGGATCCGGGCGCTGAGCAGGACGGCGAGGACCAGCAGCCGGTACAGCGGCTGCGGGGTGTCCTTCAGGTTGATGCCGGCCTCCTGGGCGAAGGTGCGGCCGTGTGTCTCGACCAGCCGCCGCAGGATCCGCGCCTCGCGGCCGTCCCTCCCGGAGGCCGCCGGACGGTCTTCGCTCATAGAAACCTCTTCCGTACGCGCGCTTCCGGAGCCTGTGCGGAGGGGACGCCGGCGGCGAGGGGAAGCCGACGGCCGGCCGGAGGCGAGAGCGGCGGCCGGCCGGAGGCGGAACCGGCGGCAGGCCGGAGCGGGACGAGCGGGCCGGTCAGTCGTCGCGGGACACGTTCTCCGCCGCGAACATCCAGCGCTGCTTCTCCAGCTCGGCGGTGATCGTGATCAGCAGGTCCTGGGTGACCGGGTCCGGCTTCTCGGTCGCCTCGATGCGCTCGCGCAGCCGGACGATGGCCGCCTCCAGGGCCTCGACGATCAGCTCGACCACGTCGGTGTCGCGGACCCAGCCGTCCTTCGGGCCGGGCAGCGTGAACGCGGAGGCGATCGTCTCCGGGCGGCCGTCCGGGGGCAGGCCGAGCGCCGAGGAGCGTTCCGCGACCGTGTCGGCGAACTCGCGGGCCGACGCCACCACCTCGTCCAGTTGCAGGTGGATGGAGCGGAACCGGGGGCCCACGATGTTCCAGTGCGCCTGCTTCCCGATCAGCGAGAGCCCGAGAAGATCCACCAGGGTGCTCTGCAGTGCCTCCCCGGTGACCTGGCGTGCCGACTCGGGAATCGTGCTCTTCACGACAGTCATGCGGTGGTTCTCCCTCGTGGGGTCGTCTTGCGCGGTACCGAGCGGGTGCCCGGCGAGTGCCCCCGCAAACCGTCCCCGCCGCGGTGCCCGCAGGAGGTGCTCAGCGAGGCAGGACCCGCTCCAGGAAAGCCGTCACGTCCGCGAACACCTCGGCCCTGTTCGTCTCCTGGAACACCTCGTGCCGGGCGCCCGGATAGACCCGCTCGGTCAGGTCGCCGCGGCTCTCGCGCGCTCTGCCGCTCCCACCGGGGCCGCCGCCGGTGAGCCGTTCCACGCCGACCCGGCTCCCGGGCAGCGGCACCAGCCGGTCGTCGTCGCCGTGCAGCCACAGCACGGGAAGCCGCCCGACGCCACCGCCGTCGGCGACGGTCCGCAGCGTCCGCGCGAACGCCTCCAGCGTCGGCCGCTTCATCGGGCCGTGCCACACCAGCGGGTCCGCCGCGTAGGCCGCGCCGACCGCCGGGTCCCGGGAGAGCGCGGCCGGGCTGATCGGCGTGTCGGGGATCTCGTCGAGGCCGAGCAGCCGTCCGGGCAGCTCCCAGGCGCCGATGACCGGCCCCGACAGCACGAGCGCGGTCAGCTCCGCGCCGTACCGCTGGGCGTAGCGGGCCGCGATCAGACCGCCCATGGAGTGGCCGAACAGGACGACCGGCAGCCCCGGGTGCGCGGCGCGGGCGAGGTCCGCCACGGTGTGCAGGTCGCTCACCACGTCCTCGAAGTCCTCGACGACCACGCGCTCGCCCGCCGACCTCCCGTGACCCTGGTGGTCGGGCGCGTACACGGCCGCGCCGAGCGTCCCGAGCGAACCCGCCACCTCCCCGTACCGCCCCGCGTGCTCGCCGTACCCGTGCGCCAGCAGGGCGAGGAACCGAGGTCGCGGGTGGGGCCACTCGTGGACGGCCAGGGCGCCCCGGGTTCCGGTGAGGGCGTGCTCGCGGGTGTCGGTCATGTCTCCTCCAGCGGCGACGGCGGGTGTGGAGGGGGGATCTTCCCAGCGGGCCGGTCCGAGGTCTATAGTCTAAAACTAGCAGTGCTAATTAATGGCTGCGCGAGGCCGCACGACCGACAGGCCCGCGTGCGGCCGTGCGAGCCCTTTGAGGAGTCCTGCCGTGCGTCCCGTCCACTTCGCGGCCGCCCGCCGCACCCCGATCGGCAAGCTGCGCGGGTCCCTTTCCCGCGTACGCCCGGACGACCTGGCCGCGGCGGTGATCCGCGCCCTGGTCGCCGACGTACCGGCGCTCGACCCGGCCCGCGTCGACGACGTCTGCTGGGGCGCCGCCAACCAGGCCGGCGAGGACAACCGCAACGTCGCCCGGATGGCGGCCCTGCTCGCCGGGCTGCCCGAGTCCGTGCCCGGCGCCACCGTCAACCGGCTCTGCGCCTCCGGCCTGGAGGCCGTCACCACCGCCGCCCGCACCATCGCCGCGGGCGAGGCCGACATCGTGCTCGCGGGCGGGTCCGAGTCGATGAGCCGCGCCCCCTTCGTGCTGCCCCGCCCGGACGAGGCGCTGCCGCACCGCATCGAGACGTACGACACCCGGCTCGGCTGGCGCCTGGTCAACCCGGCGATGAAGGACCTGCACGGGCTGCTGTCCATGGGCGAGACCGCCGAGGAGGTCGCCACCCGGTACGGCATCGCACGCGAACGCCAGGACGATTTCGCACTGCGCAGCCACCGGCGGGCCGCCCAGGCACGCAAGGAAGGCCACTTCGACCGCGAACTCCTGCCCGTCCACCGCTCCGACGGCGTCGTCGTCGACACCGACGAGTGCATCCGTGAGGACACCTCCTACGACAAGCTCGCCCGGCTGAAACCCGTCTTCCGCACCGGCGGCACGGTCACCGCGGGCAACGCCTCCCCGATGAACGACGGCGCCGCCGGCCTCCTCCTGGTCAGCGAGGAGGCACTGAACGACCTCGGGCTGGAATCCCTGGGCCGTTACGTCGCCGGCGCCTCCGCGGGCGTCCACCCCGACGTCATGGGCATCGGCCCCGTCCCCGCCACGCGCAAGGTGCTGGCCCGCGCCGGATGGGAGATCGGGGACGTCGAGGAGGCCGAGTTCAACGAGGCCTTCGCGGCCCAGGCCCTGGCCTGCGTCGACCAGCTCGGCATCGACGAGGACCTGGTCAACCCGACCGGCGGTGCCATCGCCCTCGGCCACCCGCTCGGCTGCTCCGGCGCCCGCATCCTCACCACGCTGCTGCACCGCATGCACCGCACCGGCGCGGCCCGCGGCCTCGCCACGATGTGCGTGGGCGTCGGCCAGGGCAGCGCCGTCCTCGTCGAACGTCCATAGCTTCGAACGTCCTTGGCCGGACGTCCCTGGCCGAGAGTCCCTGGCCGAGCTGTGACCAGCCGGGCCGTGACCACCGCCGCAACCGATCAGAGCCGCAACGGAGCCGTACCTGAAGGAAGTCCCCCCATGGCAACCCTCTCCGTCGCCGCCGTCCTCGCCGAGAACGCGCGGCGCCGCCCCGACAAGACCGCCCTCGTCGAAGGCGACCTGCGGCTCACCTTCGCCCAGGTGTGGCAGCGGGCCCGCGCGCAGGCCGGGGCGCTCGTCGGACTCGGGGTCCGGCCGGGGGACCGGGTCGCGCTGATGGCACCCGACACCGCCGAGTTCCCGCAGGCGTACTACGCGATCGCCGCGGCCGGCGCGGTCGTCGTCCCCGTGCACCTGCTCCTGTCGGCGGCGGAGGTCGAACACGTCCTGGAGGACAGCGGGGCCACGCTGCTGCTGTGCCATCCCGCGCAGGCGGTCACGGGCGCCGCCGCCGCCCGTGCCGCCGGGGTCCGCGTGGTCGCGCTGGGCGCCGAACTGGCCGGCGACCTCGGCACCAAGGACGACGAGGGCTTCCTCAGCATCGTCGACCGCAAGAAGGACGTCGTCATCCGCGGCGGCTGCAACGTCTACCCGCGCGAGGTGGAGGAGGTGCTGCTGCTCCACCCCGCCTCGCCCAGGTCGCCGTCATCGGCCTGCCCGACGAACTGCACGGCGAGGAGGTGTGCGCGGTCGTCGTCCCGGCCCCCGCAGCGCAGGCGGACGCCGCCGCCGTCACCCAGTGGGCCAAGGAACGCCCGGGCCGCCACAAGTACCCGCGGCGGGTGGAGTTCACCGACGCGCCGGCGCTCGGCCCCAGCATGAAGGTGCTCAAGCGCGAGCTGCGCGCCCGGTACGCCTGACGCCGGGACGCCTGCCCCGGCGGGGCGCTGTGGTCACCGGGTCACCGGGTCAGTGAGGAACCGGGTCAGTGAGGAACCGGGTCACCGGGGCGCCGGGTCGCGGGATCACCTGACGAGACCCTGCTCACGGCCGGATCCCGACCGGCCCTAGCATCGGTCTCCGCATGGACACGATGACGATGTGGCACATATCCGGCTGGGCCTTCGCGGCGCTCGCGTGCGCGGCCCTGCTCGTAGGCTTCTCCAAGACCGCCGTCAGCGGGGCGAACACGGTCAGCCTCGCGATCTTCGCGGCGGTGCTGCCCGCCCGCGCCTCCACAGGGGTGCTCCTGCCGGTGCTGATCGCCGGCGACGTGCTCGCCGTCCTGACCTACCGGCGGCACGCCCACTGGCCCACGCTGTGGCGGCTGTTCCCGGCCGTCGCGGTCGGCGTGGTCGTCGGCACCCTGTTCCTGCTGTGGGCCGACGACGGCGTCGTGCGGATCTCGATCGGTGCCATCCTGCTGCTGATGGCGGCCGTCACGGTGGGGCGGCGCCGGGCGGGCGGCCGGGCGGAGGAGGCCGGCGCCGTCGCCACTCGCTCCGGCCGCCTCAAGGCCCGCTCCTACGGCGTCCTCGGCGGCTTCACCACGATGGTCGCCAACGCGGGCGGCCCGGTGATGTCGCTGTACCTGCTCTCGGCGGGCTTCCGCAAGCTCGGCTTCCTCGGGACGTCGGCCTTCTTCTTCCTCGTCGTCAACGTCGCCAAGGTGCCCTTCAGCGCGGGGCTCGGCCTGATCGACGGCCGTTCCCTGCTGCTGGACGCGGCGCTCGCGGTGTTCGTCGTGCCCGGGGCGTTGCTCGGCCGCTGGGCCGTCGACCGGATCGACCAGCGGCTGTTCGAGCGGCTGGTGATCGCGGCGACGGTCGTGGGCGGAGTGCAGCTGCTGGTGGGCTAGGTCTGGTCAGGGGCGTGTCGGGTCAGCAGGGGGTCGCCGGTGTGGTGGGGGCCGAGGCGCTCGCGCGGGCCAGGGCCGCCCGCAGGCGGTCGTAGCGCTGCACGTCGGCCCAGTCGTCGGTGCGCCGTGAGCGCCCCGAGCAGCAGCCCCAGAGGGCCGCCATGATCGCGGTGGCCAGCGGGATGAGCAGCCAGGTCAGTGGGTCCAAGGTCGTCCTCACCCTTCCCGAGTGGATCAGCGGGTCACGGCGACGATGGCATACATGATCAGTTCTACATACTGGTACGAAGAGGGATGTTCCGCTTTTCACCCGGAAGGGCCCGATCGGTCCCGTAGGTACCGGTCCGCCGCGCCCCGCTGCGGGTAAGGCATCGGTCGGCGGAAGGCCAAGTGATCGTTAAGATGGGCCGGTTGCCGCGCCCCGGATGCGGTGCCCGGCTGCCGCCGTGCCCGCCCGAGGGGCGAGGCTCGTACGGGTGGGAATTCTGGGACGTTTGCGACTTCGGGGATTGAGGGCGGTCTACAGGTGCTGGTGGCGGATCGGTACCGGCTCCACGCGGTCATCGGGCGGGGCGGGATGGGCGAGGTCTGGCGGGCCCAGGACGAGGTGCTCGGCCGGCCCGTCGCGGTCAAACTGCTGTTGAGCGACGTGGCCGACGCCTCGGCCGAGGCGCGTTTCCGGCTGGAGGCGCAGACCTCCGCCCGGCTCAACCACCCCCATGTGGTGGGCACGCTCGACTTCGGCACCTGGGAGCACCGCTGCTTCCTCGTCATGGAACTGGTCGAGGGCGACAGCCTGTCCGGGGAACTGTCCTCGGGCGGCCCGCTCGCGCCCGACCGGCTGGCCCAGGTGGCCGAACAGGCGGCCGAGGGCCTGGCCGCCGCGCACGCCCAGGGCATCGTGCACCGCGACATCAAGCCCGGCAACCTGCTGAGCGACCGCGACGGCACGGTCCGCATCGGCGACTTCGGCATCGCGCGGTTCGTCGACGATCCGTCGGCCGGACTCACCACCACCGGGCAGATCGTCGGCACCGGCCTCTACCTGGCACCCGAGCGCGCCATCGGCACGCCCGCCTCCTCCGCCTCCGACCTGTACTCGCTCGGCTGCGTGCTCTACCAACTGGCGGTGGGCCGCCCGCCCTTCGAGTCGGACACCGCCACCGGGCTGCTCTACCAGCACGTCGATTCCCCGCCCGTGCCCCCGCACCAGCGCGGCGCCGCGCTGCCCCCGGCCTTCGAGGCGTACCTGCTGAGCATGCTCGCCAAACGCCCCGAGGAGCGGCCCACGGCCCGGCAGACGGCCGACTGGTTCCGCAGCGGCGCCTGGCGCGGCGCACCCGAACCGCTCCCGCCGGAAACGCCGGGCCTCGGCCACGACCCCTACCCCCCCGTCCCGCGCCACCAGGGGACCGCCGGGGCGACACCCGGCCGGGCCGCCGCGCTCCCGCAGGTCCCGGCCGTGGACACCGGCTGGAACACCACCGTCCACCGGGTGCCCCCGCGCCGCCCCGGCCTGCGCACCTCCCTGCGGCGCCACTCCCGCGTGGTCGCCGTCATCGGCGGAGCCGTCCTGTTCGTCTCCGCCCTCCTGCTCGGCATGAGCCTCTTCCAGGCGTAGCCTGCCGGACATGCGGATCTCCGTCTCCTCCGACATGGTCGAACCCGTGGCCCGCGCCCTGGTCGCCGGGCTCCGCGACCGCGGCCACGAGGTGGTCGCCCACGGGGCCCTGCGCCCCGGCGACGACCCGCAGTGGGCGGCGTGCTCCCAGGCGGCGGCCCGTGACGTCGCCGAGGGCCGCAGCGACCAGGCGGTCGTGTGCTGCTGGACCGGAACGGGCGCCTCCATCGCCGCGAACAAGGTGCCCGGCATCCGGGCGGCCCTGTGCACCGACGCCTACACGGCCGACGGCGCGCGCCGCTGGAACGACGCCAACGTGCTGGCCCTCGGTCTGCGCCTGACGTCCGAGCCGCTGCTGAACGAGATCCTCGACGCCTGGTTCGCCGGGTCGCCCAGCGAGGACGCCGAGGACCGGGAGAACGTCGCCCGCGTAGGGTGCCTGGACCACGCGAGGACGACCGGCCCGTAGGACCGGCTCCGGGCCCGGGAGTGGACGCCGACGCGGCGGGGGCGGCCCGGGGCGCAGGGGTCAGTCGTGCAGGCGTACGACCTCCGTCAGCGCGTCGGACCGGAACAGGGCGTATCCCGCCGCCACGCGCCGCTCGCGTTCTGGTCCCGCCGCCGTGAGCCGGGCCAGGGACCGCAGCAGGGCGGCTCCGTCCCGTGCGTGCTCGGACACCCCGAGGCCCGCCATGCGGCGCACGCCCTCCGCGCCGTGCCCCGGCAGCGGCCGGTACCCGACGACCGGCAGGCCGGCCGCGAGGGCCTGGACGGCGGTCTGCCCGGCCGCGTTGTCCACCAGCGCCGCACAGGCGTGCAGCAGGCCGGGCATGTCCGTCACCCAACCGGGGGTGAGGACCCCGGGCACGTCGGACAGGGCCTGCCGCAACCGCTCGTTGCGCCCGCACAGCACGACGGGCAGGAAACCGTGCGCCGCGAGCAGCCGCGCGGTACGGGGCAGCCGCGCCCCGGCGCCCCAGGCACCCGCGGAGACCAGCACCGCCGGACGTCCGCGGCCGTGCCGCTCCAACCGGTCCCGCCACCGGGCCGCCCCGGGTTCCCCGGCGAAGAAGGCCGGGTCCACCACAGGGCCCGGCGCCCGCGCCGGCCGGCCCAGGCCCCGGCGCACCTCCCGCGCGGCCTCGTCCGTCATACACAGGTACAGGTCGTTGCCCGGGTGCAGCCACTGGCGGTGCACGGCGAAGTCGACCACGACCACCGTGCTCGGCACCCGCAGGGCACCGCGCTCCCGCAGGTGGCCGGTGAGCTGGGCCGCCAGGTGGAACACCGGAACCACGACGTCGGCGCGCGTCTCGCGCACCAGCGCCGACAGCGCGTCCCCCGCCAGCCGCGCCAGTGGAGTGCCGCTCGGGCGCGGCCGGGGCCCGGGCCGCAGGAACAGGTCGTAGACACCGGCGTAGACCCAGGGGCAGTGCCGGACGGCACCCTGGTAACCCCGGCGCAGCCCCGCCCCGAGACCGCAGGGCAGCAGCGCCAGTACGTCGACGACATGGACCTCCCGGCCGGCGGCGCGCGCCCGGCGGGCCAGTTCCGCCGCCACCGTGTCGTGCCCCGAACCCATGCTCGCGCTCACCACGAGCAGCCGCTCGGCCCCGGCAGGACCGGGGGCCGGGGCGTCGGCCGCGAGGCCGGCCGGAAGGGCCCCCGCGGGCCCGGTCACGGAGCCACGGGCGGCGGGCAGCGGTGGCGGGGCGGGCGATTCGGACGACACTGGAAGTGAGTAACCCTCACCCACCGCAGTCAAACGAACGGACCCGCCCCAGCCCGTCCCGTGTTTCGGACCCGGCCCCCGGGGATACCCCACGCCCGGCATGGCCGTCCCGGACTGCCGGGGCCGCACCGGCGGCCCCGGGCCCGTCGATCCAGAGGTGCGCCCCCATGACCCAAGCCCCTTCCCGCGTACGGTCCGGCTCCGGGGCCCGTCCCGAGGCACCGGCGACGCCGGGCGCCGAGCGCCGCCGAAGCGGTGACGGCACCCCGAGGGGCGGGGGCGCCCTGGTGACGGGCGCCTCCTCCGGGATCGGCGCGGCCGTCGCACGCCGGCTCGCGGCGGAGGGCGGCTGGCGGATGGTGCTCAACGGGCGGGACCGCACCCGTCTGGAGGAGGTGGCCCGGGGCACCTCGGCGGAGGTCTACCCGGCGGACCTGTCCGGCCCGGGCGCCGAACGCCGGCTCGCGGAGTTCACGCTCGACCGTGTCGGCCGGGTGGACCTGCTGGTCGCCGGGGCGGGCATCGGCTGGGCCGGGCCGTTCAGCACGATGCCGCAACCCGCCATCGACGAGGTCTTCGACGTCAACGTCCTCGCCACCGTCCATCTGGTCCGGCTGCTGCTGCCGCACATGGTGGGACAGGGCGCCGGCCGCGTGGTCATCATCGGCTCCCTGGCCGGGACCGTGGGGGTGCGGGACGAGGCCGTCTACTCGGCCGCCAAGGCCGCGCTGGGCACCTTCGCCGACGCCGTCCGCTACGAACTGCGGGGCACCGGCGTCGGCATCAGCCACGTGGTGCCCGGGGTGGTGGACACCCCCTTCTTCGACCGCCGCGGCGTACCGTACCGGCGCTCCCGGCCCAGGCCCGTCCCCGCGGCCCGGGTCGCCGACGCGGTGTGGGAGGCGGTCGCGCGCGGACGGGACGAGGTCTACGTCCCCGGCTGGACCCGGCTGCCCGGCCGGGTCCGCGGGGCCGCGCCCGGCCTGTACCGGCGCCTCGCCGCACGGTTCGGGTGAGCCCGCGTGAGCGCCCGCGAACGCGTGACCGGCGCCGCGCACGGTGAGGGGCCGGGCGCGGGGGCCGCGGCGGTCAGGGCGGCGGGCCTCGCGCCGCTGGCCGGCATCGCCGTCGTGGCGGCCGCGCACATCGTCCCGGCCGCCACCTGGCTGCCGCGCTTCCGCTCCGCCTGCTTCCCCCGCCTGGCCGGGCACGGCGGGCCCGGCCACATCGCGCTCACCTTCGACGACGGACCCGACCCCGCGACCACGCCGTACTTCCTGGACGCACTGGACCGGCTCGACGTGCGCGCCACCTTCTTCGTGCTGGGCGAGAGCGCGGCCCGCCACCCCGCGCTCACCCGCTCCGTCACCGAGCGCGGGCACGAACTGGCCGTGCACGGCTGGGCCCACAGCCGTCCGTGGCTGCCCGCCCCCGGCCGGGACCTGCGGGAGACCGCGCGCGCGGTCCGCGTGGTGCACGACCTCACCGGCCACCGGCCCCTGTGGTACCGCCCGCCCTACGGCATCCTCACCGCGGGCCGCTGGGCGGCCGCCCGGCGCCTGGCCCTGCGGCCCGTGCTGTGGTCCGCGTGGGGCCGGGACTGGACGGCGGACGCGACCAGCGCCTCCGTTCACGCGAACGTCACGGCGGACCTGCGGGGCGGCGGCACGGTCCTCCTGCACGACACGGACCGCGCCTCGGCCCCGGGCTGCTGGCACGCCGCCCTCACCGCCCTGCCCGGCCTGGTCGCCCACTGCCGCGACGCCGGCTGGGAGGTCGGCCCCCTGGCCGAGCACGACGTCGGCCGGAACGGGCCCACGCGGCAGGCGGGCGGCACCCATGACCATCGCCGCTTCCGGCCGGATCAGGGCCCGGGGTCTAGTCCTTCGGTCTGCGGCGCAGCAGATACGTGTCCATGATCCAGCCCTTGCGCTCACGGGCCTCGGCGCGCAGCCGCTCGATGCGCGGCGCGGCCTCGGCGATCGGCCCGGAGTCCAGGATCTCGTCCAAAGTGCCCAGGTACGCGCCCCAGTAGATGTCGAGGTCCTGGTCGGCGTACTGCCGGAACGTCCGGTGGGCGTCGAGCATCACCACGACGTCGTCCACGCCGTCCGGGAAGCCCTCGGCGAGCCGCCGCCCGGTGGTGATCTGCACGGGCCCGCCGATCCGGTTCAGCCCGGTACGGTGCCGGGCGGCCAGGGCGGAGACGCTGCTGATGCCGGGTACGACGTCGTACCCGAAGTCGACGGCCCCGCGCGCCAGCACCTCCTCCAGGATCCCGAGCGTGCTGTCGTACAGCGCCGGGTCGCCCCAGACCAGGAAGGCGCCGGTCTCGTCCTCGGCCAGTTCCTCGGCGATCAGCCGCTCGTAGACGCCGGCGCGGGCGCTGCGCCACTGCCCGACGGCGGGGGAGTAGCCCGCGCCGCCCGCCGCGCGGTCCCGCTCCGGGTCGCGCGCCTCCACGACCCGGTACGCGCCCTCGGGCAGGTGCGTGCGGAGGATCTCCCGGCGCAGCCGCACGAGGTCCGCCTTCATCTCACCCTTGTCCAGGACGAAGAACACGTCCGTGTCGCGCAGCGCCCTGACCGCCTGCAGGGTGAGCTGGTCGGGGTCGCCCGCGCCGATACCGATGACATGAATCTTCCGCACGCCCCGAGTCTGCCGCAGCCCACTGACAACACGCGCACCGACCGCCGGCGACCACCACCGACTGCCACTGACCGCCCCCGGCCACTGCCTACGCCACCGCCCAGCCACCGGTCGGTGACCCCGCCCCCTGCCGCGCCGCCCGGCCCTACGCCCGCCGCGCCGCCCGGCCCTACGCCCGCCGCGCAGCCCGGAGTCCTGCGCCCGCCGCGCAGCCGGGGCCCTATGCCCGCCGTGCGGCCGGGGCCCTGCGCCCGCCGTGCGGCCGGGGCCCTGCGCCCGCCGTGCGGCCGGGGCCCTATGCCCGCCGTGCGGCCGGGGCCCTACGCCCCGCCGCGCAGCCGGGGTGCCCGCTCGGCCGCGTCCACGTCGCCCGCCGACCCGCGCTCCACGGCGTCGGCCAGTTCCTCCGCCCAGGCGACGAGTCCGGCCACGTCCATGCCGTACGGCTCGCGCACCCCGCTGTCCGCCGCCCACTCCCGTACCGCGCCCGCCCCGCGCCGCAGCAGCCGGGCACCGCCGGTGACATTGCCGCGGGCGGCGTGCGTGAGCCCCACCGCCTGCTGGGCCAGCCCGCGCCACAGCCCGCGCTCCTCCTCGGGCCCCGACTTCCAGGCGTCCTCGAACACCTCGTGCGCGTGGAACGGCCTGCCCGCGTCCAGCAGCCCCTGTGCCTCGGTGACCGTCTCCTCAGGCGTGCGCACCACGCCCTCGGGCTGCCGTGGCACCCCGTCCGCGCCGTAGGGCAGGGGGCGCCCCAGGCCGTCCCGGGGCCGGGCGTTGCGCGCCCGCCCCTCGCTGTCCCGGTCCCGCGCGCCGACCGCCCGGCCGGAGGGTGTGCTGCTCATGGTTCGATTCTGCCTCTCCTCGCCGCCTCTCCTTGATGCCTCTCCTTGATGCCCCTCCTCGACGCCCGGCCCGGCGACCGGTGTCCGGCGACCTGCCCGAGCGCCTCCTTCGGCGCGGCCCCCGGCGTGCGGTAAAGTGACTTTCGCGCGATCACGCGGATCACCGCACGTGAGCGCATCGGGACGTGGCGCAGCTTGGTAGCGCACTTGACTGGGGGTCAAGGGGTCGCAGGTTCAAATCCTGTCGTCCCGACTCGTGAGAGTCGCAGATCAGGGCCGGTTTCGGAGCAGTCCGAGACCGGCCCTCGACCGTTCCTGGGGACCAGTCGGGAACCGGCGTCCTTGACCGGTGGGAGCGGGTGAGGGCCACGGGGCTCGGCGGGAGCGCGGGGCACGGAGCCCGTCGGGCAGCCGTGCTCACCGTGTCACGCGCGTATCCATCGGCCCCCACGCGCCGATACCGTGGGGCACATGCAGCCCGTCACTGTGTCGGTCGACGTACCGCAGGCGCCGGAGCAGGTCTACGAGTTCCTCGCTGTCATGGCTCACCACGAGCGGTTCACCGACCACTACCTGTCCGACTGGCGCTGCAGCGGCCCCGGCCGCGGCGTCGGGTCGTGTGCCACGGTCACCGCCACGCTGGGCGGCGCGAAGACCGAGGTGACCATCGAGACCGTCGAGGCGCGAGCGCCACGGCGCCTCGTCGAACGCAACGTCAGCGCGGCCGGCCGGCGCCTGGCCCGCGGCAGCTACACCATCGAACCGCTGCCGACCGGCGGGAGCCGCGTCTCGTTCACGTACGCCTGGCAGCGCGTCCCTCTCGCCGACCGGCTGCTGGCCCCGGCGGTCCGCGCCATGATGCGGCGCGCCAACGGCACGGCCATGCGCCGCCTGGCCGACGAGCTGGCCCGCCCATCTCGCGGCCCCGAGTGACGGCCCCGAGTGAGCAGCGGACGGGGCCCGCAGGTCCTGCTCGTCCGCCGTCTTCCAGCCACCGTCGAGGAAGGCCGGGCTGCCGGGCAGCGCGTTCTTCGCGGCCTCCGCAACGCGGGGCCGCCGGCGTTCACCACGCGGGCGGCGTCCACGCCCCCGTCCCGTTCCCCGGGACCGGCCGTCAGTCGCCCGCCCTGCGCCGGGCGACGAGGTCGTCCCGGCGCTGGGGGACGCCGGCCCGCACCACCGCGACCGTGTCGACGAGCGAGGCGAAGTCGGTGAACGGGTCGCCGTCGACCACCGTCAGCTCGGCCAGCTTGCCCGCCTCCACCGTCCCGAGGTCCCGGCCGAGACCGAACAGGCGGGCCGGGACGGTGGTGGCGGTGTGCAGGGCCTGGGCGGCGGTGAACCCGTGGGCGTGCAGGCCGCGCAGGGCCAGGTGCAGGGAGAGGCCGACCGGCACCAGGGGCGAGTCGGTGCCCAGGGCGAGCCGTGCGCCGTGCGCGGCCAGCCGCCGGTAGTCGTCGAACTCCAGCGCCAGCGCCGCCAGTTCCGGCGCGGTGGGCCGGGTGCCGGCGCGCTCGTGTACGGCGGCGGCGTCCCAGGGCGGCATGAGGACGTCCACCCGGGGGTCCTCGGCGAGCGCCGGGTCCGCGCCGAGCAGGAACTGCGCGCTGAACGGCGTCATGATCATGGCGAAGTCACCGTCGGCGTACTGCTCGACCAGGTCCTGGTGGACGTGGCCGAGCGGGGTGGTGGCATGGCCGTACGGCAGCCGCTGGGTGGCCTGGAGATGGGTGGTCAGGTCCTGCCCGGCGGTCCGGCCCGGCGCGCACAGGTGGCTGCCGCACGGCACGCCCAGCCGGTGCGCCGCCTCGGCGGCCAGCGCCATGAACCGGCCCGGGGCCCGTACGTAGGTCTTGACGAAGTCGACGTCCAGGGCGGCGGCGCGCTCCAGGGTGCGCCGCACCCCGCTCTCGGTGCGGTGGGCGCGGCCCATGCTGTAGGCGGTGCGGGAGCCGTCGATCAGTTCGGTGCAGGCCAGGGACCGCGGGCCCAGGCAGGCGCCGGAGCCGGTCGCCTCGC
Organism: Streptomyces sp. NPDC021356; assembly: GCF_040641015.1. Classification (NCBI taxonomy): domain Bacteria; kingdom Bacillati; phylum Actinomycetota; class Actinomycetes; order Kitasatosporales; family Streptomycetaceae; genus Streptomyces; species Streptomyces sp. NPDC021356. The sequence continues at coordinate 164,094 of NZ_JBFACU010000015.1, read as the reverse complement.
GCAGCCGGACCGTCTCGTACAGGGGGCCGCCCATGCATGCGGTGGTCGTGATGCCGTAGGCGAGGGCGGTCAGGTTCTGCCGGGCGCCGTAGGTGGCCTGGTACGGGTGGGTGTGGCTGTCGAACAGGCCGGGCAGGACGGTCCGGGCGGAGGCGTCGAGCGTGCGGTGGCCCGGCCGGCGGGCGCGGTGCGGTTCGACGGCGGTGATCCGCTCGCCGCGGACGAGGATGTCCACGTCCTGGCGCGGCGCGCCGCCGGTGCCGTCCCACAACTGCCCGGCGTGGACGCGCAGCGGTTCCCGGCCGCCGGGCGCGCGGCGGCGTGCGCCCGGCACGGCGGGCAGGGTGCGCGCCCGCACCGGCGTCCGGGCGTCGTCGAGGGACAGCAGGCGCAGGTGCCCGCAGGACAGGTACAGCAGGGTGCGGGAGTCGGCCGCCCAGCTCGGGTGGTCGGCGGGCTCGTCGGTGAGCCGGCGGGCGCGGCCCGCGGGGGTGCCGTCGGCCGTGACCGGCAGCAGCCACAGGACGGACTCGGCGACGAACGCCATCCAGTGGCCGTCCGGTGACCAGACCGGCCCGGCGGCGACCCGGTCGGACAGCGACTGGTGCGCGGCGGGCAGGTGGCGCCGCTCGGTGCCGGTGCGCACGTCGACGACGCGGATGACGTTGTAGCCCTCGCGGAAGCGGTGGTTGAGCCGGTTGCGGTCGCAGAAGGCCACGTACCGCCCGTCCGGGGACCACGTGGGGGTGCCGGGCGGGCCGTCGGTGGCGAGCGGGCGGGCCACGGTCCGCTCCTCGCCCGTGTCCAGGTCCCGCACCAGCAGGTCGCCGGTGACGTCGAGGCAGGCCAGCCGCGTGCCGTCCGGTGACACGGCCGGGGCCAGGCGCCCGGCGCCGGTCACCGCCTCGTCGCCCGAACCGTCCAGGCGGATCCTGCGCACGGCGGACAGCCCGTCGCGGTCGGTGCAGTACAGCAGGCTGCGCCCGTCGGGGGCCCAGGCGGGCATCTGCACGTAGTCCACCGCGGCGGCCCGGAGCAGCTCGCGCGGCAGGCCGGCCGCGTCGCCCCCGGCGGGCAGCAGCCACAGGGAGTTGAGGGCGGCGCACGCCACCTGGCGTCCGTCGGGGGACAGCACCGGCCGGTGCAGGCCGCGCACGGGGCCGGTGTCCGTCCGCGCCGCGTCGCGCCGTCCGGTCCGGCGGCCCGGTCCCGGCACCGGCATCCGGGCGGTGAAGGGGACGTCGGTGACGGACGGGGTGCCCAGGGCGCGGATCCGGATGCGGCCGTCGGCCACGTAGAGGAGCCGGTCCTCGCCGAGCCAGCACGGCGGCGCCGCCGCCAGGTCCTCGCCCGCCGAGACCACGTGCCCGTCGACCAGCAGCTCCGCCCGGGACGGCGGGAGGGAGGGCGGACCGTCCGCACCGGACAGCCGCAGCCAGGCGATCCGGCCCCGCGGGGAGACGGCCGGGCACAGCAGACGGCCCGTGGCCACGGTGTGCAGCGCCCGGGCCGTGCCGTCCGCGAGGGACACCCGCACCAGGGTCCGTCCGCCGTCGTTGCCGCCGTCGGCCGTGTGGGCGGCGCGCACGCACACCAGCGTCCGTCCGTCCGGGGCCCAGACCGGGTCGTAGTCCTCGAAGGGGCCGGTGGTCACCCGGGTGAGCCGGGCACTGCCCACGTCGAGCGTCCACAGGCCGAACGAGCCCCCGGTCACCGGGTCGCCGCCGCGCTCGGAGGAGAACGCCAGCCGGGTGCCGTCCGGCGACCACGCCACCCCGCGGTCGTCCCACGGGCCGTCGGTGAGCCGGCGCAGCCCGCCGCCGTCCGCCCGCATCGTCCACAGGTGGAAGGCACCGCCCGCGTAGCCGCCCAGGGCGACCGTCCGCCCGTCGGGGGAGAGAGCGGGCCGGGTCGCCTCCACCTCCCAGCCGGTCAGCCGCTCGGCGGCGCCGCCCGCGCGGGGCACGCGCCACAGCACGCCCTGCACCTCGGCGATCAGCACCTGACCGTCCGCGCGCGCGGTGACGGATCCTCCGGTCGCCTCGTGGTACGTCAGGACCCGCCCGGCCCCGGCCGCGGCGAGCGCCCGGGCGGCGGGCACGGCGACCGGGGACGCCGCCGCCAGGGAGACGGCCGACGTCCCCAGGAAACGCCGCCGGCTGACGAAGCCGTGCCCCGCATCCGTGCCGCCGCCCGCTCCGCTGCCCGTGCCCGTGCCCGTGCCCGTGCCTGTGCCCGTGCCCGTGCCCGTGCCTGTGCCCGTGCCCGTGCCCGTGCCCGTGCCTGTGCCCGTGCCCGTGCCCGTGCCCGTGCCTGTGCCCGTGTCCATACCGCCGTCCTCCCGAGACCTCGCCGTCCCCACCGAACACCTGGTCAACCGGCTGCGGCGGGCGGGGTCACGGCCCCGCGCGGGTGATGTGCCGGGGCAGGAGGCCCGCCCGTCCCGCGGCCGGTGGCCGGGCTACAGGTGGCGGCGGCGGGCGGCGACCTCGCGGTCGTAGCGCGTACGGGCCTCGACGGCGGCCTCGCGGGCGGCCACCTCGGCCACCGGCACGTCCCACCAGGCCGCGGCGGGCACCGCGGCCGCGGCCGGGCTCACGGCGTCCGTCTCGACGTACACGCAGGTGGGGCGCTGTGCGGTACGGGCGGTGCGCAGCGCCTGGCGCAGCTCGCCCACGGTCTTGGCGCGCAGTACGTCCATGCCGAGGCTGCCGGCGTTCGCGGCCAGGTCGACCGGGAGCGGGGCCCCGGTGAAGGAGCCGTCGGCGGCGCGGTGGCGGTAGGCGGTGCCGAAGCGTTCGGCGCCCACCGACTCCGACAGGCCGCCGATGGAGGCGTAACCGTGGTTCTGGATCAGCAGCAGCTTGATCGGCAGCCCCTCCTGGACGGCCGTGACGATCTCGGTCGGCATCATCAGGTAGGTGCCGTCGCCGACCAGGGCCCACACCGGCGTGTCCGGCGCCGCCTGCTGCACGCCGACGGCGGCCGGGATCTCGTAGCCCATGCAGGAGTAGCCGTACTCCAGGTGGTACTGGCGCGGCGAGCGGGCCCGCCACAACCTGTGCAGGTCGCCGGGGAGCGAACCGGCCGCGTTGATCACCACGTCCGCGTCGCCGACCACCGCGTCCAGCGCGCCCAGCACCTGCGTCTGCGTCGGGACCGCGCTGTCGTCGCCGGCGGCGAACGCGGCCTCGACCACCCGCTCCCAGCGCTCCTTCCCGGCACGGTACTCGGCCACGTAGGCGGGGTCGACGCGGTGTCCGGCCAGGGCCCCGGCGAGCGCCGTGAGCCCGGCCCGCGCGTCGCAGACGAGCGTCGTGGCCGCCAGCTTGTGGGCGTCGAACGCGGTGATGTTCAGGTTGACGAAGCGGACCCCGGGGTTCTGGAAGAGGGTGCCGGAGGCGGTGGTGAAGTCGGTGTAGCGGGTGCCGACGCCGATGACGAGGTCCGCGGTGCGGGCCAGGTCGTCGCTGACCGCCGTGCCGGTGTGCCCGATGCCGCCGAGGTCGGCCGGGTGGTCGTGGCGCAGCGCGCCCTTGCCCGCCTGGGTGGAGGCGACGGGGATCCCGGTGGCGTCGGCCAGCGCCTTCAGCGCGTCCTCGGCCGCGCTGTGGTGGACGCCGCCGCCCGCCACGATCAGCGGGCGGGCGGCGGACCTGACCGCCGCGACGGCGTCGGCGAGTTCGGCCGGGTCGGGGGCGGGCCGGCGCACCCGCCACACCCGCTCGGCGAAGAACTCCTGCGGCCAGTCATGGGCCTGGACCTGGACGTCCTGGGGCAGCGCGAGGGTGACCGCGCCCGTCTCGGCCGGGTCGGTGAGGACCCGTACGGCGTTCAGCGCGGAGGGGACCAGTGCCTCGGGGCGGGTGATCCGGTCGAAGAAGCGGGAGACCGGGCGCAGGGTGTCGTTGACGGACACGTCCGCCGCCGACGGGTGCTCCAGCTGCTGGAGCAGCGGGTCGGCGGCATGCGTGGCGAAGTAGTCGCCGGGCAGCAGGAGGACGGGCAGGCGGTTGACCGTCGCCAGGGCCGCCCCCGTGACGAGGTTGGTGGCGCCGGGCCCGATGGACGTCGTCACCGCCTGCGCGGACAGCCGGCCGCGGTGCCGGGCGAACCCCACGGCCGCGTGCACCATCGCCTGCTCGTTGCGGCCCTGGTGGTACGGCATCACGTCCGCGTGCTCGACGAGGGCCTGGCCGAGCCCGGCCACGTTGCCGTGGCCGAAGATGCCCCAGGTGCCGGCGATCAGCCGGTGCCGCACACCGTCGCGCTCGGTGTACTGGGCGGCCAGGAAGCGGACCAGTGCCTGGGCCACGGTCAGACGGCGGGTGCGGGGGCCGGCAGCGGTGCGGGAACCGGGGCTGGGGCTGGGGCTGGGGCTCATCGGGGCTGCTCCGGTGCCGAGTAGAGGGGGAGGCGGGGGTCTACGGGCTGCTCGGGCCAGGTCTCGCGGATCCAGGCGTGATCGGGGTGGTCGCGGATCAGCCAGGCGCGTTCGGCCTCCGGTCCGGCCATGACGTTGAGGTAGTACATGTGGTGTCCGGGCACCGCCATCGACGGTCCGTGCCAGCCGTCCGGGATCAGCACCACGTCGCCGTCGCGCACCTCGGCCAGCACGTCCGTGTCCCGGCCGGGACCGGACGGGGAGACCCGCTGGTAGCCGAGGCCCGGTGTGCCGTGGTGCGCGGCGAACTCGAAGTAGTAGATCTCCTCCAGGACCGACTCCTCGCCCGGCCGGTGCTCGTCGTGCTTGTGCGGCGGGAACGACGACCAGTTGCCGCCCGGGGTGAGCACCTCGACGGCGATCAGGGCGTCGCAGTCCCAGACTCCCGCGGCGGCGAAGTTGTTGACCTGGCGGGAGCAGGCGCCGCTGCCCCGCAGTTCCACCGGCACGCCCGAGGCCGGTCCGTAGCGGGCGGGCAGGCGCCGGGCGCAGCGGGCGCCGGTGAGCGCGAAGCGCCCGCCGACGGCGGACGAGACGGTCGTCCGCGCGTCCCGGGGGACGTAGGCGAAGTCGCTCACGCCGCTGAACACGCTCTTGCGGCCGGTGAGCGCGAACGTGTCGTGGCCGGTGGCACCGGCGCAGGCGACCGCGCAGCCCCCGCTGAGCGGCAGCACGATCCACTCGCTGTCGCCGGTGTCGAAGGTGTGCGAGCCGCCGGGCGGCAGCTGGAGGACCCGGAGGGAGGAGTGGCCCCAGCGGGCGGACTCGGGGCTGACGTGCACGGCGTAGCGGCCGTCGGCCGCCTGACCGGCGCGGAGGTGGTGAGCGCCGGCCTGTGGTGTGGGGTCGGCCGGGCTTGCGGGGTCGGCCGGGCTTGCGGGGCGCGCCGGGTCGGTGGGGCCGGCGGGAGTGGCGGGGCGGGTGGGGCCGGTCGGTGGGGGAGCGGGGGTCATCGGGTGCGGTCCCTCCTGGTCACAGCAGGCTCACGGCCGTGTCGACGGCGTCCTCGACGCCGCCCTTCGCGGGGTACAGCAGCGAACGGCCCACGACCATGCCCTGGACGGTGGGCAACCGCAGGGCCTTGCGCCAGCGCGCGTAGGCCCCCTCCTGGTCGTCGCCGACCTCCCCGCCCAGCAGCACGGCGGGGAGGGTGGAGGTGCGCAGCACCTCGGCCATGTCGTCCGGGTCCGCGGTGACCGGCAGCTTCAGCCAGGTGTACGCGGAGGTGCCGCCCAGGCCCGAGGCGATGGCGATGGAACGGATGACGGCCTCGGCGGACAGGTCGTTGACGATCCTGCCGCCGGTCCGGCGGGAGATGAACGGCTCGACGAACACCGGCAGGCGCGCCGCGGCCATCTCGTCCACTGCACGGGCCGCGGATTCCATGGTGGCCAGGGAGCCGGGGTCGTCGTAGTCGAGGCGCAGCAGCAGCTTGCCGGCGTCGAAGCGCAGGCGGGCGATGTCGCGGGCGCGGTGGCCGGTGAAGCGGTCGTCCATCTCGAAGGACGCGCCCGCCAGGCCGCCGCGGTTCATGGAGCCCATGACCACCTTGCCGTCGAGTGCGCCGAGGAGCAGCAGGTCCTCCAGTATGTCGGCGGAGGCGAGCACGCCGTCGACACCGGGCCGGGACAGGGCCAGGCACAGGCGCTCCAGCAGGTCGGCGCGGTCGGCCATGGCGAGCCGGCGGTCCCCGACACCGAGCGCCCCGCGGGCGGGATGGTCGGCGGCCACGATCATCAGCCGCCCGCTGTCGCCGATCAGCGGGCGGCGCACCCGGCGTGCGGCCGCCTCGGCGACGGCGCCGGGGTGCCGGACTCTGACCGAGGTGAGGTCGGGGATGGTGACGCTCAAGGGAGGGCTCCGTTCAGGACACGGATCCGGGGGCCTGCCGCCTCCCAGGTGTAGGGGCACCGGGGGAGCGTGTCAATAGTTTGTACTTACATCCGGACCTGAGCGTGAAATGATGTCTTGACAAAGTATTGACAGCGGGCGCGGCAAGGGATTGGATCCCGTCCCAGCGCACCAGCCGTGAACCCGGCGCACCAGCCGTGAATCCCGCACCAGTCGTGAATCCAGCGCACCAGTCGTGAATCCAGCGCACCAGTCGTGAATCCAGCGCACCAGCCGTGAACCCGGCGGACCCGCCGGGCCCGCCCGCCCGGATCCTGCCGCCCGCCCGCCTTCTCCCCGTTCACTTCCTTCCGTTCCTCTCTTCCCGGGCCGGTCGCTCCTCTGCTCGCGCACCCTTTGTCCGTTCGCTCCTTCGTCCGTTCGCTCCTTCGTCAGTTCGCTCCTTCGTCAGTTCGCGCCAGCTCCTTCCTTCCCTCGTTTCCCCGTCGTCGCACAGTGAACAGTGAGGTGCAGGAAAGATGGACCGCTCCTCCCGCTCCCGCCGACTCGCCCCCGCCGTGGCCCTCGCCGCGGCGGCGGCCCTCACCCTCGCCGGCTGCTCCAGCAGCTCGGGCGGAAAGAAGGCCGCGGAGGGCGGAGCTGCCGCCGCCGCGGGCCGGGCCACCACCCCCCGGATGACGGTCGCGCTGGTCACGCACCAGGCTCCCGGCGACACGTTCTGGGACATCGTCCGCAAGGGTGCCGAGGCCGCCGCCGCCAAGGACAACATCAAGCTGGTCTACGCCGCCGACCCCAACGCCGGCAACCAGGCCAACCTCGTGCAGAACGCGATCGACCAGAAGGTCGACGGCATCGCGGTCACGCTGGCCAAACCCGACGCGATGAAGAGCGTCATCGGCAAGGCGGTCGGGGGCGGCATCCCCGTGGTCGGCCTCAACTCCGGTCTGAGCGACTGGAGGAAGCTCGGGCTGCTGGAGTTCTTCGGGCAGGACGAGAGCGTGGCGGGCGAGGCGTTCGGCACCAAGCTGAACGAGGTCGGCGCCAAGCATGTCGTCTGCGTGATCCACGAACAGGGCAACGTCGGCCTGACCCAGCGCTGCGACGGCCTGAAGAAGACCTTCGAGGGCACCACCGGGACGCTGTACGTGAACGGCACCGACATGCCGTCCGTGAAATCGACGATCACCGCGAAGCTCAAGCAGGACAGCGGCATCGACCACGTCGTCACCCTGGGGGCCCCCTTCGCGCTGACCGCCGTGCAGGCCGTGCACGACGCGGGCGGCAGGGCGAAGGTCGCCACCTTCGACCTCGACAAGGAGCTGGCCCGCGCCGTGCAGAAGGGCGACATCCAGTTCGCCGTCGACCAGCAGCCCTACCTCCAGGGCTACCTCGCGGTCGACTCCCTGTGGCTCTACCGGAACAACGGCAACTACAGCGGCGGCGGCGTGCAGCCGGTGCTGACCGGCCCCGCCTTCGTCGACAGGACCAACGTCGACAAGGTCGCCGGGTTCGCCGCCAAGGGCACCCGGTGAGCGGCCCGAGCGGGCGGACCGCGCCGGCGGTCGCCACCGGGCCGGGTCCCGGCGGCCCGCGGAGCCGGAGCCGGACCGCGCGGCGCCCGCCGGTGCCGCGCCTGCTGGCCCGGCCAGAGGTCGGGGTCTTCCTCGGCGCCCTCGCCGTCCTCGTCTTCTTCCTCGCCGCGGCGCCCTCGGTCCGCCAGGGCGGCTCGATGGCGACGGTCCTCTACCAGTCGTCGACCATCGGGATCATGGCCCTGCCGGTGGCCCTGCTGATGATCGGTGGCGAGTTCGACCTCTCGGCCGGGGTCGCCGTGATCACCTCGGCGCTGACCGCGAGCATGCTCAGCTACCAGTTGACCGTGAACGTGTGGACCGGCGTGATCGTCGCCCTGGCGCTCTCGCTGGGCATCGGCGCGTTCAACGGCTGGATGCTGGTGAAGACCGGCCTGCCGAGTTTCCTGGTCACCCTGGGCACCTTCCTCATCCTCCAGGGCGTCAACCTCGCCGTCACCAAGCTGGTCACCGGCAACGTCGCCACCGACGACGTCAGCGACATGGACGGCTTCGACCAGGCGAGGGCCCTGTTCGCCTCCTCCTTCGGCGTCGGCGGGGTCCAGGTGAAGATCACCGTCGTGTGGTGGCTGGTCTTCGCCGCGCTCGCCACCTGGGTGCTGCTGCGCACCCGGTACGGCAACTGGGTCTTCGCGGTCGGCGGCGACCAGGACAGCGCCCGCGCGGTCGGCGTACCGGTGACCTTCACCAAGATCACACTGTTCATGCTGGTCGGCCTCGGCGCCTGGTTCGTCGGCATGCACCAGTTGTTCTCCTTCAACACCGTGCAGTCCGGCGAGGGTGTCGGCAACGAGCTGATCTACATCGCCGCGGCCGTCATCGGCGGCTGTCTGCTCACCGGCGGATACGGTTCGGCGATCGGCCCGGTATTCGGCGCCTTCATGTTCGGCATGGTGAACCAGGGCATCGTCTACGCGGGATGGAACCCCGACTGGTTCAAGGCCTTCCTCGGCGCGATGCTGCTCGGAGCCGTCCTCATCAATCTGTGGGTCCGGCGCACGGCGACCCGGAGGTGACCGACATGGAGCACGACAGGACCCGAGTACCGGGCGCGGCAGGGGCCGGAAGAGGGAGCGTTCCAGGGAGCGGGGCGCGGGCGGACGCACCCGCCGTGACGGACGGGGCCGTTCCGGGTGACGCCCCGCCTGGCAGCGAGCGGCCGGTCGTCGAACTGAGGGGCGCCGGGAAGTCGTACGGCAACATCCGGGCGCTGCACGGCGTCGACCTGGCGGTCCACCCCGGACGGGTGACCTGCGTCCTCGGCGACAACGGCGCCGGGAAGTCCACCCTCATCAAGATCGTCTCCGGGCTGCACCAGCACACCGAGGGTGAGTTCCTCGTCGACGGCGCCCCGGTACGGTTCTCCACTCCCCGCGAGGCCCTGGCCAAGGGCATCGCCGCCGTCTACCAGGACCTGGCCACCGTTCCGCTCATGCCGGTGTGGCGGAACTTCTTCCTCGGCTCCGAACTGACCCGCGGCCCCTGGCCGGTCCGCCGCCTCGACATCGCGCGCATGAAGCGGACCGCGGACGAGGAACTGCGCGGCATGGGCATCGTGCTGGAGGACCTGGAGCAGCCCGTCGGCACCCTCTCCGGTGGCCAGCGCCAGTGCGTGGCGATCGCCCGCGCCCTCCACTTCGGCGCCCGGGTCCTCATCCTCGACGAACCCACCGCCGCCCTCGGCGTCAAGCAGTCCGGGGTGGTGCTGAAGTACATCGCCGCCGCCCGCGACCGCGGCCTCGGCGTCATCTTCATCACCCACAATCCGCACCACGCGTACATGGTCGGCGACCACTTCAGCGTGCTGCGTCTGGGCACCCTGGAGCTGTCCGCGGCGCGCGGCGCGGTAGGCCTTCAGGAGCTGACCGACCACATGGCGGGCGGTGCCGAACTCGCCGCCCTCAAGCACGAGCTGTCCCAGGTTCGCGGCGTCGACATCGAGGAACTCCCCGGGGAAGAGGACTTCCCGCGCCAGGGCTTCCCGCGCCAGGACGGCGCGCGAGAGGACCGAACGCGCAAGGACGCGGGAGAAGGGAACCCACGCGACACGACCCCGTGACCCCCCTGAAGGGCGATCCTCGCTCCCGTGCGCTCCCGTGCCCCTCCCCCCTCGCTCCACGCGACCGCCACCCCTGCGACTCCCGAACCGTCGACTCCCGCCCCTGCGACTCCCGAACCGTCGACTCCCGCCCTCGTCTCCCGAACCGTCGACTCCCGCCCCTGCGACTCCCGCTCCTCGACTCCCGCCCCTGCGACTCCCGCTCCTCGACTCCCGCCCCTGCGACTGCCGCCCCTCGTCTCCCGCCCCTGCGACTCCCGCTCCTCGACTCCCGCCCCTGCGACTGCCGCCCCTCGTCTCCCGAACCGTCGACTCCCGCCCCTCGTCTCCCGAACCGTCGACTCCCACCCCCCGACTCCCGAACCGGCGCCCCCGAAGGGAACTCCTGACATGACCGTGCCCGCGCTCGACCGCATCCGGGTCGGCTCGGCCCCCGACTCCTGGGGCGTGTGGTTTCCCGACGACCCCCGGCAGACCCCCTGGGACCGCTTCCTGGACGAGGTGGCCGAGGCCGGCTACCCCTGGATCGAACTGGGCCCCTACGGCTACCTGCCGACCGACCCGGCCCTGCTCACCGACGAGCTGGCCCGGCGCGGCCTCAAGGTCTCGGCGGGCACCGTCTTCACCGGCCTGCACCGCGGCCCGTCCGTGTGGGAGTCCACCTGGGAACACGTCGCCCGCGTCGCCGCGCTCACCCGGGCCGTCGGCGCACGGCACCTCGTCGTCATCCCGTCCTTCTGGAGGGACGACCGGACGGCCGAGATCCTGGAGCCGCCGGAGCTGACGACCGAGCAGTGGGAGCACCTGACCCGGGGGACGGAGCGGCTCGCCCGCCGGGTCAAGGAGACGTACGGCCTCGGCATCGTCGTCCACCCGCACGCGGACACCCACATCGACACCGAGGCCCACGTCACCCGCTTCCTCGACGCCACCGACGCCGGCCTGGTCGACCTGTGCCTGGACACCGGGCACTACGCGTACTGCGGCGGGGACAGCGTCGAACTGATCGAGGCGTACGGCGAGCGGATCGGTTACCTGCACCTCAAGCAGGTGGATCCGGAGATCCTCGCCGAAGTGGTGGCCCACGGGCTCCCCTTCGGGCCGGCCGTGCGGCGCGGCGTGATGTGCGAACCGCCGGGCGGGGTGCCGGACCTGGAACCCGTACTGGTGGCCGCTCAGAAACTGGGCGTCGACCTGTTCGCGATCGTCGAGCAGGACATGTACCCCTGCGCACCGGACGTACCGCTGCCCATCGCCGTACGCACCCGCCGGTTCCTGAGGTCCTGCGGGGCCTGACGTCCCCGGCGCCGAGGGCGTGCGCCCGCTCCAGGGCCCGTGGGCGGGGCGGCGCCGACGGACGGCGGGGCGGGGCGCTCCTGTGCCGGGGTCGGGTCGCACGGCCGGTGCACCTCCGGACGGCCCCCGCCACGGCCGGTCCCTGCCGGCCCCTCGCGTGCCGGTGCGGTGCCTCAGCCGGTGCGCACCTCCGCCACCCGCACCGGCCGGTGCTCGCGCAGCGACAACGTGCACGCCTCGGCGATCCAGCCGGCCTCCAGGGCGTCCGCGACCGTGCACGGCGAGGGCAGCCGCCCGGCCACGACCTCGGTGAACGCGGCGAGTTCGGCCCGGTAGGCGGCGGCGAACCGGTCCATGAAGAAGTCGTGCGGGACACCGGAGGGAAAGCTCACCCCCGGTTCGGCCGACCGCAGCGGCAACTTGTCGTCGAGCCCCACGGCGAGGGAGTCGGCGAAGCCGTGCAGCTCCATGCGGACGTCGTAACCCCGCGCGTTGTGACGGCTGTTGGACACCACGGCGAGGGTGCCGTCGTCCAGGGTGAGGACCGCCCCGGTGGTGTCCGCGTCACCGGCCTGCCTGATGTACGCGGCGCCCCGGTTGCCGCCGGCGGCGTACACCTCGCTCACCTCGCGGCCCGTCACCCACCGGATGACGTCGAAGTCGTGCACCGCGCAGTCGCGGAAGATGCCCCCGGAGGCGGCGACGTACGCGGCGGGCGGCGGCGCGGGGTCCAGCGTGGTGGACCGTACGGTGTGCAGCGGGCCCAGTTCACCGGAGCGGACCGCGTCCCGGGCGGCGGCGAAACCGGCGTCGAAGCGGCGGTTGTAGCCGATCTGCACGGGTACGCCGCTGTCCGCGACCGCCTTGAGCACCTCGGTGCCCTCCGCCATGGTGCGGGCCACGGGCTTCTCGCAGAAGACCGGGAGACCGGCCCGGACGGCGGCGAGGATCAGCGCCGGGTGCGTGTCGGTCGCGGCGGCCACGACGACGCCGTCCACGCCCGCGGCCAGCAGTGCCTCCGGCGACCTCGCGACCTCCGCACCGAACCGCTCGACGGCTGCCTCGACGGCCGGCGCGAACGGGTCGGCGACGACGAGCGAGGTGACCGCGTCGAGTCCGGACAGGGTCTCGGCGTGGAAGGCGCCGATCCGGCCGAGGCCGAGGATTCCGATGCGCATGGACCGCTGCTCCTTGGGGGCGGGTGCGGGTGCGGGTGCCGGTGCTGGTGGCGGTGCTGGTGACGGTGGCGGTGCTGGTGACGGTGGCGGTGGCGGTGGTGAAGGCATTCTTGTCGGTACGAACACCTCGGACAACCGGCGGGAGCCGGTCAGAGGTTGACCGCGTACACCTTGCGCAGCGTCTCGTGCACCGTCCACGTCGTCCGGTCGCCCTCGCGCAGCACCGCCATGTCACCCGGGCCGACACGCAGGGTCGGCCCGCCCTCCACCTCGACGGTCGCCGAACCGCTCAGCACGACGAACAGCTCGTCCGCCTCCGTGTCGGTGACGACCCCCGGGGTGATCTGCCAGATGCCGCGCGCCTGCCGGCCGTCCGCCGACTCCCAGACGACCTTGCCGGTCACCTCGGGCGTGCCGGAGACGATCTGCTCCGGGGCGAGCGGCTCGGGAACCAGCTCGGCGTCGGGGACAGCGGGAACGTGGAGAGCGAAACTGTGGGTCATGGGGGGACCTTAACCGGGGCGCGCGAGAGCGTGGCGTGGACAGAGTGTGGGGGATCGGAACGGCCGCACGGACACATCGTCGGGCGGTCGTGGAGTGGCAGGGGCGGCCGCGCCGGGTGATCGTTGGGGGGACCCGTCTCCGTACGCCCGGGAAGTGAGCAGCCCATGGCGGACCCGACGGCGGCCGTTCCCGGGCCGTCCGCGCACGACACCCGCTCCCTCCTGCTCTTCGGCGGGGTCTACGGCGCCGTGGTCGCCTGCGCCATGGTCGCCGCGCTGACCGAGTACGGGCACAGTTCACCGGCGGCCCGCCGCTACGACGCCGCCTGGCTGCTGGTGACCGCGTTCGCCTCGGCCCTGGCGCACGGCTACTCCCACTACATCGCCGAGCGCGGACCGCACCGGCGCGGTGAGGCCCTGCGCGCGCTCGCGGGGGAGTGGCCGCTGGTGGTGGCCGTGCTGCCCACGGTGCTGATCCTCGCGGGCGCCGGCTGGGGCTGGTGGCCCGCGGAGGGTGTCGAGTACCCGGCGTTCGTCTTCAACATCGCCCTCCTGTTCGTCCTGGGACTGGCGTCGGCGCGGTGGGCGGGGCGGCGCTGGGGGGTCGCGCTGGCCACGGGTCTGGTGGACGCCCTGTTCGGGCTGATCGTCGTGGTGGCCAACGCGATCATCAAGTGAGCCTGCTGCCGGACCGCACCCCGCACCTGACGCGACGCCACGTCCCGCCGGGTACGTCACGGCTCCCGGCCCGCGTCGGCGTCCAGCCCCGTGCACGCCACCTCGCCGTTCACCTCGGCGCACGCCTCCACCCCGCGCGGCGAGGAGGCGGCCAGCATCGGACTGGTGTCGCCCCTGGTGTCACCGGCGGAGTAGGCGGCCGTCAGGACGTCCTCACCGGTCCGCACGGAGATCTCCCGCGCCACCGCGCCGCGCACCCCCACCTGGGACCATGCGGTGTGGCAGGACGGGGACCAGCGCAGCCGCACCGTGTACGTCGCGTCGGACACGGCGCTGCGGGTCTGCGCGTCCCGCGCGCAGGCCGAGGCGCCGGGCAACTCGCCCTGGCAGGAGCGGCCCTGGCAGGGCGGGGAGGTGAACGCCGCCCGCGTGCCCGGCGAGGCACCGCGTGAGGAGGCGGCCAGGGCCGTGGCGACCGCGGCGAGCGCCGTCAGCAGGGTGAGCGTGGGCAGCAGCGGAAGTCGTCGCCGCCCTCCGGCCGGCCGGCCGGACCCCGCGGGCGCGTCCGGGGCGTCCGGGGCAGCGGGCCCGCGCGGGACGGGCACTGCGGGCACGGCGGGCACGTCGTCCCGTGCGGTCTCCCACAGCGCCAGCACCGGGGCCGGGTCGGCGCCCGCGAGCCGGGCCAGCGCCTCCACGGCCGAGCGGGGCGGGTGCTTGGCCCCGCTGAGGTAGCGGTGCCAGGCGGACTTGCTGTAAGGGGTGCGCGTGGCGAGCGCCGCCAGGCTCAGGCCCGTACGGCCCCTCAGCTCGCGCAGGGTCGCCGCCAGCGGCACGGGGGACGGTGCCGCTTCGTGGGGCTGGCGCATGTTGCTGCTCCCGACTCCATTCCCGCTTCGGGTGTTTTCACCCCGGATGCCGGAATGGCTTCCCTGCCTCGGGGCGCCGCCACACATCCGGCGGGGGTGAGGACGGTGAGCCGGGGGCCGGCCGGGTGCGTACCGGTCCGCACGGGTGCGACGCAGTGTGACGCAGGTACGTCCTGGTCCGTCGGTCCGTACGTGCCGCCGGGCCCGCCGCGGGAACACGGGGTTCCCGCGGCGGGCCGGTCGTGTCACCGCGCGCGGAGGGCGCGGCGCGTCAGCACCACGGCACGGTGCCGCGCACCACCCGCACGTAGTGGGCGGAGACGTAGCCGCGTACGTGCGCGAGCCGGTACCACTGGTGCGTGCCGCGCACCCACGAGCCGTAGGCCCGGCACTTGAGCGCCACCAGCCGTCCCGCGTGCCGTACGCCGATCACGTGGTAGCCGGTGCCCGGGCCGGAGCGAACGTGCAGCGGCGAACGGTAGGTGACCACCCGTCCGAAGGCACGGTGCGAACGCCTGTGCGTGGCACGGTGGTTGACGTGGTGGGTGGTGGGGTGGGCGGCGTGCCGGGCGGTGGGGAGCGCCGGCTGGAGCAGGTGTGCGGGGAGCAGGTCGGGGACGGTCGCCGACACGGCGGTGCGCGGGGCGGGGGCGGCCGGGGTGGCGTCGGCGGCGGTGGGCACGAGCGCGAGCATCGCGACCGTGGCCAGCAGGCCGCCGGTGAGGGTCCGTCGGATCATGGAAACCTCCGGGCTGTCGTTCTGTGACCACGTGCCGTGATCACCTGCCGCCCAGCGTTTCCGTGTGGCCGGCCCGGAATGCCGTCCCCGCGTCCCGGGGACGGCGGGGACGTCCCAGGGGCCGCGCTCGGACGCGTTCCCCGCGCTCGGACGCGTTCTCCGTGCCCGGCTCTGAGCGCCGCGCCCGGACGCGTTCACCGTGCCCGGCTCCGCGTTCACGGCGAGTGCACTCGCGAACTACTTGAGTAACGCAACGATATGGTAAACTGGCCCCATGTCCACCGCATCCCCGCCCCCCGGACCCGTCTCGCCCGAAGTGGCCGAGATCGAGCGTGCCCTCACCCGGATCACGTACCTGAGCACGCGGGCCCGGCAGCACGAGAAGCTGATGGCTCTGGCCGGTGTTCCGCTGGACCGCGCCGCGGTGGCCCTGCTGCGCCAGATCGCCGACTCCGAGCCGCTGCGGCCCGGCGAGCTGGCCCACCGCCTGGGCGTGGAGGCCTCCCACGTCACCCGCACCGTCCAGCAGCTGGAGAAGTCCGGGCACGTCACCCGCGTCCCCGACCCCGACGACCGTCGGGCCCAGCGTATCCGGCTCACCGAGCCGGGCCGGGACGCCATCGCGCGCGTCCGGGAGGTCGGCGCCCGGGGCATGGAGGCCGCCCTGTCCGGCTGGTCGGCCGACGAGCTGCGCCGGCTCGCCACCCTGTTCCACCGCATGGTCGACGACTTCCTCGCCTACGCCAAGGACGTCGACCCCGAGCAGGAGGCCGCGGGGGAGACCACCACCCGTGCGGGCGCACCGGCCGGCTGAGAGCAGCCGCGCGGGTGCGGTAGGGTTGACCCGCGCGTTCGCACGGGACACCGCACGGACGCATCGGGACGTGGCGCAGCTTGGTAGCGCACTTGACTGGGGGTCAAGGGGTCGCAGGTTCAAATCCTGTCGTCCCGACTTTACGAAGTCGCGGGTCAGGGGCCGTTTCAGAGCAGATCTGAAGCGGCCCCTTGATCATTCTCGGGGACCAGCCGGGGACCAGCGCACTTGACTGGGCTGAAGAGGCCTTGACCCGGTCAAGGTGCGCCGAACGGCTTGTCATGGTGCGAAGGGCGGCCCTCGACAGGCCAATGCCCGCACGCTCGCGCTCATCAGCAGCGGTCGGCACTCGTGCCTAGGCTCCGGGTCGCTGACAGAAGGCGGGTGTCGCGGTGCCGTCGTTTTGGCTGCGGAGGAGAGGCTGACGTCCCGTCAGGGGGCCGAGGCGCCGGCCCGAAGGGGGACTGGGCGGTCCCTGTCCGCGTCACAGGCCGGCGTACGGACCTGTGACCGCCGCCGTGGCTGCGCAGGACAGGTAGTTCTTCGCGTGGTGGAATCCGTAGCCCGCGTGCACGGTGTCCGTCAGGTCCAGGCCGATTCCCTGGAATGCGCGGCCGAGCCCCGAAGGGATGGCCACAGGGTCGCCGGGGTCCGCGATGTTCACCCACCGGCGCACGCACGCGGGCCGCTCGCCGCGGCGGCCCTCCGGGCCGTCCTCGGGGCGGGGCAGCAGCCGGTCGAACACGGCGCGGGGCATCGCCAGCGGAGAGCCGACGGTCAGCAGCAGCTCGATGTCCAGTTCGGGATGTGCGTGCAGCGCCTCGTAGGCGACGACGGAACCGAGGGAGTGCGCGATGACGATCCGAGGCCGGTGCAGGGCGATCCGCGCGGCCACCTCCTCGCGGGCGGCCGTCCGGGCGGGGTCGTTGTCATGCCGCAGATAGGCGGCCACCTCGCGGAAGAAGACCCGGATGAACAGCCGGGTCAGCCGGCCGTCCAGGCTGAAGTGTTCCGCCACCCAGGCCGCAGCGTGGCGCAGGGGCAGCGTGAGCGCGCCCTGGCTGACCGGCCGCGGGGCGTCCAGGGCGTCCAGCCACTGGGCCATCAGCTCCCGGGCGAGCGGGTCGTCCAAGTCCTCCGGGTCGCCGTCCCCCTGGGTCACGGGGCCGGTGCGGAGCAGCGGCGCGTAGTAGGCGAAGTCCCAGTCGAACGACGAGACGGGCACCTTGAGGCCGGACGCCAGATGCGACGCCCAGTCGGCCGCGCAGGCGGCGCGCACGGCGTCCGGGGCGCGACGGCGGTCGAGATGTCCGACGCCGTGCACGCCGACGATACGGACCGGGGTCGTTGTCACGAGGGCCTCCACGCCGCGGGGGTGAGAGTCAGGGCGATCACCTCGTGCCCCATGCCGAGCACGATGTGTCCTTCGGGGCCGACGCCGACGCTGTGCGGGACGTCGGGCAGGGCAAGAGTGGTCAGGCACCGGCCGTTCGCGAGGTCCCACACCCGGGCCGTGCGGTCGTAGCCGGTGGTGATCGCCCACGTGGTGTCGCCGCGTACCAGGGCGGCGATGTCCGTCACGCCGTCGGTGTGCCCCTCGAGCACCGTGGCCTCACGGGGGTCGCTCAGGTCCCAGACCCGTACGGCGCCCTCACTGTTCCCGGTGACCGCGACGGGCAGGCCGCCGAGGGTGGTGGCCGAGACGGCGGTGACGGCTGGCGCGTCGCGGTCCAGGGGGACCGATGCGGCCTGCTCGTCGCCCAGGTCGGGATGCCAGTCGGCCCCCGACGCGGCCGCGAAGACGGCGGCGAGCCGGTCACCGACGACCACGACGTCCATTGCCCGGACCTCCTGGGCGATGACACGGACGGCGCGTCTGAGGGTCACGTCCCACACCCGGACCGTGCCGTCCGCGGCGGCCGTGACGGCGAACGGCCGCTCGTGCAGGACCGCCAGGCCGACCCCGGTCACCGGTTCGGTGTGGCGGGTGAACACCGCCGTTGTCCGGCCGCTGACCGCGTCCCACACACGCGCGGTCCGGTCGGTGCTGCCGGTGAGGGCGACAGGCCGCCCGGCCACGACGGCCATGGCCACGCCGGTGATCGGCCCCTGGTGCCCTTCCAGCACCGTTCTGGTGGTTCCGGCGGTCACGTCCCACACCCGTGCTGTGTGGTCGTGGCTGCCGGTGACCGCGAGCGTACTGCCGTCGACCGAGGCGGTGGCCGCGTCGGTGACCGCGTTCGTGTGACCCGGCAGCCCGACCGCGGTGCTGCGCGCGGACAGGTCCCAGACCTGGACGGTCCCGCGCTCGCCCGCGGTGACGACGACGGGCCAGCCCGCCGGGTCGGCCACGGCCACTCCAGACAGCCACTGCGAACTGCGGTCCACCGTCGTGGTGGCGGCGGTACGGCCCGTGGACAGGTCCCACACGCGGGCCGTCCCGTCCCTGCTGGAGGTGACGGCGACGGGACGGCCGTCGAGGACCGCGGCGGCCGCGCCCGTCACCCAGTCGGTGTGCCCGACGAGGACCGTCTCCTGACGGCCGTTGATCAGGTCCCAGACGCGTGCCGTGCGGTCCCGGCCGGCGGTGATCGCCACCGGCCGACCGTCCATCACGGTCAGGGCCGCTCCGAGGACCCAGTGCGTGTGGCCGGTCAGGGTGAGGCCCGGCCCGTGCGGTCCGGTGTCGAGGTCCCAGACGCGGGCCGTGCCGTCGTAGCTGGTGGTCACTGCCACGGGCCAGCCCTGGAGCACCCCGGCGGCCACCGAGGTCACCGGGGCGGTGTGGGCGGGCGGGAAGGTCCTCGGGGGGCTCTCCGCGAGCAGGTCGGCGGCCAGGTCCCAGACGTGGACCGTGCCCGTGTAGGCAGTGATCACCGCGATCGGCCGGCCTTCCACGGAGGTGGTGGCCACGCCCGTCAGCAGACCGGCCAGGACGCGCTGGACGGAGATGGTGCGGCCGGTGGCCAGGTCCCACACACGAGCGGTGCCGTCCCAGCTCGAGGTGACGGCGACCGGCCGGCCGCCGGCGGCCGTCACCGACACCGCGGTCACGGGGCCGGTGTGCCCTTCGAGGGTGTGGGTGGTGAGTCCGGTTGCCAGGTCCCACACCCGCACTCTGCCGCCGTAGCCGGAGGTCACCGCGACGGGCTGCCCGTCGAGCACCGTCAGCGCCACGCCGGTGACCTCGTGCGTGTGACCCTCCAGCGTGGCGGTCAGGGACGTCCCGGCCTGCTGGCCGGTGGCCCACCGGTGCTGCCAGTCGCTGCCGCGGGCCAGCTCGCGGCCGAGTTCGAACGCCTGGAAACGTGCCGCGTCCAGGGCCAGGATCTGCCGCCGCTGGTACGGCTGGAGGCGCCGGTGGGCGCTGTAGGAGGCCCGGTAGACCATCGCGGCGACCCGGGCGTCCCGCGCGCCGGCGCTGCTCAGGATCTCGGAGACCGCCTCCGGGTCCGCCTCGACGAGGAAGTCCGCGTCCAGCAGCAGGTCGTCCGCCCGGCTCGCCCGTACGGCGTGCTGGGCGGCGTGCCGCAGCAGATAGGGGTCGGCGACCTGCCAGAGGCGCCGACCTTCCCCGGCATCGGGTACGGAGTCCAGCAGACGGGCGTAGACCGCTTCGGCGTACGGCGACCGGATCGGCGCGTTCAAGCCCCGTCCCCCCTGCCCAGGCCGTGCGGATCGGCGCGCAGGCGTTCGGCCAGGCTCTCGTGGAAGAGCCGGTACAGCGTGGTGCCGTCGACGTCGACATCGCGCCGCAGGTAGAAACGGGCCTGGTCCAGGGCCTCGCGGACGAGCGCGGGCCTGAGCGGCTCGCTTCCGGCGGCCTGTGGGCCGACCGCGACGTTCTGCGGGGCGAAGGCGACGGCGGCGTGCGCGAGGACGCGCTCCGGCATGCCCAGCCCCTCCGCGTGGGCCAGGGCCGCGAGCACCGGGCGCATCCAGGGCCGGTCGCCCGGGCCTGCCAGGTCCAGGTGGAGCAGCTCGGTGAGTTCCCGGGGCGTGGCGAGCCCCAGTTGCCGAGCCCGGGACGGGTCGCTCTCGACCGGCAGGGTCAGGAGATGCCGCAGATAGAGGCCGGCGACGAGGAACTCGCCCCACTCCAGGGGAGGTTCATCGGCCGGGCCGGCCTCTCCCGGGGATCCGACGAGCCGGGCGGCGATGCCTGCCGCGAGCTCCCGGGCGGCAGCCGCGTTCTCCTTGCGCTCGTAGGGGCCGCCGCCGCTGGCCAGCAGGTCCCGGACGTACGCCTCCAGATCGTTGCGCAGGTCGTCCCGGTCGGCCGCGTTGAGGTCGATCAGCAGCCCGTCCCGCACGGCGATGTCCAGCAGCACGCCGAACGGCGGCTCAGGCCGCGCGCCGATCAGAAGGCGCACGCCGTTGCCGCCCGTGGCCTCCTGGGCGAGGGGCATGAGCAGCGCCCGGACCACGTCCGCCGGCCGTTCGGCCTCGTCCAGGGCGTCGAGCACGAGCGTGGCGGGTTCCTTCGGGTCCGTACCGGTGAGCCGCGCGAGCCCTTCCGCGTCCCATCCGCCAGTCGGCCTGTCCTCGGGGCGGGCCCCGAGCTGACGGGCAAGGGAGTCGGCTATCTCCTCCAGGTTGCGGCGGCGCGCGTGCACGACGGCGAGCCGGCTGTTGGCCGCGGGGCGGTGCGGCAGGGGCAGCCACAGGTGCTGGGTGGCCGTGCGGAGCGCGGGATGGGCGGCGCAGACCATCACGCCCAGCAGGGCCGACTTGCCCACGCCAGGCTTGCCGGTGACGACGCCGAACCGTGGACCCGCGCCGTCGAACCACTCGGTGAGTTCGGCAGCCTCCTTGTCGCGGCCCCGGAAGTAGCCCTGGGTGAGCCCTCGATCCAGGGCTTCGGCGCCGGCGCCCCGCTTCATGAAGTGCAGCGGGTCGAGCGCCTCGTCGGCCAGCGGCACCAGGTCCTCGTCCAGCTCGGTGGAGAGGCCGGCCCCGGCACGGTACTCGGGGTTGGGAAAGAAAGGCAGGTGGTCGAGCGTGTCGAAGAACGGGACGTGGCTTCCGGCGAGCTCTTGGGACAGGCCCTCCTCCGCGTTGAGCCTCGCCACCTTGCGCTTGATCTCGCGCACGACCGTCGGCAGCGGGATGTAACGGCGCGAGGGGTCCGCACGGAGCAGGCCGTCGCGGTACTCGTTCAGCACCGCCGTGGTGGCGCGGCTGAGCCGGTAACCGAAGGCCCTGTCCCTCGCCCCGGAGGCGGCGATCACCCAGGCTCGTCTCTCCAGGGTGCGCATCTGGGGGTGCCAGGGGAGTTCGGCGGCGACACCGGAGTGGCACAGGTCGAGGATGAACAAGGTGAGGGGTCGGACCTTGTCCGGGTGCGACTCGATCAGGCTGATCCACGCGACGACGGGATCGTCGAGGTTGCGCCCGTCCCGGCCCACCGCGTGCAGCGTGCGCTCGCCGGAGGCGGCGATCCGGCCGTGCGCCACCAGGTGCACGACGAGTACAGCGGTGTCGTCGTCCGGCATGGTGATCGCGGCCCGGATCCGGCCGGACGGGTCGCCGTCCCCCGCCTCGGCGGATGAAGGCGCGTCGCCGCCTGCGGAGGGCGGCCGGTAGCCGAAACGTGCCAGCGCCTTCGCGACCTCCGCCGCGCGGCGCGGGGCTTCGGCGAGCGGGTCGAGTTCCTGCTGTTCCAGCGACGGCGGTCCGTCCTGACCGTCGTCGTCGATCGGAAGACCGATCGTGAGCATCGTCCGCAGCACAGAACCCCCGGCCCCCGTCGTCGTCCCCGCCCGGCCGGCTCCCGCCGTCCGCACGCTCGCGCGGACAGCGTCGCGGCCGGGACATCGAGCGATCTTCGCAGGTTCGGCCACCCGCCACCACCGAGTCCGGGACATTCGTCACGGGGCCGGGGAGGGGGAGTTGTGGGTGCGCGTCCGGGCGCCTGCCCGCCCACCCCGCCCGGTGGACGCCGCCTTCCCTGCCTCGTGGACACCCCCTTGACTGTGGCTCCAGGTGGCCCGACACTCGAGAGGAATCCTAGTGAACAGGTAGGGAATCATGTGGCGCCTTGAGCCGGAGACCGGCCGTGTGAGCCGTACGTCCCGGCCGTCGCCCCCGACCGGCGAGGTCGCCCCGCTCAGTGCACCCTTGCCCGGCGCGCCCCCGCCCGTCCCGCCCCTGCTCACCTCGCGCCGCCACATCGACCTGCTGCGCGTCTGCAGCGCCCTCGGCGCTCCCGGCTGAGCCGGGCGTCTCCAGGCCCGCAGTGCCTGGCCCCGGCTCCACGGCTCCGACACCGCTTCCGCAGCGCGTGCCCTCGCGCGTGCCCGTACCCGGGGAGACCCATGTCCGTCACACCGCAGGCCGCCCACCTCGCCACCCGCCCCGCGCCCGCGTTCCGGGGCCGCATCGGCCGGGACGCGCGCAGCGGACACTACGCCGTGCCCGGCCGCTACCGCCTCCACCTGTCCACCGCCTGTCCGCAGGGGCTGGCCATCGCCGTCACGCACAGCCTGCTGGGCATCGCGGACAGCTGTCCGGTGACGTTCCTGCCGGCCGTCCCGGACGGACAGGACGGCGGCCACACAGCCCTGGAACCGCTGTACGAGGCGAGCGCCCACCGCCACCCCGGCCCGGCGCTCGCCCCGGTTCTCAGCGACGGCTGGTCGGGACGGATCGTCAGCACCCACGCCCCCGACATCACCCGGGACCTGGACCGGTACTTCGGCGACGGCAGGGCCGCCCTGTACCCGCGCGACGCCGCCGCCGAGATCGAGGCCGTCGAGCAGCTGTGCGCACGCGGTGTGGAGGAGGCCGCCCAGCGCGCCGGGCGCGCGGACGGCGATCCGGCGGAACGCGCCTCGGCGCTCGACGTGCTGCTCGGCGCGCTGGACGAACTGGAGCACCGGCTGACCGGCCACGAGCACGTCACGGGCGACCGGCTCACGGGCGCCGACGTGACGCTGTGGGTCACCCTCGTCCAGCTCGACACCGTGCACCGCCACCACCTCGACGCCCACGCGGTGCACCGCATCGCCGGCCGTCCCGCCCTGTGGGACCACGCCCGGCGCCTCACCGCGCACCCGGCCTTCGCCGCCCACCTCGACCTGGCCGGCACCGCCCGCCGCCACCGCGCCCGCTGCCGGGGCCTGGAGGCCGCCGGCGCCGCCGTCCAGATCCTCGACTGGGCCGCCCACGCGGACGGCACCCGCCGGATCCACCGGCCATGAACCGCCGTGCCCGACGGTCCACCTGACGGACCGGCGTTGACTTTCGAACGGACAACTGCCTTAACTTACGGCCCGGAAGGGACGCGGGACCACGCGCCCGTACACCCCTGACCGGGACCGGACGCCCGGGCGCCCCGGACGGTCACGACGACGCGCGCGGCGGCCCCCACGGCCCGCCCCGCGGATCCGGCTCCCGGGCCCCACAGCGACGAGCGACAGGTGACGGACATGTACGCAGCTCCCCGGACGGCCACGGGCCGTGCCCAGGGCTGCGTTCCGCCGTCCGCGCAGCGCCTGGTCGCCGACCGTGCCGTCGACCTGCTCCGGGTCAGCAGCGCGCTGTGTACCGCGCCGGGCCGCGCCCGCCGCCGGGGCTGACGAACTTCCCGCAGCCCCGCCCGAGAGCCGGACACCGCAGTCGCGGTGATCCGTCGTCCGCCCGCCCCGCCACCGCGCCTCCACCGGTCCCACGCCGTCCGCCCAGCGGTCCACGCCCCGCTGCGCGCCGCCGGCGCGGCCGGGTGCGACCGCCGCCGTGGCCCGGGGCGTCCGACTCCGCCGGAGCCCACCCATGAGTGAACCCCCTGGCGCCGCCGTGTCCCTCGCCGAGGCACCGCCGGCCGCCACCACGCCTTCGCCGCTGCCCACCCTGCGGATACGGCCCGCGCGCCGCCCCGGCCGGTGGATCGCCACCGCCGTCGTAGTGGTCCTGGTCGCCCAGTTCGCGCACGGCCTGGTCACCAACCCCTTCTACCAGTGGGACCGCTTCGGCTACTGGTTCCTGCGGCCGACCATCCTCGACGGCCTCCTCGTCACCCTCGAAGTCACCGCTCTCAGCGCCGTGCTGGGCCTGCTCGGCGGCGTCGTCCTCGCCCTGGCCCGGCTCTCCCGCAGCCCGGTGCTGCGCGCGGTCAGCTGGACCTACGTGTGGGCGCTGCGGTCCGTGCCGCTGATCGTGGTGCTGATCTTCCTCTACAACTTCTCCGCCCTGTACCGGACCGTCAGCATCGGCATCCCGTTCGGCCCGGCCTTCTTCCGGTTCGACGAGTCCCGGCTCGCCACCGACATGGCCGTCGCCGTCGTCGGGCTCAGCCTCAACGAGGCGGCCTACGCGGCCGAGGTGGTCCGCGGTGGCATCCTCTCCGTGGACCAGGGCCAGTACGAGGCCGCCGCCGCCCTCGGCCTGCCCAGGGCCCGCCAGTTCCGGCGGATCGTCCTGCCGCAGGCCCTGCGCTCCATCGTCCCGAACTACGTCAACCAGCTCATCGGCCTCGTCAAGAGCACGTCCCTGGTCTTCTACGTCTCCCTGCTCGACCTCTTCGGCTCCGCGCAGACCATGGGCTCCACCTACCCCGGCGACATCGTGCCGCTGCTGCTGGTGGTCACCGCCTGGTACCTGGTCCTGACCAGCGCCGTCTCCGTCGTCCAGTTCCACGTCGAACGCCACTACGCCCGGGGCGCCCAGCGCGTGCTGCCGCCGACCCCGCTGCAGAGGCTGCGCGGCCGGCTCACCGGGCTGCGGGAGCGCGTGCGCCGCGAAGCCGCCGTATGACCACCCCGCTCCTCGCCGCGGTGGACCGGGCGCCGGTCCACCACCGCCCCCTACTCCTGCGAAGGACAGCCATGCCCACCCTGCGTCTCCCCGGCCGGGTCCCGCGCGCACTCACCGCCGGCACCGCCCTCGTCACCCTCGCCGTCCTCCTCACCGGCTGCGGCGGTGACAGCGAGGCCGCCACCGCCACCGGGGACGCCGCCGGGAAGGTCACCGTGGGACAGCTCTCCAACGGCGCCGCCCGGCAGACCACCCTCGACGTATCCGAGGTCAAGGCCCTGCACGCCGAACTGCCCGCCGCCGTACGGGCGAGAGGCACGCTCGTCATCGGCGTCGGCGCGCTGCCCTCCGGCTTCCCGCCGTTGGCGTACGTCGGCGGGGACCAGAAGACCCTCACCGGTGCCGAGCCCGACCTCGGCCGGCTGGTGGCAGCGGTCCTCGGTCTGAAGCCCGAGCTGAAGAACTCCACCTGGGAGAACATGTTCGTCGGCATCGACAGCGGCCGGACCGACGTGGCCTTCTCCAACGTCACCGTCACCGAGGAACGCAAGAAGAAGTACGAGTTCGCCTCCTACCGGCAGGACAACCTCGCCTTCGAGGTGCCCGCGAAGAGCACCTGGACCTTCCGCGGCGACTACCGCGCCCTCGCCGGGAAGACCGTGGCCGTCGGCTCCGGCACCAACCAGGAGAAGATCCTGCTGGAGTGGAGGGACCGGCTCGCCCGCGAGGGCAAGCAGCTCACCGTCAAGTACTACCAGGACAGCAACAGCACCTACCTGGCCCTGGCGAGCGGCCGTATCGACGCCTACTTCGGCCCCGACCCCGGTATCGCCTACCACGTCCGGCAGAGCGCGAACACGCCCCGCGCGACCCGCACCGCGGGCACCTTCTCCGGTGCGGGCGCGGGCCTGCAGGGCCTGATCGCGGCCACCGCGAAGAAGGACAGCGCACTGGCCAAGCCGCTCACCGACGCCCTCGACCACCTGATCCGCGACGGTCAGTACGGCAAGTGGCTGGCTGCCTGGAACCTCTCCGACGAGGCCGTCGCCAAGGCCGAGACCGACCCGCCCGGCCTGCCCCTCGACAACTCCTGACCCCCGGACCTCCAGGAAGGCACCCGCATGTCCACGACCTCCTCTTCCCCCGGCCCGCTGCACCTCGCCGTGGCCCTCGACGGCACCGGCTGGCACCCCGCCTCCTGGCGGGAGGCGGTGTCCCGGCCCCAGGACCTGTTCACCGCCCGGTACTGGGCCGACCTCGTCACGGAGGCCGAGCACGGGCTGCTCGACCTCGTGACCCTCGAGGACGGGCTCGGCCAGCAGTCCTCCCGCTTCGGCGAACCGGACGGCCGCACCGACCAGGTCCGCGGCCGCCTGGACGCCGTACTGATCGCGTCCCGCGTCGCGCCCCTCACCCGGCACATCGGACTGGTGCCGACCGTGGTGGCCACGCACACGGAGCCGTTCCACATCTCCAAGGCGATCGCGACCCTCGACCATGTGAGCGGCGGCAGGGCCGGGCTGCGCGTCCAGATCACGCCCCGCCCCCACGAGGCCGCCCACTTCGGCCGCCGCACCTTCCCCCCGATCACCCTGGAGGGCCTGCGCAGCCCGGCCGGACAGGAGCGGATCTCCGAACTGTTCGACGAGGCCGCCGACCACGTCGAGGTCGTGCGGCGGCTGTGGGACAGCTGGGAGGACGACGCGGAGATCCGCGACACCGCCACCGGGCGCTTCATCGACCGCGACAAACTGCACTACATCGACTTCGAGGGCCGTTTCTTCAGCGTGAAGGGCCCCTCCATCACGCCCCGTCCGCCACAGGGCCAGCCGGTCGTCAGCGCCCTCGCCCACCAGACCGTCCCCTACCGGCTGCTCGCCCGCCAGGCCGACATCGGCTACGTCACCCCGCGCGATGCCCCCGACGCCCGCCGCATCGTCGACGAGATCCGCGCCGAACAGCGGACGGCGGGCCGCGCCGACGAGCCGCTGCACGTCTTCGGCGACCTCGTGGTCCTCCTGGACGACGACCCGGCGCGGGCCGCCGCCCGCAAGGACCGCCTCGACACCCTCGACGGCGCCGAGTACGCCGGCGACGCCCGCGTCTTCACCGGGACGGCCGCACAACTCGCCGACCTGCTGGAGGAGTTGCGCACCGGTGGGCTCACCGGCTTCCGGCTCCGGCCGGCCGTCCTCGGCCACGACCTGCCCAGGATCACCCGGGACCTCGTCCCCGAACTCCAGCGCCGCGGCCTCTTCCGGCACGCCTACGAGGCCGGCACCCTGCGCGGCCGGCTCGGCCTCGCCCGCCCCGCCAGTCGCTACGCCGCCACCGCCACCGCCTGAGCCGGAAGGACCCCACGCCATGAGCAAGCCGCACAAGCAGATCCACCTGGCCGCCCACTTCCCCGGAGTCAACAACACCACCGTCTGGAGCGACCCGGCCGCCGGCAGCCACATCGACTTCCGCTCCTTCACCCACTTCGCCCGCACCGCCGAACGCGCCAAGTTCGACTTCCTCTTCCTCGCCGAGGGCCTGCGCCTGCGCGAACAGGGGGGTCGGATATACGACTTGGACGTCGTCGGCCGCCCGGACACCTTCACCGTCCTCGCCGCCCTCGCCGCAGTCACCGACCGCCTCGGCCTGACCGGCACCATCAACTCCACCTTCAACGAGCCCTACGAGGTGGCCCGCCAGTTCGCCAGCCTCGACCACCTCTCCGCGGGCCGCTCCGCCTGGAACGTCGTCACCTCCTGGGACGCCTTCACCGGCGAGAACTTCCGGCGCGGCGGCTTCCTGCCGCAACAGGAGCGCTACTCCCGCGCCCGGGAGTTCCTGGCCACGGCGAACGAACTCTTCGACTCCTGGCGCGGCGACGAGATCGTCGCCGACCAGGGCGCCGGCACCTTCCTGCGCGACGCCCGGGCCGGCGCCTTCGTCCACAAGGGGCAGCACTTCGACATCCACGGGCAGTTCGACGTGCCGCGCTCCCCGCAGGGACGGCCGGTGATCTTCCAGGCCGGCGACTCGGAGGAGGGCCGCGAGTTCGCCGCCGCCGATGCCGACGCCATCTTCAGCCGGTACGCGACCCTCGCGGAGGGCCAGGCCTTCTACAAGGACGTCAAGGGCCGCCTCGCCAAGTACGGCCGCCGCCACGACCAGTTGCTCATCCTGCCCGCCGCGACCTTCGTGCTCGGCGACACCGACGCCGAGGCCGAGGAACTGGCCCGCGAAGTGCGCCGGCAACAGGTCAGCGGCGCCACCGCGATCAAGCACCTGGAGTTCGTCTGGAACCGCGACCTGTCGGCGTACGACCCGGACGGGCCGCTGCCCGACATCGACCCCGACACCCGCGAGCACCACATCGCGCGCGGCCGGGCCCAGGTGCGCATGTACCGCGACCCGCTGGCCACCGCCCGCGCCTGGCGCGAACAGGCCGCGGCCCACGGCTGGTCCATCCGCGACCTGGTCATCAACACCGGCAACCGGCAGACGTTCGTCGGCGCCCCGGCCACCGTGGCCAAGGACATCGACGACTTCGTCCAGGCCGACGCCTGCGACGGCTTCATCCTCGTCCCGCACATCACCCCCGGCGGCCTGGACCCGTTCGCCGACAAAGTCGTCCCGCTCCTGCAGGAACAGGGCGTCTTCCGCACCGACTACGAGGGCACGACCCTGCGCGACCACCTCGGCCTGGCCCACCCGGACCACGCGCGCGAGGAGAAGGCGGCCTCGTGAAGTTCCTCGCCATCACCCTGATCGTGCACCGCCCGGACCCGGCCACCGGCGTACTGAAGTCCACCCACGACCGCTTCCGGGAGGTCCTCGACAACGCCGTGCTCGCCGAGGAACTGGGCTTCGACGGCTTCGGGGTGGGGGAGCGGCACGAGCGGCCCTTCCTCTCCTCGGCGCCCACGGTGGTGCTCAGCCACGTCGCGGCGCTCACCCGGCGCATCCGGCTCTTCACCGCCGTCACCACCCTCAGCCTGCTCGACCCGGTCCGCGCCTACGAGGACTACGCGACCCTGGACCACCTCTCCGGCGGCCGGCTCGACCTCATCATCGGCAAGGGCAACGGCACCGCCCAGCGGGACCTGTTCCACGTCACCCCCGAGGACCAGTGGGACCGCAACGCCGAGAGCTACGAGGTGTTCCGGACGATCTGGCGCGAGGACAGGGTGAGCGCCGACACCCGCTTCCGGCCGCCGCTGAAGGACGCCGAGGTGTGGCCGCGCCCGTACCAGCGGCCCGTGCGGGTCTGGCACGGCAGCGCGACCAGCCAGGAGAGCGTCGACCTCGCCGCCCGCTACGGCGACCCGCTGTTCTCCGCGAACGTCACCCACCCGATCGAGCCGTACGCCGCACTGGTCCGCCACTACCGCGAACGCTGGGAGCACTACGGCCACGACCCGGCGGACATCGCGGTCGGCGCGGGCTCGGCAGGCCTGTACGTGGCCCGCACCTCGCAGGAGGCGCTCGCCGCCTACCGGCCCGTCTTCGAGAGCAACCTGGCCTTCCAGAAGAAGGCGGGCCTGCCCGTGGTCTTCGAGACGCCCGAGGACTTCGCGGAGCGCTCCTCGGCGCTCATCGGCAGCCCGGAGCAGGTGATCGACAAGGTGCACCGCTACCACGAGCGGTTCGGGCACACCGTGCAGCACGTCCAGGCCGACGCGGGCCAACTGACCGACACGCAGCACCGCGACTCGCTGGAACTGTTCCAGAGCGAGGTCGCGCCCGTGCTGCGCCGCACGATCTGCGACCCGCCGTTCGCCTGGGAGCCGGTCCTCCCGGGCCAGGCGCCCGCCCCCGCACCCACCGCCCACGTCCACTGAGGAGCCCCCGTGTCCTTCGGCACCCCTCTCGGCGTCCTCGACCTGGTCCCGATCCCCTCCGGGGCCACGGCGCCCGACGCGCTGCGCAACTCCCTCGACCTGGCCCGGCGGGCCGAACGCCTCGGCTACACCCGGTACTGGTTCGCCGAGCACCACCTCAACCCGGGCGTGGCCGGCAGCTCGCCCGCAGTCCTCCTCGCCCTGACGGCCGCGGCCACCTCCACCATCCGGCTCGGTTCCGGCGCCGTCCAGCTCGGGCACCGTACCGCCCTGTCCACGGTCGAGGAGTTCGGCCTGGTCGACGCCCTCCACCCCGGCCGCCTCGACCTGGGCCTCGGCCGCTCCGGCGGGCGCCCGCCGGCCGAGCCGGCCGCGCCGCCGGCGACGGCCACCCCGGTCGTCGACGGCCGCGCCCCGAACGGCCTGCTGATCCCGCCCCGCTTCTCCTTCGCGTCCCTGCTCGGCTCGCCCCGCCTCGCCCTGCAACGCCGGCTGCTCCACCTCCCGGGCGCCGAGCCCCAGGAGTACGCGGAGCAACTCGACGACCTCCTCGCCCTGCTGGCCGGGACCTACCGCTCACCGGAAGGCGTCGAGGCCCACGCGGTGCCCGGCGAGGGCGCGGACCTCCAGGTGTGGATCCTGGGCAGCAGCGGCGGCCCGAGCGCCCGGGAGGCCGGCGCGCGCGGCCTGCGCTTCGCCGCGAACTACCACGTCAGCCCGGCCACCGTCCTGGAGGCCGTGGAGGGCTACCGGGCCTCCTTCCGGCCCTCCGACGTCCTCGACAAGCCGTACGTCAGCGTCTCCGCCGACGTCGTGGTCGCCGAGGACGACGCCACCGCCCGGCACCTCGCAGCCGGCTACGGGCTGTGGGTCCGTTCCATCCGCACCGCCGAGGGCGCCATCGCCTACCCGGCGCCCGAGGAGGCCCGCGCACAGCCCTGGAGCGACCAGGACCGGGCACTGGTGCGCGACCGCGTCGACACCCGCTTCGTCGGCTCACCGGCGCGCGTCGCCGACCGGCTCGAACAGCTCCAGGACGCCACCGGAGCCGACGAGTTGCTCATCACGACGATCACCCACGACCACGCCGCCCGGGTGCGGTCCTACGAACTGCTGGCGCGGGAGTGGCAGCGCAGGTCCGGGTAGCGCCCCGGCGAGCGTTGCTTCGCCGCGCGGTGGGGCGACCGTGCGGCGAGACAACCGTGCCTCAGGCCGCCCCGAACGCCGAGAACGCCCAGCCCGTCGCCTGGTGCGTCGCGTCGCCCGGCACGGCGGCGCGCGCGTCGCGCAGCGCCTCGGCCAGGGACAGCCCGGCACCGATCCCCTTGTGCAGCGCGAGCATCAGCGGCACCACAGCCTCGTCGTTGACGGGCGCGCTGCACGCCACCACCCCCGCCGTGCCCAGCGGCAGCAGCGCGGCGACCAGACCCAGCAGCTCGTCCGCGCCGACCGAGGCGAACCGGGCCGTGTCGCAGCACGACAGGATGATCCGGTACGGACTGCGCTCCAGACGCTCGAAGTCGTGCACGATGAGCGGACCGTCCGCCATCGTCAGCGACGAGAACAGCGGGCTGTCCGCGCGGAAGGCGCCGTGCGCGGCGATGTGCGCGAGCGCGGCACCGTCCAGCTCCCGCAGCACCCGCGACACATGCGCCGCGCCCTCCTCCAGCACGGTCGCCGTCCCGTACCGCCCGGCCAGCTCGGGCACCTCCGCACCGCCGGTCGCAAGCCCCGGGCCGCGCACCAGCACCGGGCGGGCGAGCGGCGGGGGTTCGGTCTCGCGGGCGCGCAGCCAGCTGCTCGCCGACGGGGACACGCTCAGCACCCGCTCGCGCAGCGACGGCAGCAGCGCCCACGGCACCCGGTGCAGCGAACCCGGCGGCACCACCACCACCGGCCCGGACCCCAGCTGCCGGGCGGCCGGGCCCAGCAGCAGCTCCTCCAGGCGGCGGCCCGCCGCCTCCACCAGCGGCAGCCGGGCCGCCGCACCGGGGTGCGCGAGGCGCCGCAGCCCCGCCTGCACGTGCTCGGCCTCCGTCACCGCGTCCGCGAGCCGCCCGGCCTCGAAACGCCGTACCCGCCCCCGGCCGCACAGCAGCACGTGCACCCGCCCGTCCAGCACGGCCAGTTCGACCAGGTACCCGTCCCCGAGCCGCTCCAGCAGCCGCGCGGGCGGGAAACGGTCGCCGCCGCCGGGCGCCTCGCCGCGCAGGTGCAGGGTGCGGGAGCGGATCTCGCGCTCCAGGCGCCGCTGCTCCCGCTCCAGGGCCGGCACCGGGTGACCGTCCTGCCGGGCCTCCTCCGCGCGGGCCGCGATCTCACGGAACGCCGTCAGGCCGCTGAGCAGCGCGGGATCGGCGGGCGGCCGGGTGGGCGGCGCGGACAGCACGGTCGCCCGCCAGCGTTCGCTCCACACCAGCAGCCGCCGCGGGCTGCCGGAGGCGAGCGCCGCCTCCTGGGCCAGCGCGGCGAGTTCGGCGCCCTGCGCGGTGGCCCGGGCCCGCAGCTCGGAGGCGCCCAGCGTCATCCGGTGGTCGTCCAGCACGTCGAGACCGCGCCGGCACGCCTCCAGCACCCCCCGGCCCGAACCGGCCGCCCGCGCCCGCAGCGCCTGCGCGGCCCAGCCCGTCATCCGCGCCAGCGGCGGCCCGCCGTACCGGCTGCGCGCGGCGACCGCCAGATGCCGCTCCGCCTGCGCCGGACGGCCCAGCGCGAGCGCGACCCGGCCGGCGAGCAGCGCCGCCTCGGGCGCGGCCGGGGAACCGAACGCCGCCAGCTGCCCGGCCACCGCCGCGGCGTCCGCGACCAGCCGCCCGGAACGGCGCCCGGTGGCGGCCCGCGCCTGAAGCAGCACCAGCCGGGCGTGCGCCGCCCACCAGGCGCGCCGCTGCCCGCCGAACAGCCGCACCGCCACCGCCGCCCGGTCGATCGCCGTGTGCGGGTCGTCGGCCAGCCGGGCCGCGCGCGCCGCCACCAGCAGCAGCTCGGCCTTGCGGGTCGACTGGCCGCCCAGCCGGTCGAGTTCGGCGATCGCCGTGTCCGCCTCGGCCAGCGCCTCGGGCGCGAGACCGGCCGCCATCAGCACCTCGCAGCGCCGGATGTCCAGCATGAACGTCGGCGTGCCCAGCTTGGCGTACCGCTCCTCGGCCTCGTCCAGCAGCCGCAGCGCCGCGGGCACGTCACCGCGCCGGAACGCCGCGAGCCCGCGGCTCTCCACCGCGTCCGCCTTGTCGTGCTCCTGGCCGGTGGTGTCCCACAGCGCCTCGGCCGCCGTGAAGTCGGCGTCCGCCCGCTCCACCGCGCCCAGCGCCAGGTGCACGGTGGCCCGCAGGGTCAGCGCCCGGGCCGTCCAGATCACGTCGTCGGCCTGCCGCAGCACCCCCACCGCCCGGCGTACGTCCTCCAGCGCCTCCCGGTGGCGCCCCAGCACCCACCACACGTACGCCCGCCGGTACCTGACCCGCGCCCGGGTGTGGCCCGTGCCGCGCGCCACGCCCCGCTCGAACGCCGCGAGCCCCTGCCGGGTCCGGCCGGCGTGGACCAGCGCGACCCCGAGCGTGGCCAGCACGTCGGCCTCCCGCTCGGCCGACCCGGCCCGCGCCGCCAGGTCCCGGGCCCGCCGCAGATGCCGCAGGGCCAGGCGCAGGTCGCCGAAGTCCCGCTGCCAGATGCCGATCACCTGGTGTGCCACCGAGGCGGGCAGCGGCGCGGGCCGGGCGTCGAGCAGCGCGCGGGCCCGCGCCAGCGCCTCGCCGGGGTCAGCGAACACCATCGGCAGCAGTTCGAGCTCCGATTCGCTTCCCGCTGTCACCTACCGGATGGTAGTGGTCCCCGAGCGGCCCCGGAACCGCGTCCCCGGGCTCCGGAACCGCAGCGGATGTATCAACCGGGGGCTTCACGGCTCTGACTGACGAACACCGTCCCGACGGGAGGACACGCGCGCCATGGCACCACGGCGATTCCACGAGCAGTTCGCGCAGATCCAGCGCTCGATGCCGGGCGTTCCCCTGGCCATGGGCCCGGACGACTCCGCCGAGTTCTTCTACGAGAAGGGCGTGGTCCTCGCGCGCGACGGCGAGGAGGCCCACCTGGTCGAGGACACGGTGCGCACCCACTTCGCCGCGGCGCCGGAACTGGCCGCCGACCGGGTGCGCCGGGCGAGCCCGCAGAGCAACCGCACCGGCATCACGCGGATCCAGGTCGGCGACCCGGCGCACGGCGACTTCGGCGGCGACCTCGCCGTCGCGCACGCCCTGCGCGCCCTGCGTGAGCACGAGGGACGCGCCGGACGGCGGCTGGTCAGCCGCAACCACGTGGTGTCCATCGCGGTCAACGCCTGCCCCGGCGACGAGCCGGTGCCGGCACCGCTCGCCGCCGGCACCAACCCGGCGCCCCAGGGCACCCGGTACGACCCCGACACCGCCGTGGCCGTCCTCGTCGTCGACACCGGCCTCATGCACGACCACGGCGCCGCCCCGCTGCTCGCCCACGTCCGAGGCGACCGCCAGGTGAAGGAGACCGACGACGACGGCGTACTGGAGCAGTACGTCGGCCACGGCACGTTCATCGCCGGACTGATCGCCGCGGTCGCCCCCGACACCGACATCACCGTACGCGGCACCCTCGACGACGCCGGCGCCGTCCTGGAGTCCGACTTCGGGCACCGGTTGTTCGAGGCCGTCGACGCGGGCGGCTGGCCCGACATCATCAGCCTCTCCGCCGGCACCTCCAACGGCCGCACCGACGGCCTGCTCGGCGTGGACGCCTTCATGCGGGAACTGCGCCGCCGGGGCACCCTCCTGGTCGCCGCCGCCGGCAACAACTCCAGCGCCACGCCCTTCTGGCCCGCGGCCTACGCCGACCTGCCCGGCTACGCCGACACGGTCCTGTCGGTCGGCGCGCTGCGCTCCGACGGCGAGCACGGCGCCTGCTTCAGCAACCACGGCCACTGGGTGAAGGCGTACGCCCCCGGCGAGCGCCTCACCAGCGTCCTCACCGGCTTCGACAAGCCCGTGCCCTACGTCTACCGCCACTCCACCTACGACGCCTGCCGGTTCGGCTTCCACTACGCCTGCACCTGCCAGTCGCCCCGGCACGCGGGCCTGTTGAGCGAAGGGGGCGACAACGCCCCGGCCAAACCGGACCAGGTGATGTTCGAGGGGTACGCGCACTGGAGCGGAACCTCCTTCGCCGCCCCCGTGGCCGCCGGCATGGTCGCCGCCCACATGACGGCCCACGGGGAACGCGACCCGAGAGCCGCCTGCCGGCACCTCCTCGCCTCGCACCGGCAGTACGCGGAGGTGCGCGGGGCGCACGTGCCGGCGCTGCGCCCGCCCACCTGGCGCCCCGTCCCCGTCCAGCGGTCGGCACCGCCGGTATGAGGACCCCATGAGTACCGGAACCCTCCCCTCCACGGCGTACGATGACAGGCCGTACACGAGGGGTGAACCGGTGGACCGTGCAGATGTCGGCGTGCTCGTCCAGTCCGCGGTCGACGGTGACGCGGCGGCCTGGAAAGCACTGGTGGAGGGGATGAGTCCGCTGGTGTGGTCGGTGGTGCGCGCGCACCGGCTCTCCGACGCCGACGGGCACGAGGTGTACCAGACCGTCTGGCTCCGCTTCGCCCAGCACCTGGGCCGGATCAGGGAACCCGACAAGGCGGGCTCGTGGCTGGCGAGCACCGCCCGCAACGAATGCCTCAGGACGCTGCGGAGCCTGAGCCGGCTGACCGTGACGGACGACCCCCACCTGCTCGACCGGGTCAGCGAGGACGGGACGCCGGAACAGTCGCTGCTCGACGCCGAGGAGGCCGCGGCGCAGAGCGAGCGGATCCGGCGGCTGTGGCAGGAGTTCGAGCGGCTCGGCGACCGCTGCCGCCAGTTGCTGCGCGTCCTGATGGCCTCGCCGCCGCCCAGCTACCAGGAGGTCTCGGCCGCGCTCGGCGTCGCCGTGGGCAGCATCGGACCTCTGCGCCAGCGCTGTCTGCGGCGCCTGCGCGCACGACTCGACGACGCACGGGGGACTTCGTGAACGACCACACCGGCACCCACGACCACGACCGCGCGGGCGGCGGCTTCGGGGAGGCGGAGCAGGCCCTGCTGGAGGAGGAGCTGCGGCAGGCCGCCGCCGTCCTCGACCCGGTCCCGGACGAGCTGCGCCAACTCGCCCTGGAGGCCTACGCGCTGCACGACCTCGACGCCCGGATCGCCGAGCTGACCTTCGACTCGCTCCTGGACGCCATCCCGGTCAGGGGCGCCGCGGACGTGCCGCGGATGCTGACCTTCCAGGCCGGTGAGCTGACCGTCGACGTGGAGGTGAGCGCAGAGGGGCTGCTGGGGCAGGTGATGCCGCCGCAGCCGGCCCGGATCGAGGTGCTCCACGGCCCGCGGCCCGGTGCCCGGCTCACCGCCGACGACCTCGGCCGCTTCGCCGCCCAGGCGCCGCCCGCCGGACCGTTCGCGCTGCGTCTGCGCACGGACTCGGACCTGGTGGTCACGGAGTGGCTGCGGGCGTGAGCCGTGCAGGGGCGCCGTCGGCGGTCCTCACCAGGTGACCGGCAGGCTCTGCGGGCCGCGGATCATCGTCCCGCGGCGCCAGGCGACCCGGGCGGGCGGCACAGCGAGCCGCAGCCCCGGCAGCCGGTCGAGCAGGGTGTCCACGAGCAGTTCGGTCTGCAGCCGGGCCAGGACGGCGCCGGTGCAGTAGTGGGGGCCGTTGCCGAAGGCCAGGTGCGGGTTGGGGTCCCGGTCGGGGTCGATGACGTCCGGGTCGGGGAAGACGGCCGGGTCGCGGTTGGCGGCCAGGTAGGAGACGTAGACGGGATCCCCGGTGGCGATGCGGACCCCGTGCAGCTCGATGTCCTCAAGGGCGATCCTGGCCAGGCCCACCGTGCTGCGGTGCGGGATGTGGCGCAGCAGCTCGTCCAGGACCGGGCCGCGCTCGGCGGGCCGCTGCCGCATCCGGGCCATCAGCTCGGGGCGGGTCAGCAGCAGGTACAGCATCTGCCCGCAGTTGTGCGTGACGGCCTCGCCGCCGATCTGCAGCGGCCCGGCCAGGCCCACCGCCTCCTCCTCGCTGATGTCGCCCCGGCCCACGGCCGCACCGAGCAGCGACAGCACATCCTGGCCGGGGCTGTCCCGGCGGGCCCGGATCGTCGCGGCGATCCACCCGTACATGCCCTCCTTGGCGCGGTCGGCGGCCTCGGCCCCGCCGCACATGGAGATGATCTGCCGGGTCCAGGTGTGCACCTGCTCCCGTTCGGCGGGCGGCACCCCCATCACCTCCGCGACCACGGCGATCGGGAACGGCTCCAGGACCTGCTCCACCAGGTCCGCGGGCGGTCCGGCGCGCAGCACCGGCGCCACGAGCGCGTCCAGGAGTTCCTGCGCGCGGGGCCGCAGCCGCTTCATCGCGCCGACGGTGAAGGCCCCGGCGATCGGCCTGCGCAGCCGGTTGTGGTCGGGCTGGTCGGCCCAGGCGAGCGAACCGGGACGCGGCTTGAAGTGCGGGGCCAGCCGCGTCACCTGGCGGCCGGTGACCTCGGTGCGGCTGAAGCGCGGGTCGTTCGTGATCAGTCGCACGTCGTCGTAGCGGGTGGCCAGCCAGGCCCAGCCCTCGCCGTGGGGCAGGCGTATTCGGGTGATCGGTCCCTCGCGCATCAGCGCGGCGAGCACCGGGTCGAACTCGGGGCCGTCCAGGTCCAGGGCGGGCCACTCCCGCACCGGGGGCGGTGCCGGGGCCGGCTGCTCGACGGTGATCGGCACGGCCCGGGCGGCAGGCCGCGGAGCCACCCGGTCGGGTGAGGGCGTGGTGATCTCCTGGGTCATGCATCCACCCTCACCGCGACCGGGCCGCTTGTCGCGGGGGAGTGCTCCAGCCGTGCGGTACCGGGGCGCTGTCAGTGGGGCGCGGCAAGATCGGAGGCCACATCGGTGGATCTCCGCCGAAGGCCGGGGACCGGGGGAGGGAAGAGGCATGCCCGTCACCGGGCCACGCGTGCGCGACCCCGGTTCCTGAAGGACCTGTACCCCTCCCGCTCCGGTTACTACCCCGACCGGGTCGTGGACCTGGGCCGGGCGGTGCTGGTGCGGCTGTGCGCGCGCATCGAGGCGCGGCGGCCCGCGGACCTGCCCGCGCCGTACGTCCGGACGCACGCGGCCACCGAGGAGTTCAACGGCCTCCAGGACGACTTCGAGGCGGCCTGGCAGCGAGGCCGAGACGGTGGCCCGGGAGGCGATGGCGGAGGACTTCTGGTTCGTCGCCCAGGCCTACGGCTTCACGGACGCCGAATGGAGGAGCTGATCGCGCCCCGGGACCGCTGACGCCTACCGCTCCGTGGGCCGGGGACGTAGACCGTGCCCGGCCCGCGGAGTGCTCCGCACCGGGCCCGGCAGACGGCTCCGCCCCGGCCCGCGTGGTGCGGGCCGGGGCGGAGCGGGGGACCGTCAGGTCCGGGGTGTCTCCCGGGTCAGCTCAGGGACGCCAGCGTCTCGTTCCAGGTGGCCGACGGGCGCATCACCTCGGCGGCCTTGGCCGGGTCGGGCTGGTAGTAGCCGCCGATCTCCACCGGCTTGCCCTGGGCGGCGATCAGCTCGTCGACGATCTTCTGCTCGTTCGCGGCGAGCGACTCGGCCAGCGGCGCGAACGCCTTGGCGAGGTCGGCGTCGTCGCTCTGCCCGGCCAGCTCCTGCGCCCAGTACAGGGACAGGTAGAAGTGGCTGCCGCGGTTGTCGATGCCGCCGACGCGACGGGTCGGGGACTTGTCCTCGTCGAGGAAGGTCGCCGTGGCGCGGTCGAGGGTGTCGGCGAGGACCTTGGCGCGGGTGTTGCCGGTGGCCTCGGCGTACTGCTCGAAGGACGGCACCAGGGCGAAGAACTCGCCGAGGGAGTCCCAGCGCAGGTAGTTCTCCTTGACCAGCTGCTGCACGTGCTTGGGCGCGGAACCGCCGGCGCCGGTCTCGAACAGGCCGCCGCCCGCCATCAGCGGGACCACCGACAGCATCTTGGCGCTGGTGCCCAGCTCCAGGATCGGGAACAGGTCGGTCAGGTAGTCGCGCAGCACGTTGCCGGTGACGGAGATGGTGTTCTGGCCGCGGCGGATGCGCTCCACCGACAGCTTGGTGGCCTCCACCGGGGAGAGGACCTTGATGTCCAGGCCCTCGGTGTCGTGCTCCGGCAGGTACTGCTCGATCTTGGCGATCAGGTTGGCGTCGTGGGCGCGGGTCGCGTCCAGCCAGAAGACGGCCGGGTCGCCGGTGGCGCGGGCGCGGGTGACGGCCAGCTTCACCCAGTCCTTGATCGGCGCGTCCTTGGTCTGGCAGGCGCGGAAGATGTCACCGGCCGAGACGGCCTGCTCGATCACCGCGTTGCCGGCCTGGTCGACGAGGCGGACCGTGCCGGTGACCGGGATCTCGAAGGTCTTGTCGTGGCTGCCGTACTCCTCGGCCTTCTGCGCCATCAGACCGACGTTGGGGACGGAGCCCATGGTGGACGGGTCGTAGGCGCCGTTCGCACGGCAGTCGTCGAGGACGGCCTGGTAGACGCCCGCGTAGGAGGAGTCCGGCAGGACGGCGAGGGTGTCGTGCTCCTGGCCGTCGGGGCCCCACATGTGGCCCGAGGTGCGGATCATGGCCGGCATGGAGGCGTCCACGATCACGTCGGAGGGCACGTGCAGGTTGGTGATGCCCTTGTCGGAGTCGACCATGGCCAGCTCGGGGCCCTCGGCCAGCTCGGCGTCGAAGGACGCCTTGATCTCGGCGCCCTCGGGCAGGCTCTGAAGGCCCTTGAAGATGCCGCCCAGACCGTCGTTCGGGGTCAGGCCGGCCGCGGCGAAGGTCTCGCCGTACTTCGCGAACGTCTTCGGGAAGAAGGCGCGCACCACGTGACCGAAGATGATCGGGTCGGAGACCTTCATCATCGTGGCCTTCAGGTGCACGGAGAACAGGACGCCCTCCGCCTTGGCGCGGGCGACCTGCGCGGTGAGGAACTCGCGCAGCGCGGCGACCCGCATCACGGAGGCGTCGACGACCTCGCCCTGCTGCACGGGCACCGACTCGCGCAGCACCGTGGTGGAGCCGTCGTCGCCCTTCAGCTCGATGCGCAGCGCGCCGTCCTCGGCGACGACGACGGACTTCTCGGTGGAGCGGAAGTCGTCGACGCCCATGGTCGCCACGTTCGTCTTGGACTCGCCGGTCCAGGCACCCATGCGGTGCGGGTGGGTCTTGGCGTAGTTCTTCACCGAGGCGGGGGCGCGGCGGTCGGAGTTGCCCTCACGCAGCACCGGGTTCACCGCGGAGCCCTTGACCTTGTCGTAGCGGGCGCGGATCTCGCGCTCCTCGTCGGTCTTCGGGTCGTCCGGGTAGTCCGGCAGCGCGTAGCCCTGGCCCTGCAGCTCGGCGACGGCGGCCTTCAGCTGCGGGATGGACGCCGAGATGTTCGGCAGCTTGATGATGTTGGCCTCGGGCGTCTTGGCCAGCTCGCCCAGCTCGGACAGCGCGTCGGGGATCCGCTGGTCCTCGCTCAGGTACTCCGGGAACACCGCGATGATGCGCCCGGCCAGCGAGATGTCACGGGTCTCCACAGCCACACCCGCCTGCGAGGCGTACGCCCGGACCACCGGCAGGAAGGAATACGTCGCCAGGGCCGGGGCCTCGTCAGTGTGTGTGTAGATGATGGTCGAGTCAGTCACCGGGTGCTCCGCTCCACGTCTGCAACATTGCTCGACATCAAGATATCTCGTGCTCGCCCTCGGCTCGACAGGGGTCCGCGCCGGATCCGCCGCTCACGCGGACCGGATCCGGCCTTGACGCGGCCAGGATCCGGCCTTCGGCGGTGGGCGGGTCCGGCTTTGGGCGGGGACCGCGAGCCCCCGCCCACGCCGTTCTCAGGCGGACACCGCGCCGTCCTCCGCCCCGCGCGGCTGCGGTATCACCACCGGGCCCGCGCCCTGCTGGAGCGCCACCGTCCGGGTCGGCGCCGGGATGCTGATCCCCTCGCGGCGGTAGCGCCGGTGCAGCCGCTTGATGAACTCGTGCTTGATCCGGTACTGGTCGCTGAACTCACCGACCCCGAGGATCACCGTGAACCCGATCCGCGAGTCCCCGAAGGTGTGGAACCGCAGGGCGGGCTCGTGTTCCGGAAGGGCCCCGGTGATCTCGTGCATCACCTCGGCGACGACCTCCAGCGTCACCCGTTCGACGTGCTCCAGATCGCTGTCGTAGCCCACACCCGCCTGCACCAGGATCGTCAGCCGCTGCTCGGGCCGGGTGAAGTTGGTCATGTTCGTCTTGGCGAGCTGCCCGTTGGGGATGACGACCAGGTTGTTGGAGAGCTGGCGCACGGTCGTCTGACGCCAGTTGATGTCCTCCACGTAGCCCTCCTCGCCGGTGCTCAGCCGGATGTAGTCGCCGGGCTGGACCGTCTTGGAGGCGAGTATGTGGACCCCGGCGAACAGGTTGGCCAGGGTGTCCTGGAGGGCCAGCGCGACCGCGAGACCGCCCACGCCGAGGGCGGTGAGCAGCGGCGCGATGGAGATGCCCAGGGTCTGGAGCATCACCAGGAAGCCGATCGCCAGCACCAGGATCCGGGTGATGTTGACGAAGATCGTGGCCGACCCGGCGACCCCGGAGCGGGACTGCGTGACCGTGCGCACCAGCCCGGCGATCACCCGCGCCGCCGAGAGCGTGACCACGAGGATCAGGAACACCGTCAGGGCCTGGTGCACGTGCTGCCGGGCGGCCCGGGTCAGCGGCAGCACCGCCGCCGCCCCGGCCGCGCCGCCCGCGATCGCCGCCCAGGGCACCACCGTGCGCAGCGCGTCCACGATGACGTCGTCACCGCTCCAGCGGGTCCGCTTGGCGTGCCGGGCCAGCCAGAGCAGCAGCGTGCGCGACAGGAACGCGACCGCCACGCCCGCGGCCACCGAGATCCCGGCAAGGACCAGGTCGTCCAGGGTCACGGCGCGGCTCACCGGTCGCCTCCGTGCGGGCGGGCCGCGGGGAGGGGGGCCGTCGAAGGCCGTGGGCGACGTTGCGTCACGTGATCACCTGCTCGATTTCGGGATGCGCGAGCGCTCATCCTGCCCCATGCGCAAGGGTAGTTCGTACGCGACCGGGGCCCGGGGCGCACGCCACCGGTGCCCGGGAGGCACCGGGCCGGCGCCCCGGGCGCGCTTGTGCGCCCCCTGTCCCACGGCCGGGCGTTGACCTCAACGTTGCTTGAGGTCCTAGGTTCTCTTCCATGAGTATGGAGACCACCGCATGGACGCAGCTGCACAGCGTGATGAACGCCCAGCAGGAGCGCCGCCCCTTCGCCCGCGAGACGCTGCGCCGCATCGGTGCGTTCGCCCGCCCCCACCGCCGCCGCATCGCCCGCTTCGTCGCCCTCGGCGTGGTGACCGCCCTGCTCGCCGTGGCGACCCCGGTCCTCGCCGGACACGTCGTCGACGCGATCGTCTCCCACGGCGACCGGGCCGACGTCGTCCGCCTCGCCCTGCTGATCGCCGCGATCGCGGTGGCCGAGGCGGCGCTCGGCATCCTCGGCAGACGCCTGTCGGCGACGCTCGGCGAAGGGCTCATCCTCGATCTGCGCACGGCGGTCTTCGACCACGTGCAGCGCATGCCGGTCGCCTTCTTCACCCGCACCCGCACCGGCGCACTCGTCTCCCGCCTCAACAACGACGTGATCGGCGCCCAGCGCGCCTTCAGCAACACCCTGTCCGGCGTGGTCAGCAACGTGGTCACGCTGCTGCTCACGCTCGCCGTGATGCTCACCCTGTCCTGGCAGATCACCCTGCTCGCCCTGGTGCTGCTGCCGGTGTTCGTCGTCCCGGCCCGCCGCATGGGCAGCCGCATGGCCCGCATGCAGCGCGAGGCGGCCACCCTCAACGCGTCGATGGGCACCCGTATGACCGAGCGGTTCTCGGCCCCCGGCGCCACCCTCGTGAAGCTCTTCGGCCGCCCCGAGGAGGAGTCGGCGGAGTTCGCCGCCCGCGCCCGCCGGGTCCGCGACATCGGCATCCGCACGGCGACGGCGCAGTCCGCCTTCATCACCGCACTGACCCTCGTCTCCTCCCTGGCCCTGGCCCTGGTCTACGGCCTCGGCGGCTGGTTCGCCCTGCGCGGCACCCTGGAGCCGGGCGCCGTCGTGTCGCTCGCCCTCCTGCTGACCCGCCTGTACGCCCCGCTCACCGCGCTCGCCGGGGCGCGCGTGGAGGTGATGAGCGCCCTCGTCAGCTTCGAGCGGGTCTTCGAAGTGCTCGACCTCAAGCCGCTCATCGAGGAGAAGCCGGACGCCCGCGAGGTGCCGGACGGCCCGGTCGCGGTGGAGTTCGACGGCGTCCGCTTCGGCTACCCGTCCGCCGACAAGGTCTCCCTCGCCTCCCTGGAAGAGGTGGCGAGCCTCGACACGCGCGGCGGCGCCGAGGTCCTGCACGGCGTCTCCTTCCGCGCCGAGCCCGGCCGGACCATCGCGCTCGTCGGCTCGTCCGGCGCCGGCAAGTCCACCATCGCCCAGCTGCTGCCGCGCCTGTACGACGTCGACGAGGGCGCCGTGCGCATCGGCGGCGTCGACGTGCGCGACCTGAGCGCCGCCACCCTGCGCGCCACGCTCGGCATGGTCACCCAGGACGGCCACCTCTTCCACGACTCCGTTCGCGCCAACCTGCTGCTGGCCCGGCCGGACGCGGACGACGGGGAACTGTGGGACGCCCTGCGCCGGGCCCGCCTCGACGACCTCGTCCGCTCCCTGCCCGACGGCCTGGACACCGTCGTCGGCGAACGCGGCTACCGGCTGTCCGGCGGCGAACGCCAGCGCATGACGATCGCCCGGCTGCTGCTGGCGCGCCAGCGGGTCGTCATCCTCGACGAGGCCACCGCCCACCTCGACAACACCTCGGAGGCGGCGGTCCAGGAGGCCCTGACCGAGGCCCTGGCGGACCGCACCGCCGTCGTGATCGCCCACCGGCTGTCCACGGTGCGCGCCGCCGACCTCATCCTCGTCGTGGAGGCGGGCACGGTCGTCGAGCGCGGCACGCACGACGAGCTCCTGGCGGTGGGCGGCCGGTACGCGCAGCTGTACCGGACCCAGTTCGCCCAGCAACAGCAGCAGGGGCGGCGGTTGGCGGCGGAGCAGCCGGCCGGCGGACAGCCGGTCGCCGCGGGGCCGGCCGCCGAGGGCGAGGAGGTGGCCGTGTAGGAGCGGTGCCCCCGGACCCGGACCGGGCCGTGCCTCAGCGCGACCCGGTCGGCAGCAGCGTGCGCCGGTGCGAGGCGTTGATGACGCCCGCCGCCGAGGCGTACCAGGCGACGAGCCCGGTCGCGATGCCGAACCAACCGCCCACCTGCGTCATCACCTGGGGCGGCGCTCCGCCCTGGAACTCGCCGACGGCCAGGAAGACGTAGGTGAGGGTCAGCAGCACGAGCACGGCGAGCACGGCGAGGCTGACACGCAGCGCGGCCACCGCCATGTAGGCGGTGAAGATGCCCCAGCCGAGCAGGTAGAGCCCGAGGGCGTTGTGCACGTCACCGGCGCCGGCGAGGTGCTGCACGAGCCACCAGTACGTCACCCAGAACGCGCCGTAGGACATGAACGCCGTCGCGCCGAAGGTGTTGCCGCGGCGGAACTCGAAGAGCCCCGCGACGAACTGCGCGATGCCGCCGTAGAACCCCGCGAGGGCCAGCACCGGGATGACGGCGCCGGGCTCCTTGAGGAGGCCGGTGTTGACGATGGACAGCAGCAGGGTGGTGAGCGCGAACCCCGCGAGGCCCACCGGCGCCGGGTCCGCGTAGGCGCGTGCCTGGGGGTCCGCGGGGCGGGCCTCCTCGCGGACGGAGCCGCTCGTGTCATCAGCCATGGCCCGA
This sequence comes from Streptomyces sp. NPDC021356, assembly GCF_040641015.1. Taxonomy (NCBI): domain Bacteria; kingdom Bacillati; phylum Actinomycetota; class Actinomycetes; order Kitasatosporales; family Streptomycetaceae; genus Streptomyces; species Streptomyces sp. NPDC021356. Next base: position 119,627 of record NZ_JBFACU010000015.1, on the reverse strand, counting down.
ATCCCTTCGACCTTGGGCCAGCACGTCCGGCCACCGGGTACCCCGCCCGCCGCATCCTCAGTCGACGCCCCCGTGCCCCAGCCCCGAACCCCCGGGGCGGCACCCGGGGTACCACCTGGGTCCCCGCGGACTCATGACCCATGGGGACAGATGTCCCGTCGGGACATCACAGGTGTACGGTGAGGGGCATGACGGCGACGCAGCCCTCCAGCAGCCCGGCCGGCCCCCCCGACACCCCCGGCGGGCCCGACGCACCCGACCCCCGCGGAAGGCCGGACGGGGAACGCGAGGACCGCCGACGGCGCAAGGCCCGCCAGACGCGCAGCGCACTGGCCGCCGCCGCCCTGGAGCTGATCCTGGAGCGGGGCCTGGCCGACACGACCGTCGAGGCGATCTCGGAGCGCGCCGACGTCACCCGCCGCACGTTCAGCCGGAACTTCACCGGCAAGGAGGACGCGGCCCTGGACTTCGTACGCGGCGACGGCGACCGCATCAACGCCCTGCTGCGTGCCCGCCCGGCGGCCGAACCGCCCCTGCTGGCCTATCGCAGGGCCGTCGGCGACTGGCTCGCCGACCGGGAGAACCCCGCCTGGCAGGTCCGGCCGGACATGCGGCGGCTGCTGGCCCTGCTGGACCGCGAGCCCGCCCTGTTCGCCGCCTACGAACGCATCCGGGTCGACGCCCAGGAGGAGTCGATCCGGATCATCGCCGACCGGCTCGGCACCGACGACGCCCAGGACGTACGCCCGTCCGTCGTCGTCGGAGCCGCCGCCGGAGTCCTCACCGCGGCTCTGCGCCAATGGGCGCGGGCGGCCGAGGACGGCACCCCGGGAGCCGCAGACCTCGCCGCTCTGGTCGAGCGGGCCTACGACGCCCTGACCACCCAGGCCGCGACCGCGGCCACCGACAGTACGACCGAGAAGTGAGCGCACCATGAGCACCACCCCCACCCCCACCCCCACCCCCGCCACCGCCCCTGCCGCCACCCCCCTCACCGACTACGCGACCGAGTTCGCCGGCCGCACCGCCCTCGTCACCGGCGCCGCCTCCGGCATCGGCCTGGCCACCGCCCGCCGCCTCGGCGCCGGCGGCGCGCACGTCGTCATCGCCGACTTCAACGCCGAGGGCGCCGAGCAGGCCGCCGCCGACCTGACGGCCGAAGGCGTCAAGGCCGCCGCCGTCCGCCTGGACGTCACCCGGCCCGAGTCCGTCGAGGCCGCGGTCGCCTTCGCCCAGGACACCTTCGGCGCCCTGCACCTGGCCGTGAACAACGCCGGTATCGGCGGCCCGAGCGCCCCCACCGGGGCCTACGACATCGACGCCTACCAGCGCGTCGTGCGCACCAACCTCGACGGCGTCTTCTACTCGCTGCGCTACGAACTGCCCGCCCTGGAGGCCACCGCAACCGGCGGCGCGATCGTGAACGTGGCCTCCATCCTCGGCTCGGTCGGCTTCGCCGGCTCACCCGCCTACGTCGCCGCCAAGCACGGAGTCGTCGGCCTGACCAAGACCGCCGCCGCCGAGTACGCCGCCCGCGGCATCCGGATCAACGCGGTCGGCCCGGGCTTCATCGAGACCCCGCTGCTCAGCACCATGGGCGAGGCGGCCCACCGCTCCCTGACCGCCCTGCATCCGGCCGGCCGCCTCGGACGCGCCGAGGAGGTCGCCGAACTGATCGCCTTCCTGCTGTCCGACCGTGCCTCGTACGTCCACGGCAGCTACCACCTCGTCGACGGCGCCTACACCGCCGTCTGAGCACCCGCCGAGCACACCGGAGGAAGGATCGATCTGCCATGAAGGCACTGCAGTACCGCACCATCGGCGCCCCGCCGGAGGTGGTCACCGTCCCCGACCCCGAACCCGGGCCGGGACAGGTCCTCCTGAAGGTCACCGCCGCCGGAGTCTGCCACTCCGACCTCGCGGTGATGAGCTGGCCGGCCGAGGCCTTCCCCTACCCGCTGCCGCTCACCCTCGGCCACGAGGGCGTGGGCACCGTCGCGGCGCTGGGCGCCGGGGTGACCGGGCTCGCGGAGGGCGAGCACGTCGCCGTGTACGGGCCCTGGGGCTGCGGCACCTGCGCCAAGTGCGCCGAGGGCAAGGAGAACTACTGCCTGCGCGCCGACGCCCTCGGCATCCGCCCGCCGGGGCTCGGCGCTCCCGGCGCGATGGCCGAGTACCTGCTCGTCGACGACCCACGGCACCTGGTTCCGCTGGACGGCCTCGACCCGGTCGCCGCCGTCCCGCTGACCGACGCGGGCCTCACCCCGTACCACGCGATCAAGCGCGCGCTGCCCCGGCTCGTGCCGGGCTCCACCGCCGTGGTGATCGGCACCGGCGGCCTCGGTCACGTCGCCATCCAGCTGCTGCGCGCCCTGAGCCCGGCCCGCGTCGTGGCCCTCGACGTCAGCGAGGACAAGCTGCGGCTCGCCCGCGAGGTCGGGGCGCACGAGACGGTCCTGTCCGACGCCGGGGCCGCCGCCACCGTCCGCGAACTGACCGGCGGGGCCGGCGCCGAGGCCGTGTTCGACTTCGTCGGTGCCGAGCCGACCGTCGCCACCGCCGGCGCCGTGGCGGCGGTCGAGGGCGAGATCTCCCTCGTGGGCATCGGCGGTGCCGCACTCCCCGTGGGCTTCGGAGTGCTGCCCTTCGAGGTGTCCGTCAGCTCGCCGTACTGGGGCAGCCGCGGTGAACTCGCCGAGGTCCTGGCCCTGGCCCGCTCCGGCGCGGTCTCCGTGCACACGCAGACCTTCACACTGGACGAGGCCCCCCTCGCCTACGAGCGTCTGCACGAAGGCCTGATCGACGGGCGGGCGGTCATCCTGCCCCACGGCTGACACCCGCGTCCCGGCACCGGCCCACGGGCCGCCGGGCGTGCTCAGGCGGAGGCGCTGAGCGCCACCACGGCCTCGCCGGCGCGGACCAGGAGCGCCGGTGCCCGGCGGGGCGTGGACATGTGGTCAGGCACCTTCGGGACCGCCGACGCCCTGGGAACGCTCCGGCACGGAGGCGACCGCCGGCGCGGGCGGCGGATCGTCGAGGAAGTCGGCGCTCGGCACGTGGAAGAGGCCGCCGGTGACCGCGGTGGAGAAGTCGAGGATCCGGTCGTGCACGCCGGGCCGGTCGCCGAGGAACATGTTCCGCAGCATCTGCTCGATCACCGCGGGCGTACGCGCGTACCCGATGAAGTAGGTGCCGAACTCGCCCGCGCCGATCCGGCCGAAGGGCATGTTGTCCCGCACGATCTTCCGTTCGGTGCCGTCCTCGTCGGTGACCGTGTTGAGCGCGACGTGCGAGTCGGCGGGTTTGACGTCGTCGGGCATCTCCACGTTGTCCGGCTTGGAGCGGCCGATGACCTTCTCCTGCTCCTCGACCGGCAGTGCCTTCCAGGCCGTGAGGTCGTGCAGGTACTTCTGCACGACGACGTAACTGCCGCCCGCGAAACCGGGGTCCTCCGCGCCGACGTGGACGGCGTCGGCGGCCGGCCGGCCCTCCGGGTTCTCGCTGCCGTCGACGAAGCCGAGCAGGTCGCGTTCGTCGAAGGACTTGAAGCCGTGCACCTCGTCCACCACGGTGACGGCACCGCGCAGGCGCTCGCCGATCAGCTGGGCCATCTCGAAACAGAGGTCCATGCGCCGGGCGCGCAGGTGGAAGAGCAGGTCGCCCGGGGTGGACGGAGCGTGGTGACGGGCGCCGGTCAGCGGCACGAACGAGTGCAGGTCGCGCGGGCGCGGTCCGGCGAAGAGGCGGTCCCAGGCGGCGGAGCCGATGCCGACGACGCAGCTGAGTTCGTCGTCCGGCGCCCGGAAACCCACCGACCGCTTCAGACCGGCCACGTCGGGGAGCAGGTCGCGGACGGCGGCCTCACCACCGGAGGTGATGGCGCACACGAGGAAGAGGGCGGAACGGGCGGGCGGAGCGATCACGGACTGTGACTCGACCACGGAACGTGCCTCCAGGTTCGTGACGCGGGGTGGACCGGGCGTGACGTCAGCCGGTCGCGTCCGTCAGACGCCCCGGCGCCCGGCGTGGTTCAGCCAGTCGGCGAGGACCGCGGCTTCGCTGTGGTCCACGTCCTTGGTGGCGGTGAGCAGGGTGACGTCGTCCCGGGCCGCCAGCTCGCGCAGACGCTCGACGGCCGGCTGGTGATCGGGATCGCCCAGCTCGGAGACGTAACGGCGGCGGAACTCGGCGAAGCGGTCGGCATCGTGGTGGTACCAGCGGCGCAGATCGGTGGAAGGGGCGACGTCCCGCAGCCACTCGTCCAGGTGGGCGTCCTCTTTGCTCACGCCCCGGGGCCACAGGCGGTCGACGAGGACGCGCTTGCCGTCCCGCGGCGACACGTCCTCGTAGATCCTTCGGTAGCTGATCTGTCCGGCCATGACGGCACCTTTCCGGTTCGACCGGCCCGGTCCGGCCCGTCACATTCTATCGGCGGACCCGGACCCGGACCCGGACCCGGACCCGGACCCGGACCCGGCACGCGAGCACGAGCCGGAGCGCCGACGCGGTGACCGTCCGGCGCAGTAGGCTACTTTCGGCTACGGGGCGACGCAGCCGGCGTTCGCGGTGGAGTCGGCGCTGGGCCTGTCGTGTTAGTGTGACGCGTTTGCGTGGTCGTCGCGGTGGGCGCTTCCGCCTGTTCGGTTCTGCTGGTGCGCGGGCTGTTCGATCCTGCCGGGCCTTCCTCGGTACGTTCCCCTGCGGAAGGCTGTTCATGAAGCATCCCGACGACTCCGGCATCGCGCACGGCGGTCCCGCCCGGCCCGGAGCCACGACCCCGGCGCGGCCCTGGGCCGCCTCCTTCGCCGACCTGGAACTGCCGGTGGAGGTGGTGCGGACACTGAGCGGACTGGGGGTGCGCGAACCCTTCCCGATCCAGGCCGCCACACTGCCCGACGCCCTGGAGGGGCGCGATGTCCTGGGGCGCGGGCGCACCGGATCGGGCAAGACGCTCGCCTTCGGCCTGCCGCTGCTGACACGTACGGCTGGACGGCGCGCCGAACCGAAGCAGCCCCTCGCTCTGATTCTCGTGCCCACCCGGGAGCTGGCCCAACAGGTCACCGAGGCGCTGGCGCCGTACGCCGAGGCACTGCGACTGCGCATGGCCACGGTCGTCGGAGGCATGTCGATCGGCCGGCAGGTCGCCGCGCTGCGGCAGGGAGCCGAGGTGGTCGTCGCCACCCCCGGACGCCTGCACGACCTGATCGAGCGCAACGCCTGCCGCCTGGGACGGGTGAGGATCACCGTGCTGGACGAGGCCGACCAGATGTGCGACCTGGGATTCCTGCCGCAGGTCGTCGACGCGCTCGACCAGGTACACCCCGACGGCCAGCGGATGCTGTTCTCGGCCACTTTGGACCGCCACGTCGATCAGCTGGTCAGCCGCTACCTCCACGACCCCGTCGTCCACTCCGTCGACCCGTCCGCGGGCACGGTCTCGACGATGGAGCACCACCTTCTGGTCGTCCACGGCCCCGACCTCTACGCCGTCGTCACGGAGATCGCCGCCCGCGACGGCCGCGTCCTGCTGTTCCGCGACACCAAGCACGCCGTCGACCAGCTCACCCGGCATCTGCGGGCCGGCGGGGTGCACGCCGGGGCCCTGCACAGCGGCAAGTCCCAGCCCCAGCGCACACGGACCCTGACGCAGTTCAAGAACGGCCTGATCACCGTTCTGGTGGCGACCGACGTCGCGGCCCGCGGCCTGCACGTCGACGACCTCGACCTCGTGGTCAACGTCGACCCGCCCGCCGACCCCAAGGACTACGTGCACCGGGCCGGCCGCACCGCCCGCGCCGGTGCGTCCGGCAGGGTGGTCACGCTCGTGGAGGCGGCCGGGCGCCGCGAGACGAGCCGCATGATGGCCGGGGCCGGCATCGAGCCGACCGTCACCAAGGTGCGCTCGGGCGAGGCGGAGCTGAGCCGCATCACCGGCGCCAAGGCCCCCTCCGGCACCCCGCTCGACGGCGGGCCCGCCGCCCTGCGGCCCAAGAACACCAACGCTCCCTTCCGCGGCCTCGGCACCGGCAAGGACCCCTCCCGCGCCGCCGGCGGCAAGTCCCGCAAGGCCGGCGAGGCCCGCAAGCTCGCCGAGGCCCGCAAGGCCGCCCGCGTGCGCCGCAACGGCTGAGAGCCGTCGCCCTGCCGGCGGATCTCCCGGCCACGGGGCCGGCCCCCTCGGCCCGGCCCGAAGCCGTCCTGCGCGCCCCCGCCCACGAAGCGAACGCCCTCGACCGCGACGGGGGCCCCGCCCGAAACGAAGCGGGATGATGCTGCCGGCGCCACGCACCGCGTCCGGCATGACAAGCTGTGCTTGCCCCATCCCCGAACCCAGGAGGTCATCATGACCGCAGAGCCCGTGACTACGGAAGGTTCGGAGCCGGCCGACGCCGAGACGCCCCCTCTGGCGCCGGACAACGACGGCAACTACGACCTCAAGCGCAAGTTCCGCGAAGCCCTGGCGCGCAAGCGCGGCGCGCAGGCGGACGCAGCCGATGCCGCGGCCAACCCGGATGCGTCGAAGGTGCGTGCGGCGCACGGCCCGGCCGCGAGCCAGCGGTCCTTCAGGCGCAAGAGCGGCGGCTGAGTCGACCGGTCCCGCGGTCCGGCCGCAGGACCGGCAGGCCGCGCGCCGACCACTCGCCGGCCCGGTGCCGTGGCCCGCAACGTGCGCATGCCATGTGCGCGTTGCGGGTGAGGTGCAACGGGGTGCTCGCCTGCAGGAATGACCCCATGGCGGTCGGCGCGGGTCGATGGCGCCGCTGCACCGGCATTCCGGCCTAGGCGTCCGGCCGGCCACGTCGCACGGTGGCCAGGACGTGGCGGACGGCCCGTCCCGCTCCGCCACCCCCGCCGTCGTCCGGGGGCAGGACGCCGACGTACCTGACGTGACGTCAGTCCGACGGGTGCCGGTGTACAGTGAAGAACGCCCTTGACCTGCACAAAGCAGGCAGGGAGCCGTCTTCTAGGAGTGCTGAATGCTGCGCACCATGCTCAAGTCGAAGATCCACCGTGCCACCGTCACCCACGCCGACCTGCACTACGTCGGCTCGGTGACCATCGACGCGGACCTGCTCGACGCCGCCGACCTCCTGCCCGGAGAGCTGGTCCACATCGTCGACATCACCAACGGCGCCCGGCTGGAGACGTACGTCATCGAAGGCGAGCGCGGTTCGGGGGTCATCGGCATCAACGGGGCCGCGGCCCACCTCGTGCACCCCGGTGACCTGGTGATCCTCATCAGCTACGTCCAGGTCGACGACGCCGAGGCACGGGCCCTGGAGCCGCGGGTGGTCCACGTGGACGCGGACAACCGGATCGTGGAGCTGGGCGCCGACCCGTCCGCCCCCGTACCGGCCTCGGACCAGCAGCGCAGCCCGCTGTCCGTGCCCGCCTGACCGCACACCGCGAGGAGATCGCCCATGAGTGGCATCGAGATCCGCGACGACCGGCAGGCCGGCCGGCTGGAGGCCGTGTCGGGAGGCGAAGTGGTCGGCCGCATCGAGTACTTCGTCCTGGAGACGCCCGGGCGCGCCCTCGTTCCGGTCCACACGATCGTGGAACCGGCCCACGAGGGCAAGGGCATCGCGGGCTCCCTGGCGCGCGAACTGTACGCCACCGCCGGGCGCGAGGGCGTCGTCGTGGCCCCGCTGTGCCCGTACGTCACCAAGTGGGCCGCGCGCCACCCGGACGAGGCCCCCGCGCCCGGCCCCGGGCTGCGGCAGGCCGCCAAGGAGTGGCTGGCGGCGCACCCGGGGCGGTTCTGAGCACGACCGGGGGCCGTGCCGTGCCGCCCCCGTCGCCAGAGCCGCGCGCGCCGGCAGGTCCGGCCGCGTCGGCCGTGCCCGCCGTGCTCGCGCTGCTGCACACCTCGCCCGTCCACGTCCCGGTCTTCGAGGCCCTGCGCGCGGAGGACCACCCGGGCCTGCGGCTGCGGCACTTCGTCGACGAGGACCTGCTGCGCAGGGCCGGCAGGGACGGCCCGGACGCGGTGGCGCACGACGTGGCGGCGGTGCTGGACCGGGCCGTGTCCGAGGGCGCGGGCGCGGTCCTGTGCACCTGTTCGACCATCGGCGCGGTCGCGGAGGCGGCCGGCGCCGGGCGCGCGCTGCCCGTGCTGCGCGTCGACCGGCCGATGGCGGCCGAGGCGGTGGCCGCCGGCCCGCGGGTGGTGGTCGTCGCGGCGGTGGAGAGCACCCTCGCCCCCACCGTCGCGCTCCTGTCCGAGGAGGCGGACCGCGCCGGTCGCCGCGTCCGAGTCCGTCCCCTCCTCGTGCCCGGCGCCTGGGCACGCTTCGAGGCCGGTGACACCGACGGGTACGTACGGGACGTCGCGGCAGCCGCCGACGCGGTCACGGACGCCGACGCCATCGTCCTCGCCCAGGCCTCCATGGCCCGGGCGAGGAACCTGACGACGACGTCCGTCCCGGTCCTGGCCAGCCCCCGCCTCGGACTCACGGCGGCGGCACGGGCGGCACGGGCGGCGGGGGCGGCGGGGCCGGATCGCGGCGCAGGGCGGTAGGGCGCGGGCGGAGTCGACGGCGGTGACTGCGGTAGCGGATCACCGGGGTCGGTGCCGGGCGGCGGGCCCGGACGGTAGGGCAGTAACGGGCGACAGGGCCGGATGGCGGCGCGCGGTAGGGCCGAGACGGGCGGCGGAGCGGCGGGGTCGGCGGCGGGCGGTAGGGCCGGGAGAGGCGGCGGGGCCGGACCGCGTCGGCGGGCGGTAGGGCCGGTACGAGCGGCGGGACGGGATGGCTGTGCCGAGGGGTAGGCCCGGTACGGGCGGCGATCACCGGGGTCTGCGGCGGGCGGTAGGGCCGGTACGGGCGGCGATCACCGGGGTCTGCGGCGGGCGGTAGGGCTGGTACGGGCGGCGATCACCGGGGTCTGCGGCGGGCGGTAGGGCCGGTACGGGCGGCGGAGTCAGATCGCGGCGGCGGGCGACAGGGCCGGCAGGGGCGTCGGCCCTATCGGATCGCCGGTGCCGGGGACGGGAGGCGGCGGGCACCCCGGACGAACGCGTCGCGGATGAGCCCAGCCGGGTCCTCGCCGTGCTGCCCCCGGGTGACTGGCCGGGCGGGTGCCGGGTAGGCGGGGGAGTAGTCCAGAGCCCGTGTCGACCGACTGGCCGGAGGACGCCATGACCGACCCGTACCCCGACCCCGTACAGCCCCCGCCCACTCCCGGACCCGGACCCGGGCCCGCGCCGGGCCCGGAGCCCCAGCGTCCGCAACCGCAGCCGGACCCCGTGCCCACCCCCGAACCGCATCCGGCCCCGGAGCCGCCGCCGGTCCCCGGACCGCCGCCGGGGCCCGGACCGACGCCGCCGCCCGGGCCCGTGCCGCCGGGGCCGCTCCCCGGCCCGCCGCCCACGCCGCCGGCCCCAGGACCACCCCCGGGGCCGCCCGAGCCTTCTCCGTCCCCGATCCCGCCGGGCCCGGAACCGGTGCCGAATCCCGAGCCGGGGCCGCCGCTGTCCTGACGGCGGCCCGCCCGGCCCGTTCCTGCCGCGGACACGCCGCCCGTGCCCGCTACGCCGTCACCTCCGTACGGTCCCCGCCCCACAGCGTGTGGAAGGAGCCGTCGCGGTCCACGCGCCGGTAGGTGTGCGCGCCGAAGAAGTCGCGCTGCCCCTGAGTGAGGGCGGCCGGCAGGCGTTCGGCGCGCAGGGCGTCGTAGTAGGCCAGCGCCGCGGCGAAGCCGGGGGTGGGCACGCCCTGCCGGGTCGCGGCGACGAGGACCTCGCGCCAGTCGTCCTGGGCCGCTGCGATCTCCTGCGCGAAGGTGTCGTCGGACAGCAGGCTCGGCAGGTCCGGACGGGCGTCGTACGCGGCCCGGATGCGGTCCAGGAAGGCCGCCCGGATGATGCAGCCGCCCCGCCAGATCGAGGAGACCGCGCCCAGGTCGATGTCCCAGCCGTACTCCTCGCTGCCCGCCGCGATCTCGTGGAAGCCCTGCGTGTACGACACGATCTTCGAGGCGTACAGCGCCTGCTCGACGCGGTCCGCGAACGCCGCCGCCTCGGCCTCGGACAGCGGCTCCGCCTTCGGACCCGCGAGCTGCCGCGAGGCCTGGCGCAGCGCCGCGTGCCCGGAGAGGGACCGCGCGAAGACCGCCTCCGCGATACCGGACACCGGCACCCCGAGGTCGAGCGCGATCTGCACCGTCCAGCGGCCCGTGCCCTTCTGCTCGGCCTGGTCCACCACCACGTCCACGAACGGTTCGCCCGTGGCCGCGTCCACATGCGCCAGGACCTCCGCCGTGATCTCGATGAGGTACGAGTCCAGACGGCCGGTGTTCCAGGTGCGGAAGACCTCCGCGATCTGCGCGGGCGAGTATCCGGCCACGTCACGCAGCAACTGGTAGGCCTCGCCGATCAGCTGCATGTCGGCGTACTCGATGCCGTTGTGGACCATCTTCACGAAGTGGCCCGCGCCGTCCGGGCCGACGTGCGTCACGCACGGCGCTCCGTCGGCCGCCTTCGCGGAGATCTTCTCCAGCATCGGACCGAGCGACGCGTACGACTCGGTGGAACCGCCCGGCATGATGCTCGGACCGTGCAGCGCGCCCTCCTCGCCCCCGGAGATGCCCGTACCGACGAAGTGGATGCCCTGCTCGCGCAGCTCCCGCTCGCGGCGCCGGGTGTCGGCGAAGTGCGCGTTGCCGCCATCGATGATCATGTCGCCGGGTTCGAGCAGCGGCGCGAACTCCCGGATCACCGCGTCGGTCGGCTCGCCCGCCTTGACCATGACGACCAGCCGGCGCGGACGCTCCAGTGCCGCCACGAACTCCTCGGCGGTCTCGGCCGGCACGAAGGCGCCCTCGCTGCCGAACTCCTCCACCAGCGACGTCGTCCGGGACACCGTGCGATTGTGCAGCGCGACCGTGTAGCCGTTGCGCGCGAAGTTCCGGGCGAGGTTGCGGCCCATGACCGCGAGTCCCGTGACGCCGATCTGGGCTGTAGTGCTCATACCGCCTGCTCCTCAAAGGTCCGATGGATCGCCGCGTCATGTGGTCCGTTAGTGGGGCCGGCCGGTCTTCCCGGGGTGCCCGGGGCCTTCCGGGGGCCCTGGGCAGGCTTCCCCGCCCTGCGACCATCCTGGCCCGCCGACACGTCGGCCGCACATCCGTACCGGCTGCCGCCAGCTCCCCGCACGGCTGCCTCACGCGCGGCGGGTGCCTGACGTATCGGCGCAGCCTGCCGGCCCCCGTCGTAGCGGCCGGCCCGGCCCGCTCTGCCCCGGCGGTCTCCCGGGGCCGTCTGCCCCTCGTTTTTGATCCGGCCAACGCACGTACGATACGCGCCACTTGAAATATGCAAGCGGCCGATTGCCGTCTTGTCATGGCTCGTTCGCGGCGTCTACTTTTGCCCCTCCTGACGCATGGCGAGGGGGAACGGACATGGCCGCACGCGGCCGGCACCGCCGGTACCAGCCGAACAGGATCAACCGCGCCTCACTGACCGTCACGGTGGGCGGCGCGGGTATGGCCATCCCGCTGATCGGCGCCGGCACCGCGTACGCGGCCGACGCGGCCACCTGGAACAAGGTGGCCGCCTGCGAGTCGAGCGGCGACTGGAACACCAACTCCGGCAACGGGTACTACGGCGGGCTGCAGTTCACCCGGTCCACGTGGGCGGCGTACGGCGGGACCGGATACGCCCCGCGGGCCGACCTGGCCACCCGGGACCAGCAGATCGCGGTGGCGGAGAAGGTGCTCGGCGGCCAGGGCCCCGGCGCCTGGCCGGTGTGCGCCCCGCGCGCCGGACTGACCCACGCCCAGGCGGCGCACCCGCACACACATATCCCGCAGACGCACGCGGTGCACTCGCAGACCAAGCAGTCGCACACGGCGCGGTCACCAGCCGCGCAGACGCACACCACCCGCACCGGCACCGCGACCCCGGTACACGACGTCCGGCCGCAGACCACGCCGCAGTCCCGCGCGGGCACCGCCGAGATGTACACGGTGGTCCGCGGCGACACCCTCTCCGGCATCGCCGACGACCGTGACGTCCGGGGCGGCTGGCATCGGTTGTACGCCGACAACCGGACCGTCGTCGGGGACGATCCGGACCTGATCCTGCCCGGCCAGCGGCTCTCCCTGCACGCGCCGCACCAGGCGCCGGCCCCGCACGAGGAGCGCACCCCGGCCGCACGGCCGGGCACCAAGGCCGGACCCGAGCAGAAGCAGACGCAGAAGCAGCCGCAGAAACAGCCGCAGAAGCAGACGCAGAAGCAGAAAACCGCGGCGAAGCCGAAGCCCGCCGCCCGGACCGGGAGCAGCAGAACAACCGGGCGGCCGCACACGGGCCCGCACACCACCTCGCACACCCTCGTCGCCCCCGTGCACGGCCCCATCGGCACCGGGTACCGGGCGTCCGGCTCCCACTGGTCGAAGGGCTACCACACGGGCGTCGACTTCGTGGTTCCCACCGGCACCTCCGTGCACGCGGCCGGGGCCGGGCGGGTGGTCACCGCCGGCTGGGGCGGCGCCTACGGCTACCAGGTGGTGATCCGGCACGCCGACGGCCGCTACAGCCAGTACGCGCACCTGTCGGCGATCTCGGTGCGGGCCGGACAGTCGGTCACCGCCGGGCAGCGCATCGGCCGCTCCGGTTCCACCGGGAACGTCACGGGCCCGCATCTGCACTTCGAGGTGCGGACGGGGCCCGGTTTCGGTTCGGACATCGACCCGGTCGGCTACCTCCGGGCACACGGCGTCAGGATCTGACCCGGGGCCGGTGCCGGACGAGCACGGGGACGGGGACGTAGGGCAGGCCGTGCACGAGGCCGCAGAGCGGTCCGCCGTACAACGTCCCCACCTCCAGCGGCGCTTCGTCCTGTACCGGTATGGCTCCCGGGGCCGCCTCCCGTGGTGCCGGGGGAGCGGGGACCACGGCGGGCAGCCGCGGGGAATCCAGGACCGTTCCCTCGAGAGTCACCGTTCCCTCCAGAGTCACCGGAGCCACCGATCCCTCTAGAGCCCCTGGCCCTTCCAGAGTCACCGCTCCCTCCACAGTCACCGGAGCCGGAGTCACCGAAACCTCCGGAGCCGCCGCCCCCTCCGGCGTCACCGCCGCCGTGCGCCCGATCCGCTCGGTCGTCAGCAGGATCAGGCCACCGGCGGCCACCACGCCGCAGCCCAGGGCGAGCACGGTGCCCGTCGTCCCGTAGCGGAAGGTCTCGCCGAACATCGTGATCCCGACCGCTGCCGCCGCCATCGGGTTCACGACCGTGAGCGTGGCCAGCGGCGCCGCGAGGCCACCGCCCCGGTACGACGCCTGCGACAGCAGCATGCCCGCGGTCGCCAGGACCCCGATCACCGCGAGCGACGGCAGGTCCGACGCCGTGATCCCGGTGGTCCAGTCCACCGCGACCGCCTTGGTGAACACCGACGACATGCCGAAGGCGATCCCGGAACCGATGGCGAGCAGCACGCTGCGCACCGCCGGATGCCGGTGCGCGGCGCGCCCGGCCACCGTCAGCGCGACCACCGCACCGCCGGTGAAGGCGGCCAGGGCGACGCGCTGCGCGCCGCTCAGGGAGTGCGTGTGGGAGGCGCCCACCAGGGAGAGCAGGCCCGCCAGACCCACCGTCGCCATGACCGCGCCGCGCCACGCGGCGGCGCCCGCCCGGCGGCCGACCAGGAGCGCGGCCATCGGCAGCGCGAACACTATGGTCAGGGCGCCCAGCGGCTGGACAAGACTGAGCGGTCCGCAGGCCAGGGCCACCACGTGCAGCAGCGCGCCCAGGCCGTTCAGGGCGACCGCCGCCCACCAGGCCGGCCGGCGCAGCGGCGCGTACTGCTCATCGGGGGCCGACACCGCGACCTGCTCCTGCACGATCGCGCCGCCCGCGTACGCGACGGCGGACACGAGTGACAGCAGCACGGACAGCGCGAGGGCGCTCATGAGCTGGTCCTCTGCGGGAGGCGGGGGCGGCGGGCCCGGCGCGGCGAACAGGCGGCTTCCATGGTTCAACACCTTGCCGTGCCGATCGCTTCCCGTCGTCGTTCCTGAGCAGTCAATGGGTCATACTGCCGATGGAGTATTCGTCCCCCGATGTCCTCCCCAAGGTGGGCGACTTACGAGGGGCACCCCCTGAGAAACCGCCCGAGCCCACCCCTAGGGTCCCGTCGGCCGCCGGCCGCTTGGTACTACTGCTCCTCGTGGAACCCGACGCCGAACTCGCCGCCCTCCGCCCGCTCGGCGGCTTCTTCGCCCTGCGCACGGGCGAGCCGCCCCGAGGGTCGCTGCCCACCCTCGCGCAGGTCTACGCCGACCCGTCCTGCGGGCACGCCGCAGACCCGCTCACCGTCCGGGTGCGCCGGGTCGCCGAGGGCATCCGCGCCCCCGAGGCGAGAGTTGCCGCCTCGGTGGCCCACCAGGGGCTCGCCGCCCGGCTGTGGTCGGTGGCCCTCGGCTGCACCGTACGGTACGGACAACTCCCGGACCTCGCACCGGACCTGCTCCGCTGGGACCCCACGGCCGGCGCCCCCGACGACCTGTGGCTCACGGAGGTACGCCCGACCGGCAACGCCCCCGCGCCCGACACCGTCTCCGCCTCCGACACCGATGCCGAATCCGACACCGATGCCGAATCCGACACCGATGCCGAATCCGACACCGATGCCGAATCCGGCACCAATGCGGATTCCGGCGCCGCTGCCGATGCCGCTGCCGTCGCCGCGCTCGCCCGCGTCGTCCTGCTCGCCCACCTGGAACCCCTGGCCGCGGCCCTGCGCGCCCGGTACCGCCTCGCGCCGGGGCTGCTGCGGGGCAACGCCGCCTCCGCGCTGGCGGGCGCGGCGCGGCAGCTCGGCGGATGGGCACGGGCGGACGGCCGGCCCGAGGCCGCTCAACAGGCCCACGACCTGGCCGTACGCCTGCTCGCGCACCCCGCGCTCGCCGGAGCGGGCACCCTGGACACCTGGGGCGCCAGGGGCGCCAGGGGCACCACCGGCTTCCGGCGGCGCAGTTGCTGTCTCTACTACCGGGTACCCGGCGGCGGTGTCTGCGGGGACTGTTGCTTCACACGAGTCCCGCGCTCTTCCCCGCGGGCCGCATCCGGGTGACCATGAAAGGGACTTGCCGCCGGACTCAGGGGGTTGCGGGTGCGCGTGGGACTGCTGACCCGGGAGTACCCGCCGGACGTGTACGGCGGTGCGGGCGTCCATGTCGAGTTCCTGGCGCGAGAGCTGCGCCCCCTGGTCGACCTGGAGGTGCACTGCTGGGGCGAGGCCTCCTCGGCGGAGCGGGCGGCCGGCGTCGTACGCCACCGCCCGTGGCCCGCGCTGGACGGCGCCAACGACGCCCTGCGGACCTTCTCCGTGGACCTCGCCGCGGCCGCCGCCACCGAGGGCTGCGACCTGCTGCACTCCCACACCTGGTACGCGAACCTCGCCGGGCACCTCGGCAAGCTCCTGCACGGCCTGCCGCACGTGCTGACCGCGCACTCCCTGGAGCCCCTGCGTCCCTGGAAGGCCGAGCAGCTCGGCGGCGGTTACGCGCTGTCGAGCTGGGCCGAGCGCACCGCGATGGAGGCCGCCGACGCCGTGGTCGCCGTCTCCGGTGCCATGCGCGAGGACATCCTCGGCTGCTACCCGGGCCTGGACCCGGCCCGCGTCCACGTCGTCCACAACGGCATCGACACCGCCCTGTACCGTCCCGATCCGAAGACCGACGTCCTCACCCGCGTCGGCCTCGACCCGGACCGGCCCTACGTGCTCTTCGTCGGCCGGATCACGCGTCAGAAAGGCGTTCCGCACCTGCTGCGCGCCGTCCGGGACATCGACCCGGCGGCCCAGGTCGTGCTGTGCGCGGGCGCCCCGGACACCCCGGAGATCGACCGCGAGTTCCGGGACCTGTACCGGGAGCTGAGCCAGGTCCGCGCCGGTGTCCACTGGATCCCGCAGATGCTGCCGCGCCCGGAGGTGATCCAGCTGCTCACCCACGCGGCCGTCTTCGTCTGCCCCTCGGTGTACGAGCCGCTCGGAATCGTCAACCTGGAGGCGATGGCCTGCGGCACGCCCGTCGTCGCCTCCCGGGTCGGTGGCATCCCGGAGGTGGTCGACGACGGCCGCACGGGGATCCTCGTCGACCTGGGCGGCGGCCGTGACCGGGGTGGACGGGCCGGAGGGCAGGACGAGGAACGGTACGACGGCCGGGACGACGACCCGGACGACGGCCGGGACCATGCCTTCGAGGCGGGCCTGGCCCGCGCCCTGGACGCCGTGCTCGCCGACCCGGCGGCGGCGCGCCGCATGGGCGAGGCGGGGCGGCGGCGGGCGGTGACGGAGTTCGGCTGGGACGCCGTCGCCCGGCGCACCGTGCGGCTGTACGAGGAGGTCCTCGGTCAGGCTTGGGCCGCTTCGGGCCAGGGCAGTAGTGGTTCAACCGGGTGAGGGGAGCGGCCATGCGTCGTGGTGGACCTTCGGTCCTCGGAATCGTCCTGGCGGGCGGCGAGGGCAAACGCCTGATGCCCCTGACCGCGGACCGCGCCAAGCCCGCGGTGACCTTCGGCGGGACCTACCGCCTCGTGGACTTCGTGCTGTCCAACCTGGTCAACGGCGACATCCTGCGCGTCTGCGTGCTGACCCAGTACAAGTCGCACTCGCTGGACCGGCACATCACCACCACCTGGCGCATGTCCAGCCTGCTCGGCAACTACGTCACGCCCGTGCCCGCGCAGCAGCGTCTGGGCCCGCGCTGGTACCTGGGCAGCGCCGACGCGATCCTCCAGTCGCTCAACCTGGTCCACGACGAACAGCCCGAGTACGTCGCCGTCTTCGGCGCCGACCACGTCTACCGCATGGACCCGCGGCAGATGCTCCGGCAGCACGTCGAGGGTGGTGCGGGCGTGACCGTCGCCGGCATCCGGGTGCCGCGCACGGAGTCCTCGTCGTTCGGCGTGATCACGCCGGCCTCGGACGGGCAGACCGTCGAACGGTTCCTGGAGAAGCCCGCCGACCCCCCGGGCCTGCCCGACGACCCCGACTACGTCTTCGCCTCCATGGGCAACTACATCTTCACCACCAAGGCGCTCGTGGAGGCGCTGCACCGGGACGCCGAGGACGAGCGGTCGGTGCACGACATGGGCGGTTCGATCCTGCCCGAGCTCACCGGGCGCGGCGAGGCCCAGCTGTACGACTTCAGCGCCAACCACGTGCCCGGCGAGACCAGCCGCGACCAGGGCTACTGGCGCGACGTGGGCACGCTCGACGCGTACTACGACGCGCACATGGATCTCATCGCCGAGCGTCCCGCGTTCAACCTGTACAACCGCGACTGGCCGGTCTACACCCACTCCAACCAGCTCTCGCCGGCCCGGTTCAACGCGGGCGGCATCGCAGGGGAGTCCATCATCAGCGCGGGCTGCCTGATCCGCGGACAGGTCACCCGCTCCGTGCTCTCCCCGGGCGTCCGGGTCGACCCCGGCGCGGTGGTGCAGGGCTCGGTGCTGCACGACAACGTCCACGTCGGCCGGGGGGCCGTCGTGCGCGGCGCGGTCCTGGACAAGAACGTCGAGGTGCCGCCCGGTGCGACGATCGGCGTCAACCCGGAGCGGGACGCCGCGCTGTACACCGTGTCCCGGGGCGGGGTGATCGCCCTGGGCAAGGGCCAGCGCGTGCCGTAGCCTGGGCCAGGGCCCGGACCCCGAGGCCATGCTCCTGGCCCCGTGGGACCCGGCCTGCCTACCCCGGCGTGGCGGGCGGGTCAGCCCGTCAGTGGCGGGAAGTGGTTCAGGGTGATCGCGCTGGCCCGGCGCGCGTCGTCGGCCGGGGAGAACTGCACGTACTCGGTGCCCGGCGCCGTGTGCACCGGGACGTGGCCCGGGGGCGCGTAGAACGCCTCCCCGGCCTGGTACACCTCGTCGTGGTCCGGGTAGCGCAGCCGCAGCTCGCCCTTGAAGACGTAACCCCAGTGCGGGCACTGGCAGCGGCCGTCCGGCAGCTCCTTGAGCAGCGGGGTGAGATCGACGTCCTCGCGGAAGATGCGGAAGTCCACCGTGTAGGGGTCGAGGTCCTCGGACTGCTCGACGACGGGTCCGTAGTCGCCGCCCTGGGTGGCGGTGCGCCGGGAGACCTTGGGCATCCGGTTCACTTCCCTTCCGCGGGAGGGGGAGCCGTACGGATCGGCACGGCACGGAAGCGACGCCCCCATGGTGCGCGCCCCGCGGGCGTCCGGTCCACTTGGATCTCGCCCCGCCCCGCCGCCGCCCGGCAGGACCCGGCAACCGCCCGGCGCCCCGCTCTTTTGTCATGTCCCTGGACTGTGGGCGAGATCCATGCTGTCATGCCGTCGGCTGCCCATGACAACGTTATTCCGCACCGGACCGAACAAACCCGCACTCGGGCAGCGCACAAGAGACGCCAGTTTCCTTCGCCACGAGGAGGATCGTGCGCACCAGCCGCTTCAGGGACCGACTCGCGCTGCTGCTCGCCGCAGCGCTCGGTCTCGCCGCGTTCACCGCGGCCCCCACCGCGACCGCCACCCCCGCCGACGACCCCGTGGAGGCCCACGGCCTCAAGGGCGACTACTACACCCAGTCCGCCCCCGGAGCCTTCGACTTCGACCAGCTGAAGGCCACCGCGTTCGACCCCGCACTCGACTTCGACAACCTCGAACCCCGGCTGGCCGCCACCACCGGGCGCTCCGACGACGTCAGCGTCCGCTGGACCGGCCGCCTCGTCCCGGAGAAGACCGGCGCCCACACCTTCTCGATCACCGGCGACAACGGCTTCCGCCTCTGGATCGGCGGCAACCTCGTCATCGACCACTGGGTCGACGACTGGGACCGCGAGCAGAACTCCGCCCCCGTGGAGCTGACCGCGGGCAAGGACTACGACATCAAGGTCGAGTACTTCGAGCACTACGGTGGCTCCAACCTCCACGTGCGCTGGACCGAGCCCGGCGGCACGAAGGAACCGGTGCCGCAGTCCGCGTTCCGCCTGCCCGACGGCTACGCCTACGACGGCGCGCTCTCCAGCACCGTCCTCGGTGACGGCCGCACCCTGAGACTCGGCTTCGCCCAGCGGCTCACCGCGCCCCCCGCGAGCCTCACCGACCACCTGAAGGCCGTGGTCGGCGGCGCCACCTGGCCGCTCGGTGCCGCCCGCACGGACCCGGCCGACCCGCGCGCCCTGCTGGTCTCCCTCCAGCAGCCCGTCGTCGGCGACAAGAGCGGCACCGCACGCGGCACGGCCGACGTCCGTTACGACGGTCAGGGCGGCCTCACCGGCGCCGACGGCAAGGCGGTCGGCGCGTTCTGGAGCAGCGGACCCAACCGGTCGACGTACGAACTGCGTACGCCGTGGGCCGGGCAGGCAGGGCCGGACAACGCCCTGCCCGAGTACCCGCGCCCGCAGCTGACCCGCTCCGACTGGCGTAACCTCAACGGGAGTTGGCAGTTCGCGGCCGCCCATGCGGGCGAGCAGCCGCCCGTGGGCAAGTCGCTGCCCGAGCGGATCCTCGTCCCCTACCCCGTCGAGTCCCAGCTCTCCGGGATCGAACGGCACGAGGACCGCATGTGGTACCGCCGCACCTTCACCGTCCCCGCGAACTGGCACGTCGGCCACGGCAAGCGGCTGCGGCTCAACTTCGGGGCGGTCGACTGGAAGGCCGAGGTCTACGTCAACGGCACGAAGGTCGCCGCGCACCAGGGCGGCTACGACAAGTTCAGCGCCGACGTCACCGACGCGCTGAAGCCCGGCCGCACCCAGGAGCTGATCGTCGGCGTGTACGACCCGACCGACGCGGCCGGCGGGGAGAACCCGCCGCTGGGCAAGCAGCGCCTCGACCCGAGCGGCATCTGGTACACGCCCACCTCGGGCATCTGGCAGACCGTGTGGATGGAGCCGGTCGCCCGCGACCACGTCGACTCCCTCACGCTCACCCCCGACGTCCCGCACGGCCGCCTCACCGTCCAGGCCCAGGGCGTGCGCGACGGCGTACCGGTCACGGCGACGGCGTACGCGGGCCGGCGCAAGGTCGCCACCGCGCACGGCCGCACCGGCTCCCCGCTCACCCTGACGATCCACGACCCGCACCTGTGGTCGCCCGACGACCCCTTCCTGTACGGCCTGAAGGTGCGCGTCGGCGCCGACGACGTCGGCAGCTACTTCGGCATGCGCTCCATCGCGGTGGAGCAGGTGAACGGCGTCCCCCGCACGGTCCTCAACGGCAAGCCGGTCTTCATGATGGCCACGCTCGACCAGGGCTTCTGGCCCGACGGCCTGTACACCGCGCCCACCGACGAGGCCCTGGCGTACGACCTGAAGGCGCACAAGCAGCTCGGCTTCAACGCCGTGCGCAAGCACATCAAGGTCGAGCCCGACCGCTGGTTCTACTGGGCCGACCGGCTGGGCCTGATGGTGTGGCAGGACATGCCCGCCATGACCGCGGGGGTCGACCCGTCCGCCGCCGCGCGGGCCGAGTACGAGCGCGAGATGAAGGAGGTGATCGACGAGCACATCAGCAGCCCGTCGGTCGTCATGTGGGTCACCTTCAACGAGGGCTGGGGCCAGTACGACGAGGCCCGCATCGCCCGGCAGGCCAAGGACTGGGACCCGACGCGGCTGGTCAACGGCATGTCCGGCATCAACCTGGGGACCGACGGCGGCGCCGGCGACATCATCGACGAGCACGGCTACCCCTCTCCCGCGCTGCCGCCGCACCCCGACGGCAAGCGGGCCCTGGTCAGCGGCGAGTACGGCGGCCTCGGCCTCGCGGTGCCCGGACACGCCTGGCCGGTGCAGCAGAGCTACGTCGACGTGGACCCGGCCGCCTACACCGACGACTACCTCACCAAACTCGGCGAGGTGCGGGCGCTGGCCTGCCGCGGCAGCAACGGCGCGGTCTACACCCAGATCAGCGATGTCGAGGGCGAACTCAACGGTCTGCTCACCTACGACCGGCGGGTCCTCAAGCCGGACGCGGCCCGGGTGCGGGCCGCGCAGCAGGCGCTGATCCGCGACGCGTCGCGCGCGACACCCGCGGGATGCCCGGCTGACTGACCATCAGACGTGATCATGCAGGCAATGACGTCTCCCTGGAGGTCTTCCTGCATGAGTTGGACCCGGAGCATGCGCCTGCGCCTGTGCGTGGGAGCGGCGGCGGTGGCAGCGTCCGCGCTGTCCACCGCCCCCGCCCCCGCACGGGCCGCCGAACCCCGCGACGTCCGGCTGACCGACCTGGTCAACCCGTTCATCGGCACCGCGAAC
The DNA here is from genome assembly GCF_040641015.1 of Streptomyces sp. NPDC021356. NCBI lineage: Bacteria > Bacillati > Actinomycetota > Actinomycetes > Kitasatosporales > Streptomycetaceae > Streptomyces > Streptomyces sp. NPDC021356. The sequence continues at coordinate 98,402 of NZ_JBFACU010000015.1, read as the reverse complement.
GAAGGCAACACGTTCCCCGGCGCGACCGTGCCCTTCGGCATGGTGCAGTTCTCGCCGGACACCGGTCACAGCACCGGCTACGACTACGCCCAGAGCCGCATCCGCGGCTTCTCCCTGGTCCACCTCTCCGGCGTCGGCTGCCGCATCGGCGGCGACCTGCCGGTGCTGCCCACCACCGGTGACGTCACACGGACGGACTACGCCAAGTACGCGGCCGGCTTCCGCCACGAGGACGAGCGGGCGAGCCCCGGCTACTACCGCGTCGCGCTGGACTCCGGCATCGAGGCCGAACTGACCGCGACGGCCAGGACCGGCGTCCAGCGCTACACCTTCCCGGCCACCGACAAGGCCAACGTCCTGCTCGACGCCGGCCAGGCGCTGCACCGCATGGTCGCGTCGACGGTGGAGATCCTGGACGAGCGCACCGTGCGCACCGCGATCACCGGCCGCGGCTTCTGCAAGGACACCCTCCCGTACACCGTCTACACGATCACCCGCTTCGACCGTCCCTTCACCGCCTACGGCACCTGGGACGGCGCCGCCCTCGCCCCCGGCGCGCGGACCGGGCGCGGCGGCGCGTACCTCCGGTTCGACACCACCCACGACCGCACGGTGGAGGCGACCACCGCGCTGTCGTACGTCGATGCGGCCGGCGCGGCCGGCAACCTGCGTGCCGAGGGCGGCCGTTCCTTCGCCACCGTGCGGCGGGCGGCCCGGCGGGCCTGGGAGGAGCGGCTGGCGGACGTGCGCGTCACCGGCGGCGACCCCACCCGGCGCCGCACCTTCTACTCGTCCCTGTACCGGTCCTTCCTCGCGCCGAACGTCGGCGAGGACGCCGACGGCCGCTACACCGGCTGGGACCGGCGCGTCCACCGCAGCGACGGCTTCACCTACTACCAGAACTGGTCGCTGTGGGACACCTACCGCACCCAGTCCCAGCTCCTCGCGCTGCTCGCGCCCCGCGAGTCCCGTGACATGGCGATCTCGGTGATCAAGGTGGCCGAGGAGAGCGGCTGGCTGCCCAAGTGGGGCTACGGCACGGTCGAGACGAACGTCATGACCGGCGACCCGGTCACCCCGTTCCTGACCAACGCCTTCCAGCAGGGCCTGCTCAAGGGCTACGAGGAGCGGGCCTACCGCGCCCTGAGGAAGAACGCCGACGGCGTGCCGCCCGCCGACTCCCCGGCGGTGGGCCGCGACGCCAACGAGGACTACCTCACGCGCGGCTACGCCCCCTACATCAAGGGCCACGAGCCCGCCAAGGCCGGCCACTCCGACTACGCCTTCGGTGCCTCGGCGACCCTGGAGTACGCCCTGTCGGACGCCGTGCTCGCCCAGATGGCCCGCACCCTGGGCCACCGCGAGGACGCCGACCGCTACGCGGCCCGCTCCCGCAACTACCGCCACCTGCTCGACCCCTCGACGCGCTTCTTCCGCGCCCGCGACACCTCCGGCGCCTTCACCGGGCCGTGGAGCCCGGCCCAGAGCGCCGGCTTCCACGAGGGCACTGCCTGGCAGTACCAGTGGCTCGTGCCGCAGGACCTGCCCGGCCTGGTCGACCTGATCGGCGGCGAACGGCTGACCAACGAACGGCTCGACGAGTTCTTCGCCTACGACCAGCTCCTCGCGGACCCCGCGCGCACCGCCCGCGAGGTGTGGGTCAAGGACCCGTACGCCTACTACGACACCGACCGCTACAACCCGCTCAACGAGCCCGACCTGCTCGCCCCGTACACCTACCTGTCGACCGGGCAGCCGTGGAAGACGACCGACGTGGTGCACGCCGCGCTGACCCTGTTCACCGACGAACCGACCGGGATCACCGGCAACGACGACCTGGGCACCATGTCCGCGTGGGACGTGCTGTCGTCCATCGGCCTGTACCCGGTGCAGCCCGGCTACGCCACCTGGGGCCTGTCCACGCCCGTGTTCGACCGCGTGGACCTGCGGCTGGACCCCCGCCACCACCCCCGCGGCGCCCTCACGATCACGGCGCCCGGCACCTCCCGCGAGGACCGCTACACCCAGTCGGTCAGCGCCGACGGGGTGACCCGCGAACGGACCTACCTGACCACCGCCGACCTGCGCCGCATCAGGACGCTCCGCTACACCGTGGGCCCGCGGCCCTCCTCGTGGGGCACGTCGGCGCAGGCGGCGCCGCCCGCCCTGAGATGACCCCCGCCGGCCGGCCCGGGTGACGCCCGCGTCCCGCCCCACCTGCCGGGGCGGGACTTCATCTGATGTTAACTGAGCGTAGCTTGATCGTACTTGACCGTAATCGGTTACAGACTGTTGACTGCAGCCCCACTCACCGTTGACGCGAGGCACCCATTGAGTCCCGACCTGCTCGCCCCCCTCGACCTGGCGTTCTGGAACATCGAGTCCGCCGACCACCCGATGCACCTCGGCGCGCTCGGGATCTTCTCCGCACCCTCGCCCAGCGCCGGGGCGCACGCGGCCGACCTGCTCGCCGCCCGCGCCGCCGGCGTCCCCGGACTGCGCATGCGCATCCGCGACGTGTGGCGCCCCCTCGACCTGCGGCGCCCCCTCGCCGACGGCCTGCGCCACTCCCTCGCGCACGGCCTGCGCCGGCCGCTCGGCTTCGGCGGCGCCGCCCGCGAACCCGACCCCTGCTTCGACCCGCTCCACCACGTCCGGCTGCACACCCCGGCCCCCGACTTCCAAGCCGCCGCCGGACGGCTCATGCAGCGCCCCCTGGAACGCAACCGGCCGCCCTGGGAGGCCCACGTACTGCCCGGCGAGGACGGCGCCTGCTTCGCGGTCCTCTTCAAGTTCCACCACGCCCTCGCCGACGGCCTGCGCGCCCTCACCCTGGCCGCCGCCATCCTCGACCCGGTCGAGCTGCCCGAGCGGCGCCCCAGGCCCGTCCAGCCGCCGCGCGGCCCGCTGCCCGACATGCGCAGGCTGCCCGCACTCGTGCGCGGCGCGCTCGGCGACGTGGGGCGGGCCCTGGACATCGGTGCCAGCGTCGCCCGCTCCACCCTCGTCACCCGCACCACGCCCGCCCTCACCGCCGCATCCACCGGCACCCGCCGCACCGCCGGTGTGGTCGTCGACATCGACGACGTGCACCTGGTGCGCAAGGCCGTGGGCGGCACCGTCAACGACGTCCTGATCGCCGTCGTCGCCGGCGCCCTGCGCCGCTGGCTCCAGGAGCGGGGCGAATCCTGCGAGGGCCTCGCGCCGCGCGCCCTGATCCCGGTCTCCCGGCGCCGCCCGCGCACCGCCCAACCACAGGGCAACCGGCTCTCCGGCTATCTGACCGAACTGCCCGTCGGCGTCCCGGACCCGCTGCGCCGCCTCGCCGCCGTCCGCGCCGCCATGGACCGCAACAAGGACGCCGGACCCGACCGGGGCGCCGGCGCCGTCGCCCTGCTCGCCGACCACGTGCCCGCCCTCGGCCACCGGCTCGGCGGTCCCCTGGTCGGCCAGGCCGCCCGCCTCTGGTTCGACATCCTGGTCACCAGCGTCCCGCTGCCCGGCTTCGGCCTGCGCCTGGGCGGCCACCCGCTCACCGCGGTCTACCCCTTCGCGCCGCTCGCCCGCGGCCAGTCCCTCGCCGTCGCGATCTCCACCTACCGCGGCCACGTCCACTACGGTCTCGTCGCCGACGCCAAGGCCGTACCGGACCTCGGCCGGCTGGCCCGCGCCGTGTCCGAGGAGGTGGAGACCCTCATCACCGTCTGCGGCCCCTGAGACACCGGTCCCCGGCGTCGATCATCACGCGTTTGGCGGTAGGCCGTGGCGCTGCCGTAAAATCCCCCGTTCGGACAGCGGGCGCGAGTGGGCGCGCCGCACGAGGACCAGGGAAGCGGCAGCGCGATGACGGTGACAGACGAGGGCCCCACGGCCATGGACGAGGTGGTGTACGCGCCCGGCGAGGAGATCGCGTACGGGCCCGGCATCGACCCGGAGCGCCTCGCCGTCTGCCTCGACGTGCTCCGGGAGCTGGACGGCATCGAGGTCGACCACCCCGACGCCGTCGCCGTGCGGCGGGCCACCTCGCACATCTACCGCATGGTCAAGCAGCGCCGCCGCCAGGAGCGCCGGGCCGCCAAGACCGCCCACGACAAGGCGGTCACGGAGGCCACGGCCACCGGCTCGGCAGAGCGCATCGACGACGAGACCGAGGGCATCCTGCCGTCCTCCCGCACCGAGGAGGGGCAGATCGCCGGCATACTCCGGCGCCCGCGCTCCTGCTACGTCTGCAAGCAGCGCTACGTCGAGGTCGACTACTTCTACCACCAGCTGTGCCAGAAGTGCGCCGCCGAGAACCGCGCCCGCCGCGACGCCCGCGCCGACCTGACCGGCAAGCGGGCCCTGCTGACCGGCGGCCGGGCCAAGATCGGCATGTACATCGCGCTCAGGCTGCTGCGCGACGGCGCGCACACCACGATCACCACCCGGTTCCCCAACGACGCCGTCCGCCGCTTCAAGGCCCAGCCCGACAGCGCCGACTGGATCCACCGGCTGAAGATCGTCGGCATCGACCTGCGCGACCCGGCCCAGGTGGTCGCCCTCGCCGACTCGGTCGCCGCCGAGGGTCCGCTGGACATCCTGATCAACAACGCCGCCCAGACCGTCCGCCGCTCCCCGCAGGCCTACAGCGAGCTGGTCACCGCGGAGTCGGCCCCGCTGCCCGCCGGGGAGCTGCCCGCGGCCGAGGTGATCGGCACCTTCGGCTCCGGCGCGGTCGCCGCGCTGCCCGGCGCGGGCTCCGGCGCGCTCACCGCCCAGGACGTCACCGACCTCGCCCTGGTCTCCGGCTCGGCCTCCCTGGAGCGCATCGCCGCCGGCACGGCCATCGACGCGGGCGGCCTGGTGCCCGACCTGCACGACAGCAACAGCTGGATCCAGACGGTGGACGAGGTCACGCCGGTGGAGCTGCTCGAGGTGCAGCTGTGCAACTCCACGGCGCCGTTCATCCTGATCAGCCGCCTGCGCCCGGCGATGTCCGCCGCGGCGGCCCGGCGGACGTACATCGTGAACGTCTCCGCCATGGAGGGCGTCTTCGACCGCGGCTACAAGGGCGCCGGCCACCCGCACACCAACATGGCCAAGGCCGCCCTGAACATGCTGACCCGTACCGCGGCCCAGGAGATGTTCGACAAGGACGGCATCCTGATGACGGCCGTGGACACCGGCTGGATCACCGACGAGCGCCCGCACCCCGACAAGGTCCGCCTCGCCGAGGCCGGGTTCCACGCACCGCTCGACCTGGTCGACGGCGCCGCCCGCGTCTACGACCCGATCGTGCGCGGCGAGGCGGGGGAGGACCTGTACGGCGTCTTCCTGAAGGACTACGCGCCCGGCAAGTGGTGAGCGCCCGGACCTGACGTGCCGGCGGGGTGTCAGTCGACGGCACCCAGCGGGGCGTTGCGGGCCGCGACCAGTTCCAGGACGGTGCGCCAGTCCTCCAGCACCCCGGCGCCCGCGGTGTCGCCGACGCCGCGGGCGCGGGCCTCCTCCTCCGCGAGGCGCAGGGTCAGGGCGTCCTCGTCCAGGGCACGCACGGCACGGCCGTCCCCGGCGGACGCCTGCTGCCGTACGAGCCGGAAGACGCGCTCACCGAGCAGGCCGCGCACCGCGTCCGCGGCGCGGGCCGCGCGGACGGCGGCCCGCGCGCCCGCCCCGTCGCCCGGACCCAGCAGCCCACCGGCGCCCAGTACCAGCCCCGCGACCTGCAGCTCCTTGTCCGCCGGGCGGCGCCTGCGCAGCAGTGCGGCGGTGCGCAGGGCATGGTCGCAGGGGTCGGCACGGCGCCCGGCCCCCTCGCGGGCGGCGGCTTTCCGGCCGGCGTACAGCAGGTCCATCAGCTCCTCGACACTGCGCAGCTCCATGCGTCAGTCCTCCCGCGGGACGGCCCTTGCGGTACGCCAGCAGATCATGGCGAGCTTGCGGCACGGCCAACGGCACCTGAACGGTGCCCCGTAGGCCGAACGGGTGAATCTCCCGGCGCTCTGCAAAGCGACAAATCACGTTGTATGCGGCGCAATGAACACGCCTGACTTCAGATAGTTACCTGCTCTTTGCAGCCCCATCGAGCAGGGGGGCGCTCATTTGGTTAATCTGGAGTAGGCGGACAGCACCAAAGGGTTCCCACCACACCCACGGTCCGTCCCGGGGTGAGCCGGTGCCCAACGGCCTGCTCGGACCTCAGTTGCCGGCGCCACCGCGTCCGACCTGTTTCGACCCAGACCCGAGTGGGCGTCAGGTGCCGCAGCGCAGACTGCCGGTGACCGCCCCGAGGGTGACCGACACATAAGGAGTGCGCGGTGACACCGGAGAAGACGAAGCGCGACCAGCTCCCCCAGGAACGCACGGAGCGCTCGGGCCGACGGCCCGGAGACCTCGGCAGCCTCGACGTGTGGGCGCGGTCCGCCCCGATCCGCCTGGCCGGCTACGAGGACGACCTCGCCGAACCGCACATCCTGCCCAGCGTGGACTAGACCGAAGGCAAGGTCCCCCGCAGGATCTCGCACCGCAAGATCACCGAGGGGGGCCTTTCTCATGGGGAGCACCGACAGCAGCGCGTACGAGGGTTTCACGGCCGAGGAACGGGCCGCGATGAAGGACCACGCACAGGAACTCAAGACGGCGGCGCGTCGCCGGTCCCGCGCGGACAAGGAGGCGGCGGCCGAGCGGGACGTGCTCGCGAAGATCGCCGAGATGCCGGAGGCGGACCGGGTCATGGCCGAGCGCGTCCACGCGGTCGTCACGGCCGCCGGCGCCCCCGTCCTGGCGCCGAAGCTCTGGTACGGGATGCCCGCCTACGCGCGGGACGGCAAGGTCGTCTGCTTCTTCCAGAGCGCGCAGAAGTTCAAGGCACGGTACGCGACGCTCGGATTCAGCGACCAGGCGAACCTGGACGAGGGCACGATGTGGCCCGCGGGTTTCGCCCTGACCGAGGTGACGCCCGAGGTGGAGACGCGGATCGCCGCGCTCGTCAAGCAGGCGGTGAGCTGAGCCGCGGGCACCGCGCCAGTGCCCTGACCGGCATGGGCCGTGCCAGACTCACGCCCATGCTGATCAGGGAAGCCACGCCCGAGGACTGGGCGCGCATCTGGCCCTTCTGGCACCGCATCGTCGCCGCCGCCGACACCTACGCCTGGGACCCGGACACCTCCGAGGAAGACGCCCGCGCCCTGTGGATGGGGCCCGCCAAGCGGGTCTTCGTCGCCGAGGACGAGGCCGGCTCCGTCCTCGGCTCCGCCTACGTCACCCCCAACTACGGCGGCCCCGCCGCGGGCATCGCCAACGCCGGCTTCATGGTCGACCCCGACCACGCAGGGCGCGGGGCCGGGCGCGCTCTTGGCGAACACGTCCTCGCGGCGGCCCGCGCCGACGGCTACCGGGGCATGGTCTTCAACGCCGTCGTCGAGACGAACCCGGCCGTGGGCCTGTGGACCTCCCTCGGTTTCACCGTGCTCGGCACCGTGCCGCGGGCGTTCGAGCATCCGCGGCACGGCCTGGTCGGGCTGCACATCATGTACCGGGACCTCTGAACCCGCGGGACCTCTGGAGCTACCGGGATCTACGAAGCCGCTGGGGCCTCTGAGGCCGGCGGCCGCCTGTGGGGACTCACGCGAGAGGGGCCGTACGCGGCCACGGCCGCAGTTGCTCGATCCGCTCCGCCAGGTCCAGCAGGGCTGCCTCGGAGCCCGGGCGGCCCACCAACTGCACCGCGCACGGGGTACCCGAGGGCAGGGTGCCGAACGGCACCACCGCCGCGGGCCAGCCGGCCAGGTTCCAGGGCCCGGTCATCGGTGAACAGGCGCCGTTGACAAGGGCGTTGCGCAGCCAGCCTCGCTCGTGCCAGGGCGCGGCCCGCGGGAGGCGGCGGGCCAGCGCCGGGCAGAGCAGTACGTCGTGCTCGGCGAAGAACGGCTCCAACCGGCCGCGCAGCCGCTCGCGCGCGTCGCCCGTCCGGACCCCCTCCACGAACCGCCGCCCGAGGGCCGCCTGCACCCGGGTGCGCCGGTCCAGCCGCCGTGGATCAAGCCCCGCCGCGTCCATGGCCGTACCGGCGCTCCAGTGCCGCAGGGCGGTGAACCCGATCGACGCCGGATAGGGCGGATCGGCGCGCCGCACCCGGTGGCCCGCCCCGGCCAGCAGCCGCCCCGCCTCCCGGACGGCGGTGGCGTACGGGCCGCTGACCGTCACCCCGCGCAGCGGGGTACGCACGGACGCGGCGACCGTCACCGCCTGGGGTTTCGTGGCGCGGGGAACGCCGGTGTCCGCCAGGACCGAGAGCATCAGCCGCGCGTCCGCCACCGTGGTCGCGAGTGGCCCGTTGACCGACATGCCGAACCAGTCGCCGTTGCCGATGCCGGCCGGCACCACGCCGTAGCCGGGCTTGACGGTGACCAGACCGCAGGCGGCGGCCGGTATGCGCAGCGAGCCCATGCCGTCGTTGCCGAGCGCGAGCGGCACCATCCCGGCGGCCACCGCCGCCGCGCTGCCGCCCGACGACCCGCCCGCCGTGCGCGAGGTGTCCCACGGATTGCGGGCGGTGCCGTGCACGCTCTCCGTGGTCCCGAAGACGCACAGCTCGGGCACGTTGGTCAGCCCCACCACGACCGCGCCCGCCGCCCGCAGCCGGGCGACGGTGGGGTGGTCCTCGGTCCGGGGCAGGTCCGAGGTCGCCGCGGAACCGTTCCGGGTGGACTCGCCGCGCACCGCCAGGTTGTCCTTGACGGCCACCGGAACGCCCGCCAGCGGGAGTTCGGCCAGGTCCGGCCGGCACCCGGCCTCGTCGGCCTCGTCGAGCGCGGCCCGGGCGCGGACGGTGCGGAAGGCGCCGACCCGGCCGTCCAGCCGCTCGATGCGGGCCAGGTGCCCGGCCACCACCTCACGGGCGGTGACCCGCTTCTCTCGTACGGCGGCGGCGATCTCGACGGCACTGCGGCCGGCCCAGTCGGTCACGGGCGCTCCTCGGCGAAGAGGGAGGGGGAGGGGAGGGAGAAGAGGGAGGGGAGGGGCAGGAGCGTACTCGTGAGTACGCACACGACGAACTCTGCCCGTGGGGGACCACTCGCGTCGAGAGGCATCCGACGTCATCCGATCAATGGCGCAACTTTCCTGCCCGCGCACCCCATTGACAGTCACTGGCGCCGCCTCGGTGATCAGACATCCGATGAATTTGGGAGTGCTCGTGAGTACGTATCCAAGACGTCAGGTACGAGATCGACGGCGTTCCCACCCTCTTCGCGTCCTCCGCCGCCGGAGCCGCCGACAACGTCGTCGCGCTGGGCCAGGAGGCCTCCTGCAACCAACCACTCGCCGGCCCCGCCCGGCGCGAAGCTCGTCGTGGAGGTGCCCGTGCCGGTGTGTCCCTGGGCGGCGGGAGAGCACCGGTGTGCGTCCGACGCGTAGGCGGCTCGCCCGGGTGGGTCTAAGGTCGGAAGCACAGGACGAGCACGAGGGGAAGTAGTCGGCGATGGCGCAGGACGAGGCCGTGATCGGCTGCACGGGGGAGCTTCTCATCGGCACGCGCGGATCCGCCGGTCCCGGCGAGATCCTGGTGCGGGTCAGAGGCGGATCCGAGACCTTCCTCGCCTGGTCGCAGGAACCGTTGCCGATCGGTGCGACGGTCCTCGTGGTGGACTCCCGCGGATGCCGTGAGGTCGACGTCATCGAGTGGGCCGACCCCCTGGACAGGTTGCGCGACGATGCGGCCGACGCAGGCTAAGGAGAACAAACCATGTTCGGTTACCGCGTTCCCGCCCCCGACGAGGCGATGCTGATCTCGGGCGGCAGGCGGGGACTGGGGGGCGCGCCGTTCCGGGTGGTGACGGGGCACGGCAAGTTCGTGCTCCCGGTCTTCCGCAAGGTCCGCTTCCTCACCCTGTCGATGTGCGAGTCCGAGGTCGTCGAGACCTGCGTGACCAAGCAGGGCATCGCGCTGCACGTGCGCGCCGTCATCGCCTTCAAGGTCGGCAACGACACCGAGAGCATCATCAACGCGGGCCAGCGGTTCCTCTCCGACCAGGACCAGATGTCGGTGCTGACCGGCCGGATCTTCGCCGGCCATCTGCGGGCCATCATCGGCTCGATGACGGTCGAGGAGATCGTCACCGAGCGGCAGAAGCTCGCCGCCGAGGTGCTGGACACCTCCAAGACGGAGATGGCGAAGATCGGCCTGATCGTGGACTCGCTGCAGATCCAGTCGATCGACGACGGCGACACCGGTTACATCGACGCGATGTCCGCACCGCACAAGGCGGCCATCCAGCGCCAGGCCCAGATCGCCCAGGCGCAGGCCAACCAGGCGGCCGCGGAGGCCGAGCAGGAGGCGGCGCGCAGGCAGGCCGAGTACGCCCGGCAGACCGCCGTGGTGAAGGCGGAGTACTCCGCCGAGGTCGACCGGGCGCAGGCGCACTCCGCCCAGGCCGGCCCGCTGGCGCAGGCACACGCCCAGCAGGAGGTGCTGGCCGCCCAGACGGAACTGGCCCAGCGGCAGGCCAAGCTGCGCCAGCAGGAACTGGTCGCCGAGATCGTCAAGCCCGCCGAGGCCGAGGCCGAGCGGGTCAGGATCCTGGCCGCCGCCGAGGCGCAGCGGATGAAGATCCAGGCCGAGGCGGCTGCGTCGTACGACCGTGTCGCGCTCGACCGGATGCTGATCGACCAGCTTCCGCAGATCGTCAAGGAAGCCGCGGGCGGCCTGGCCGGCGCCAACGTGAACGTCCTGAACGGTGCGGACGGGCTCGGCGAGATCGCGGCCGGCCTGGTCGCGCAGGGTCTGACGATCCTGGACTCGGTCCGGCAGAACCTGAACGGCAACAGCGGCAGCGGCGGCCACGGCGACCGTGGCAACGGCGCCGGCCGCTCGGAGCACGGCGAGCAGGGCAACGGCCGCCTCGAACTCCAGGGGCCGTCGGCGGCGAAGTCCGACAGCGACGGCCGCGGGCCGGGCGAGGGGAACCAGCGCACCTCCTGAGGCCCGGACACGGGGCGGCCCGGCCCGGCCTCCGTCCGCGGGGCCGGGCCGGGCGGGCTCAGGAGGCGACCTCGGCGCCCTCGGGCCGGGGGATGAAGAAGGACGCGCCGAACGCCGCCACGACGACGACCAGACCGGTGAGCATCGCCGTCACGTACCCGCCGGAGGAGTCGCTGCCCGCCGGGCTGCCCACGACCTGCACCGCGGAGAGCAGGGCGAAGCTCAGCCCGGCGCCCAGGCCGAACGCGGCCGAGATGAGTCCGGGCAGGAACCCGGGGTTCTCCTTCGGGGCGAGGACGACACCGAGCAGGTTGAGGACGATGTTGGCCACACCCGCGTACGTCACGCCGAGCAGCACCGTGCAGGCGACCATCACCGGCAGCGAGTGCACCCCGGCGAGCGCCATGACGGCGATCACCACGGCGCTGGCGGCCAGGCCCCAGCGCAGCACCCGCCGGTAGCCGAGGACCGGCGCGAGCCGCCCGGTGAACGGACCCACCAGCCAGCCCACCAGCGCGAACGGGGTCAGGAAGACCACCGAGGCGAGGCTGGAGCCCATGCCGAAGCCCACCGTGTCGTTCTGCGCGAAGGACATCAGCACGCCGTTGACGGTGGCGAAGACGCCGATGAGGGTCAGCAGGGTGGTCAGCAGCGGGGCCCAGGTGGCCCGCCGGCGCAGGTCGTCGATCCGCACCAGGGGGTGCGCCTCCCGCTTCTCCAGCCGCCAGAACACCGCGAACGCCGCCGCCGCGACGACCAGCAGGCCGATCGCCAGCGGCCAGTTCGCCGCGCCCAGCTTCTCCGCCTCGTCCACGGCGACCAGCAGGGCCACGACGCTCACCACGAGGGGTGCCACGCCCGCCCAGTCCATCGGCGTCCCCGCCGACGGCCGGGACTCGGGGCAGCCCGCACGGACCAGGACCGCCGCGAGGACGGCGACCACCGCGATCACCCAGAAGACGCTGCGGAAGCCGTACGCGCCGGCGAGCCAGCCGCCGGCCAGCGCGTCCACGCCGGCGATGCCGCCGTTGACCGCCGCGACCATGCCCATCAGCGTGCCGAAGCGCTTGGGGTCGGTGACCTCGGAGCGCAGCATCAGCAGGGAGATCTGCACGACGGGGCCGCAGGCGCCCTGCACGGCCCGCGCGATGTCGAGGACCGCGATGTTCGGGGCCAGCGCGGCGAGCACCGTCCCCGCCGCCATCAGCACCAGCATCCACTGCAGCACGCGCTTGCGGCCCACGATGTCGCTGAACCGGGGCAGGAACAGCGAGAACATCGCGGACGCGGTGAAGAACACGGTCTGCGACAGGCCGGTGTTCGCCTCGTCGGTGTGCAGCTCCCGGGCCATGGTGACCAGGGCCGGGCTGAGCATGCTGGCGTTGAGCTGGAAGGCGGTGCACGCGGCGAGCAGCGCTGTCATCAGCGCCGCGGTTCCGGCCGCCGTCTTTGCCGGCCGGGTGGTCAGGTCAGTGGTCATCGCGCCGTCTCACTTCCGGACCTGGCACAGCCGGTCGACGAGGAGCTCGGGGAAGGTGCCGTCGGTCTCCAGGACGACGACGGCGTTGGCTCCGGGCTGCTCGGGGTAGCCCCGGTACAGGCCGCGGGTGTCGGCGACCAGGGCGCCGCGGGCAGCGCCGTCGGCGGTGTCGACGGTGACGTGCACGCGGGGCGCGAGTTTCGGGGTGACCTCGCCGACGGCGATGCCGGCCGCGAGCGGGTCGTGGCAGGCGGAGCCCCGGAAGGGCAGCGCCGTCTGCTCGTGGAAGGCGAAGTAGAAGTCGAGGATCTCACCGGCCAGCCTGCTCACCGGCGTACCCGTGGCGAGCAGCCGCTGCCGGTGCGCCTCGGTGAGGTTCTCCCGCATGGTCACGTCGAGCGGTACGAGGGTGAGGTCCCAGCCCGCCGCCAGGACGAGTGCGGCGGCCTCGGGGTCGTTGCCGATGTTGGCCTCGGCGACCGCGCTGATGTTGCCGGGGTGGTGGACGGCGCCGCCCATCACGGTGACGTGGGAGACGAGTTCCGGCAGCCGGGGCTCCTCGCGCAGGGCCAGCGCCAGGTTGGTCAGCGGGGCGGTGGCGAGGATGTGCAGGTCGCCGCCGGCCTTCCGGGCCGTGTCGATGATGAGGTCCACGGCGTGCCGGGGATCCGGCGCGGCGGCGGGCGCGGGCAGGTGTACGCCGCCGAGGCCGCCGTCGCCGTGCACGAAGCTCGCGTCGGCGTTCACGACGCCGCGCAGGGTGGCGTCGGCGCCGGCGGCGACGGGGACGCCGGTACGCCCGGCGGCCTCCAGGACCTGGAGGGTGTTGAGCGCGGCACGCTCGGCGCTGGTGTTGCCCGCGACCGTGGTGACCGCGCGCAGATCGACGCCCGGGGTCTGGCACAGGTACAGCAGCGCGACGGCGTCGTCGATGCCGGTGTCGCAGTCCATGAGCAGCGGACGGGAGGCGGTGACGGACATGGCGTCTCTTTCAGGGTGCGGCGGGGGCCGACGCGAGAGGACGCCGGCCGGGTGAACAAGCCCCGCTATTTGTCTGACAACTTTTGTAGAGCTGGCGAGAGGGTATGCACGCCGTCGCGGCGGACACAAGAGTGATCCCGCGCACATCGTCGGACCGCCCTCGGTCGGCCGGTTGTGCGTCGGGTCACCGTTGATGCCACTGTGCTGCCCCGGCGGACCCGCCCGGACGGCTTACCGGGACACGGGCTATGGTTGACCCAGCCGGAAGCCGGTGTCACCTCAAATGTCAGACATATATCGGGAGCCTCGATGCCTCGGCAGGGAGACCGCCGCCACTCACCCCGCGTCGAGCTCTACCAGCGCATCGTCGCGGCGATCGACGACGGCACCTTCCCGCCGGGGGCCCGGCTGCCCTCCGAACCGGACCTCGCCGCGCGGCTCGGCGTCAGCCGCCCCGCACTGCGCGAGGTGCTCATCCTGCTCCAGGAGGACGGGGTCATCACCCGCCGCCAGGGCTCCGGCAGCACCGTGAACCAACTGCCCCCCGCCCCCGGTCTGGAGCGGCTCCTGCCCGTCGAGGACCTGCTCGGCCCCGGCGCCGTACGCTGCCGGCGGCTCGCCGTCGACCTGGAGGAGCCCACCGACTTCTCCGGCTACCACCTGCGCCTGGCGCCCTCGGCGCGTGCCTGCTTCTGGGAGACGGTCGTCGACGTCGACGGCGTCCCGGCGTGCTTCGCGCACGAGTGGGCGGCCGACCGCACGGATCTCGAAGCCGTCGACCCGGCGCTCGCCGCCGTGTTCGACGCCGCACCCGAGGGACCGGCGACCACCATGCTCGCGGCGTTCCTCGCCGTCGCGCCCCGGTCGATGACGGCCCGCAGCACCCTGGGCGCCACCACGCTCGGCAAGGAGCGCGGCGCGGCCACCTCCCGTCCGCCGGAGACAGCGGCGCTCATCGTCACCCAGACCGTCGCCGTGTCCGGTCGCCCGGTGCTGGCAGCCAAGTACCTGTTCCCGGCCGGCGCCCCACTGCTGCACCTGGCGCCGCGCCGCTGACGGCCCGGGGATGCTCCCGGGCCCGGGCCCGGTCCCCGCGGTACGGACCGCGCGCAGGCGTCCGCCGTCCGGTGACCAGCCGGGGTGCCCTACTGCTACGTCGGGGCTGCCGTTGACGGTCCGGGATGCTCCCGGCCCGAGGCCGGTCCCCGCGGTACGGCCCCCGGACGGCTCGCGGTCGAGTCGGCCAGGGGCCGCGGTCGCGCTCATGCCGCCGGGCCGTGGCCGTGCGCCGTACCGTTCCTGCCCGGCACGGACCGCGCGCGGGCGGGCCTCCTCCGGCGCGGGCGTCCCGTGCCCGGCTACGCAGCCCTGCTGCATCGGGCGCCGCGCGGCTGAACGTCCGGGGACCCTCCCGTGCCCGGCCGACGGTACGGCCCCGGCCGAGCCGGTCGGCGGCCCCGTTCAGGCGTCCCGCGCCGCCCCCGTGCTCTCCCGTTCGATCAGCCGGGGCACCGGGACCCGCACCGTGCGGGCGGGGCCGCCGTCGAGCAGGGCCGTCAGCTCGCGGGCCGCCGTGCGGCCGAACTCCATGCTGTCCCGGGACAGGGCGGACAGCCATGGTCGGACCATGCGGCACAGGGCCGAGTCCTCCCAGGCCACCACCGACACGTCCGCCGGCACCGAGAAGCCCAGCTCGGTCGCGGCGGCCACGCCCGCCAGGGCCATCACGTCGTTGTCGTAGATCAGGGCCGTGGGAGGGGAGGGGGAGCCGAGGAGGCGGCGGGTGACGGCGGCGCCCTCGGCGTCCGAGTAGTCGGTGGTCACCGACCGCACGTCGCTCAGCCCGCGCCGCTCGGCCTCGGCGCGCAGCGTCCGGATCCGGCGTTCGGTGTGGGCGAGGCCGGCCAGGCCCGCGATGTGCGTGATGCGCCGGTGACCGAGCCCGTAGAGCCCGTCCACCACCGAGGCCATCGCGCCGGCGTCGTCCGCCCACACCGTGGAGAGACCGGGGTGCCGTTCGTCGGGAGCGCCCCCGATCACCACGGCGGGCAGGCCGAGTTCGTCGAGCAGGTCGGGGCGCGGGTCGTCGGTGCGCGGGTCGACGACGAGCACGCCGTCCACCCGGTGCTCGGCCCACCACCGGCGGTACACGTCGCACTCGTCGGGCACGTCCTCCACCACCTGGAAGAGCAGCCCGAGATGGCGCTCCGCCAGCACGTCCTGGATGCCGGAGACCAGTTGCAGGAAGAAGGAGTCCACGCCCAGCGTGTCGGCGGGCCGCGCCAGCACGAAACCGATCGTGGCGGCGCCCTCGCCGGACAGCGCGCGGGCCGCCGTGCTGGGCCGCCAGCCCAGTTGCTCGGCGACGCGGCGGACCCGGTCGCGGGTGACCTCGGAGACACCGGGCCGGCCGTTGAGCGCGAAGGAGACGGCGCTCTCCGAGACACCGGCGCGGCGTGCGATGTCCTTCATCGTCGGACGGCGCGCCGGGGAGCGCTTGGCCGGCATGTTCCCCCTCATTTCTCAGCGGTGATCGCTAAAGCGCTTGAGTGCCTGCACCCTAAAGCGCATTAGTCCTCACTCGCAAGTCCCTTCCCATGCCCCCCTGACCTGCACTAATGTGACCGAGGTTGCTTTAGCAGGGCTGAATCCATTGACTTTTCACGAACTCGGCATGCATCGTCACTGCCGACACCAGCCGCCGACGCCGCAAGGGAGCCGTGTCACCGTGCCCATATCCCGCAGAGCACTTGCCGCCGCCGCCATCACCGCCCTCGTCCTGCCGTTGAGCGCCTGTGGCTCCGGCGGCGACGACGCCGGTTCGACGGACGCCTCCGGCAAGGTCGAGGGCGACATCACCTTCCAGACCTGGAACCTGCGCGCCAACTTCAAGGACTACTTCGAGGGCGTGATCGGCGACTTCGAGAAGAAGTACCCCGGCACGCACGTCAAGTGGGTCGACCAGCCCGCCGAGGGCTACCCCGACAAGATCAGCGCGGACGCGGCCGGCGGCACCCTGCCCGACGTCGTCAACGTCGCCCCGGACCTGGTCGCGCCGCTCGCCAAGGCGGGCCTCGCGATGGACCTCGACAAGGCCGCCGCCAAGTACAAGGACGAGTACCTGCCCGGCGCCTGGGCCAGCCACCAGGTCCCCGGCCTGTCCGGCACGTACGCCTTCCCCTGGTACCTGAACACCGGCCCGCTGTTCTACAACAAGACGCTCTTCAAGCAGGCCGGTCTGGACGCCGAGAAGCCGCCGAAGACGTACGACGAACTCTTCACGGACGCCCTCCGGCTGGCGCAGAAGACCGGCGGCAAGGTCGCCACCCTCGCCAACGTGCCCACCATCGAGGACTTCGGCCGCTACGGCTCGACCCTGACGAACAAGGAAGGCACCGGCTTCGCCTTCAACGACGCCAAGGGCGTCGAACTGCTCACCAAGTACAAGCAGTTGTACGACGCCAAGGCCCTCGACCCGCAGGCGCTGACCGCCACCCCGGAGTCGACCGGCAAGAAGTTCCTCACCGGTGCCGTCGCCATGAACCCGGGCAGCGCCCTGGACCTGGACAACTTCAAGAAGCAGGCGCCGAACCTGTACAAGAACATCGGCATCACCGACCAGATCACCAGCACCGGTCACGTCAACATGTACGTGCAGGGCCTGATGGTGAACGCGAAGACCAGGAACACGCCGACCGCGGTCGCCTTCGCGCACTTCGTCACGGACGCCGAGCACCAGATGTCGTTCGCCAAGAAGGTCGCCATCTTCCCGAGCACCGCGGGCTCGCTGAACGACCCGTACTTCACCAAGGAGGACGGCACCGACGAGACCCGCGTCCGCATCGCCGCCGCCAAGTCCCTGAAGACCGCGGTCAACTACACGCCCGTGCAGTTCAGCGACCAGATGAAGACCGCGCTGCGCAACGAGGTCGCCAAGGCGCTCCAGGGCAAGCAGAGCCCCAAGGACGCGCTCGACAACGCTGTCAAGGCGTGTGACCAGCTTCTGAAGCAGCAGGGATAACGCACCATGTCCACCTCGACCGTCTCCCGGGCGCCCGCCGCGCGCCCGGACGGGCGTCCCGGCCGCCGCGCCACAGGCCGCCCGGCGACCCGGGTACGACGCCAACTGCCCACCAGCCCCTGGCTGTTCGCGGCCCCCGGACTGCTGGTCACCGGCGCCTTCATCCTGTACCCGTTCGTCTCCACGGTGATCAACGCCTTCACCGACCGCCGCACCCTGCTCCCGGGCCACTTCGTCGGCCTCGCCAACTTCCGCGAGCTGCTGCACGACGACGCCTTCTGGATCGGCCTGCGCAACAGCACGCTGTACATGGTCGGCGTCGTCCCGGCGCTGGTGATCCTGCCGCTGCTGCTCGCCATGCTGGTGCAGAAGAACATCCCCGGCATCACCTTCTTCCGGTCCGCCTTCTACACCCCGGTCGTCGCCTCGATCGTCGTGGTCGGCCTGATCTGGGTGTGGATGCTGGACGAGCGCGGCCTGGTGAACTCGCTCCTGGAGACGGTCGGGCTGGGCAAGGTCGGCTTCCTCAGCGACCAGTGGCTGCTGCTGATCAGCGCCATGGCCGTCACGGTCTGGAAGGGCCTCGGCTACTACATGATCGTCTACCTCGCGGCGCTCGCCAACGTACCCCGCGAACTGCACGAGGCCGCGGCCGTGGACGGGGCGGGCGCGGTGCGCCGCTTCTTCACCGTCACCGTGCCCGCCGTCCGCTCCACCATGGTCCTGGTCGCCGCGCTCTCCTCGGTCGCCGCCTTCAAGGTGTTCTCCGAGGTGTACCTGATGGCCGGCCCGAGCGGCGGCCCGGCCGGCGAGGACACCACCCTCGTGATGCTCATCCAGCGCACCGGCACCGGCCTGACCGGACGCGTCGGCTACGCCTCCGCCATCTCCCTGGTCGTCTTCGTCATCACCGTGATCCTCATGCTGCTCGTCCTACGCGCCGACCGGAAGGAGGACGCGTGAGCGCCGTGGAGACCCCGGCCGGCAAGACCCCGGCGCGCCCCCGCAAGCCCCGCTTCACCGACGAGAACGGCCGCCGCTACCGGGTGTGGGAACTGGTCCTGCGCTACGTGCTGCTGCTCGCCGTCCTCGCCCTGACCGTCGGCCCGTTCGTGTGGCAGCTGTCCACCTCGCTCAAGGGCCCCACCGAGGACATCTTCAGCTCCCCGCCGAAGTTCCTGCCCGGCCACCCCACCCTGCACAACTACGAGCGGGTCGCCGACACCATCCCGGTCTGGGACTACGCCTTCAACTCCCTCAAGGTCGCCGCCGCCAACGTCGTCACCAACTGCGTCGGCTCGGCCCTGGCCGGGTACGCCCTGGCCCGGCTGCGCTACCGCGGCCGCAGGGTGGCCACCCTCGTCTTCGTGCTGGCCATGCTCGTGCCCGCCGAGGGCATCATCATCGCCCAGTTCACGACCATGCGGGAGCTGGGCCTGAACAACACGCTCGTCGGCGTCCTGCTGCCCGGCGCCATCGCGTCCCTGAACGTGCTGCTGATGCGCAACGCCTTCCTCAACCTGCCCTACGAGATCGAGGAGGCCGCCTACGTCGACGGCGCCAACGTCTGGCAGCGGTTCCTGCGGATCGCCCTGCCGTCGGTCAAGGGCACCCTCGCCGTCGTGGCGATCTTCGCCTTCATGGGCGCCTGGGACGACTTCCTGTGGCCGCTGATCGTGCTCAGCGACCCCTCCAGGTTCACCCTGACCATCGGCCTCAACTACCTGCACGGCACCTTCGCCAACGACGAGCGGCTCGTCGCCGCCGGCACCGTCATCGCCGTGGCCCCGCTGATCGCCCTCTTCGCCTGCCTCCAGCGCTACTTCTTCCGCGGGGTCGGCGAGGGCGCGGTCAAGGGCTGACCGGGGCGGCCCCGCCCGGGCCGCCCCCCGCCGCACGCCATCGCGCCTGACAGGGCCGAACACCGTACCCCCACCGCAAGGACCCCGCATGCCTTCTGCCGTGCGCTTCGGCGTCAACTACACCCCGAGCCAGGGGTGGTTCCACCACTGGCTCGACTTCGACCTCGACTCCGTACGCGCCGACCTGGACTCCATCGCCGCGCTCGGCCTGGACCACATCCGCGTCTTCCCGCTGTGGCCCTACTTCCAGCCCGACCGCGCCCTGATCCGGCCCCGGGCCGTGGAGCAACTGGTGGACCTGGTCGACGCGGCCGGGGAACGCGGGCTCGACGTCAACGTGGACGGCCTGCAAGGACACCTGTCCAGCTTCGACTTCCTGCCCGCCTGGACCCGCACCTGGCACCGCCGCAACCTGTTCACCGACCCCGAGGTCCTCGACGGCCAGGCCACCTACCTGCGCACCCTCGCCGCCGCCCTCGCCGACCGCTCCAACTTCCTGGGCATGACCCTCGGCAACGAGGTCAACCAGTTCTCCGCCGGACCCCACCCCGACCCGGACCGGGCCACGGCCGACCAGATCGACGCCTGGCTGGAGCGCATGCTCGCCGCCTGCGAGAAGGGCGCCCCCGGCAAGCTGCACCTGCACGCAGAGTACGACGCCACCTGGTACCAGGACGACATGCCGTTCACCCCCGCCCAGGCCGCCCGGCACGGCGCCCTCACCGCCGTCCACTCGTGGGTCTTCAACGGCACCGCCCAGCGCCACGGCCGCACCTCCGTGCCCACCGAGCACCACGCCGCCTACCTGATCGAACTCAGCAAGGCCTGGGCCGGCGACCCGCACCGCCCCGTCTGGCTCCAGGAGGTCGGCGCACCCGCCCCGCTGATCCCCGCCGAGCACGCCGCCGCCTTCACCGCGGCCACGGTGGCGGGCGCGCTGGACTGCCCCGACCTGTGGGGCATCACCTGGTGGTGCTCCCACGACGTCTCCCGCGAGCTGGCCGACTTCCCCGAACTCGAATACAGCCTCGGCCTGCTCACCAACGACCGCCGGCCCAAGGACATCGCCCGCACGCTCGCGCGCGCCGCCCGCGAGCACACCTACGCCCCGGCCCCGCGCACCACCGCCCTCGCCGTCCCCGCCGACCCGGCGGCCCGCTCCCGCTGCGCGCCCGGCGGCGACGTCTTCGAGGCGTTCTTCCGGCTGACCGCCGACGGCGTCCGCCCCACCACCGTCCTCGACACCCGGGCGGCCGACCAGGACCACCTGGCCGCCCGCGGCATCACGCACGTCGTCACGCCCGACCAGGTACTCCCCAACCCACCAGGAGGCACCCGCTCGTGAGCCAGCACCCCGCCCGACGCCCCGCCCACCCCGACGGCCGCCCCGGCCGCCGCGCCGTCCTGCTCGCCGGCGCCGCCTCGGCGTTCCTGCCCGCGCTGACCGCACCGCCCGCCCAGGCCGCGGCGGCAGCGCCGGACGCCGGTGCCGCCCCCGGCGCCGCCGCGTCCCTCCAGCCGTACGCCTCCTACTGGTACCCCGACTCGCTGCCCGCCGGCAGTCCGGGCGCCGGCATCACCTGGCGCAGTCTGAAGGCCTGGCGCGCCGGCACGGACACCGACCTCGCCTTCAACGCGGCCTCCGTCCCGCTCGCCCCCCGCTTCACCCCGGTCCCGGCGAACGCCACCGCGCGCACCGGGCAGGCCCGCATCCAGTCCCTGGTCTCCTTCGGCCCCACCGCGGGCAACCCCTCCCAGGGCTCGGCCACCGCCGACTACTACGCCCTCACCCACTGGGCGTACCTGGACGAACTGGTCTTCTGGGGCGGCTCGTCCGGCGAGGGCCTGATCCTCGCCCCGAACGCGCCGATCGTGGACGCGGCCCACCGGCACGGCGTCCCCGTCCTCGGCAACGTCTTCCTGCCGCCCGCCGCCTACGGCGGACAGCTCCAGTGGACCCGCGACCTGGTCCAGAAGGACGCGGCCGGCCACCACCCGCTCGCCGCCCAGCTCGTCGCGGTCGCCGCCGCGTACGGCTTCGACGGCTGGTTCGTCAACGCCGAGACCGGGGGCGGCGACAGCGCGCTCGGCGCCGGCATGCTCGGTTTCGTGAGCGAGCTGAAGACGCTCGCCGCCGCCCGGGGGCAGCGGGTCACCTGGTACGACGCCATGACCGTGGACGGGTCGGTGAGCTGGCAGGGCGCGCTCGACGAGCGGAACCAGGCCCTCTTCCAGGCCGCCGACGACATGTTCGTCGACTTCCGCTGGAGCGCGGGCTCGCTCGCGTCGTCCGGGCGCAGGGCCGAACAGCTCGGACGCAGCCGCTACGAGCTGTGGGCGGGCGTCGACGTCGAGTCCAACGGCTCGAACACCTCCGTGGACTGGGACGCGATCGTGCCGACAGGCGCCGCGCACACCACCTCCCTCGGCCTCTACCGCCCCGAGTGGACCCGCGGCCACCTGCCCGCGGGCCACACACCGGAGGCCTTCCACGCCGCCGACGACCGGTTCTGGACCGGCCGCTCCCTCGACCCGTCGCGCCCCGACCACGCCGACAGCTGGCGGGCGCCCGCCCTGTCCGTGGCCGACCGGTCCACGGTCACCGCGCTGCCCTTCGCCAGCGTCTTCAACACCGGACACGGACTGCGCTGGTACGAGCGGGGCGAGGTCGCCTCCGACGCCCCCTGGAACCACCTCGGCCTCCAGGACCGGCTGCCCTCGCGGCGCTGGAGCGTGCGCACCGACGGGCAGCGGCCCGCCGTCTCCTTCGACTTCGCGGACGCCTGGCACGGCGGCAGCAGCGTCCTGGTGGAGGGCGCGCTCGACCGGCCCGCCGTCGTGGACCTGTACGCCACGCGGCTGCCGCTCGGCCGCAACACCGTCGTCGAACTCACCCACCGCGCCGACGCGGGCGACGTACGGGTCGAGCTGGCCGTGGCGACCGCCGAGCCGGACGCGGCCGGGGCGGCGCCGCCGTACACGTACCTGCCGCTGCCGGCCGGGACCGGCAAGGGCTGGCGGACCACGGCCGTACGGCTCACCGGCCGCTCCGGCACCGTGCACGCCCTCGGGGTGCGGCTCACCAGCACCGGCGGCGGCCCGGTGCGCTGGCGGCTCGGCGCCCTCGCCGTCCGCGACAAGGCCGCCACCCCGGCCGCCCCGGACAAGGCCCGCGTCACCGCCGCCGCGGGCGGCGACCTCCGTCTGGCCTGGCACCACCGGGCACCGGGAACGGTCCGTCACTACACGGTGCACCGCGTCCTGCCCGACGGCAGCCGCCGCTTCCTCGGCGCCACCGGCCAGCGGGCCCACTTCGTCACCGGCCTGGCTCCCGCCCCGGGCGAGCGCGCCGTACGGTTCGAGGTACGGGCGGTGGGGGAGCTGTACACCTCCTCGGCCGCCGCCACCGTCACCCACCCCTGGTAACCACCCGCCGATCCACCCGCCCAAGCACGACCTACGGAGCATTCCGCATGCATGACGACCGCAGCCTGGTCGAAGCCCGCCTCAAGCGCGTCCTCGACGAGCGCATCCGCCCCGCCGTGTACCCCGAGTCCGTCCCGCTGGACGTCGCGGTGTGGCACGCGCCCGGCGAGCCCGTGCCGGTGGCCGAGGGGCTGGCCGCCGCGCCCGAGCCGATCGAGGTGGGCGCCCGCTGGGGTGCTCCGTGGGGCACCAGCTGGTTCCGGGTGACCGGCACGGTGCCCGAGGCGTGGGCCGGCCGGACCGTCGAGGCCCTGCTCGACCTCGGCTTCGACGAGAACATGCCCGGCTTCCAGTGCGAGGGACTGGTCTACCGGCCCGACGGCACCCCGGTGAAGGGCCTCAACCCGCGCAACCAGTGGGTGAGGATCGGCGCCCCCGTCGCGGGCGGCGAGGAGGTGCGCCTGCACGTCGAGGCCGCCTCCAACCCCGTCATCCTCGACTACCACCCCTTCCTGCCCACCCAGCTCGGCGACAAGGAGACCGCCGGCAGCGACCCGCAGTACACGCTGACGCGGATGGACCTCGCCGTCTTCGACGAGACCGTCTGGCAGCTGGTCATCGACCTGGAGGTGCTCGGCGAGCTGATGGCCGAGCTGCCGGCGGACTCCCAGCGCCGCTACGAGATCCTGCGCGCCGTGGACCGGGCCCTCGACCTGGTCGACCTCCAGGACGTGAACGGCACCGCCGAGCGCGCCCGCGCCCAGCTCGCCGGTGTTCTCGCCGCGCCCGCCGTGCCCTCCGCGCACCGCATCAGCGCGGTCGGCCACGCGCACATCGACTCGGCGTGGCTGTGGCCGCTGCGCGAGACCGTGCGCAAGGTGGCCCGTACGACGTCCAACATGACCGCCCTCCTGGAGGACGAGCCCGACTTCGTCTTCGCCATGTCCCAGGCGCAGCAGTGGGCGTGGATCAAGGAGCACCGGCCCGAGGTGTGGGCGCGGGTCAAGAAGGCGGTCGCGGACGGGCGGTTCGTGCCGGCCGGCGGCATGTGGGTGGAGTCCGACACCAACATGCCCGGCTCGGAGGCCATGGCCCGCCAGTTCGTGCACGGCAAGCGGTTCTTCCTCGACGAGTTCGGCGTCGAGAACGACGAGGCGTGGCTGCCCGACACCTTCGGGTTCGCCGCGGGCCTGCCCCAGATCATCAAGGCAGCCGGCTCCAAGCGGCTGCTGACGCAGAAGATCTCCTGGTCGCAGACGAACAAGTTCCCCCACCACACCTTCCAGTGGGAGGGCATCGACGGCACCCGCATCTTCACGCACTTCCCGCCCGTCGACACCTACAACTGCTCCATGAAGGGCAGCGAGATCGCGCACGCGGCCCGCAACTTCAAGGACAAGGGCGTCGCCCGGCACTCGCTCGCGCCCACCGGCTGGGGCGACGGCGGCGGCGGCACCACGCGCGAGATGGTGGCCAAGGCCGCCCGCCTGCGCGACCTCGAAGGCTCCGCGCAGGTCGTGTGGGAGACCCCCGAGGCCTTCTTCGACAAGGCCGAGGCCGAGTACCCCGAACCGCCCGTCTGGGTCGGCGAGCTGTACCTGGAGCTGCACCGCGCCACCCTCACCAGCCAGGCCAAGACCAAGCAGGGCAACCGGCGCAGCGAACACCTGTTGCGCGAGGCGGAGTTGTGGGCGGCGACGGCGGCCGTGCGCGCCGGGTTCCCCTACCCGTACGAGGACCTGGACCGGATCTGGAAGACGGTCCTGCTCCACCAGTTCCACGACATCCTGCCCGGCTCGTCCATCGCCTGGGTGCACCGCGAGGCACGCGCCACCTACGACCGGGTCGCCGCCGAGCTGGACGCGATCATCGACGGCGCCCAGCGCGCCCTGGCCGGCGAGGGCACGGCGCCGCTCGTCTTCAACGCGGCCCCGCACACCCGCGCCGGGGTCCCGGCGGGCGGCGCCGCCGCACGGGCCGCCGAGGGCGAGACCCGGATCAGCCCGCGCGCGGGCGGCGGTCACGTCCTGGACAACGGCCTGCTGCGCGTCGAGATCGACGAACGGGGCCTGGTCGTCTCGGCGTACGACATCGAGGCCGACCGCGAGAGCGTCGCCCCCGGCCGGGCCGCGAACCTCCTCCAGCTGCACCCCGACTTCCCCAACATGTGGGACGCCTGGGACGTGGACGAGTTCTACCGCAACACCGTGACCGACCTGACGGACGCGGACTCGGTCACCGCGGGCGAGGACGGCACCTCGGTGCGGATCGTCCGCTCCTTCGGCTCCTCCCGCGTCACCCAGGTCCTGTCGCTGTCGGCGGGGGAGCGGCGGCTGGTGGTGGACACGGAGGTCGACTGGCACGAGACGGAGAAGTTCCTCAAGCTGGCCTTCCCGCTGGACGTGCACGCCGAACGGTACGCCTCCGAAACCCAGTTCGGGCACTTCCACCGGCCCACCCACACCAACACCTCGTGGGAGGCGGCCAAGTTCGAGGCCTGCAACCACCGGTTCGTGCACGTCGCCGAGCCCGGGTGGGGCGTCGCGCTCGTCAACGACTCGACGTACGGCCACGACGTGACCCGGGCCGTCCGCACCGACGGCGACCTGGGCACGACCACCACCGTCCGGGTGTCGCTGCTGCGCGCGCCGCGCTTCCCCGACCCGGAGACCGACCAGGGCGTCCACCGCTTCCGGCACGCCCTGGTGCCCGGCGCGGACATCGCCGACGCGGTGCGCGAGGGCTGGCGGATCAACGTCCCCGAGCGGCGGCTGACCGGCGCCGGGGAGGTCGCCCCGCTGGTGGGCGTCGACGCCGACGCGGTCGTCGTGACGGCGGTGAAGCTGGCCGACGACGGCAGCGGTGACGTGGTCGTCCGCTTCCACGAGGCCCACGGCGGCCGGGCCCGGGCCACGCTGACGGCCGGCTTCGAGGTCGCCGGGGCGACGGTCACGGACCTGCTGGAGCGGCCCCTGGCCGACGCGGCGCCCGTGGAGCGCGAGGGCGGCCGGGTCGCGGTCCGGCTGCGCCCGTTCGAGCTGGTGACGCTGCGGCTGCGGCGCGCCTGAGCCTGCCGCGCAGGGCGGCCCCACGAGCGATCGCCGGGCCGCCCTGCCGCGTCTCGCGCGCGGGCGCAGCCGTCCTCCTGCTGCCCCACCTGGCTCCGGCCCCCTACTGCCCCGTCTGCGCGCGCAGCCATTCCTCCACCTCGCCGACGTGGGCCGCCGCTGCCGCGCGGGCCGCTTCCGGGTCGCGGGCGGTCAGGGCGCGGAAGATCGCCGCGTGTTCGCGGCGGGTGCGGGCGAAGGCGCCCTCCTCCTGGTAGCCGCGCCAGACCCGGGCGCGGAACGTGCGCGAGGACAGGCCGTCCAGGATCGCGGCCATCGTCTCGTTGCCCGCGGCCGCCGCGATCTCCCGGTGGAAGGCGAGGTCGTGGGCGAGGATCTCCTCCGGGTCGTCGGTGGCGTTCATCGCCATCAGGTGCTTCTCCACCTCGGCCAGCCGGTCCGGGGTGATCCGCGCCGCCGCCAGCGCGCTCGCCGTCGACTCCAGGACGCGGCGCACCTCCAGCAGCTCCACCAGGCGCGGTCCGCGCGTCAGGTCGGCCACGACACCGAACGTCTCCAGCAGGTCGCCGGCCTCCAGCTGGGTGACGTATATGCCGGAGCCGTGCCGGGCCTCCAGCACGCCGAGCACGGTGAGCGCGCGGATCGCCTCGCGCATCGAGCTGCGGGAGATCCCCAGTCCGGCGGCCAAGTCGCGTTCGGTGGGCAGCCGTTGGCCAGGCTCCAGCCGCCCCTCGGCGATCATCGCCTTGATCTGCTCGATGGCGCGCTGCGTCACCGTGCCCTTCGGTCCGGCATGCGCGGCGCTCGCCGCGCCGTCCGGCTCCGTCTGCGCCCGCTGGGCCGGCCCGGTCGCGGTCTCCTCCACGCCACTCCTCCTGTCGCCGTGCGCCGCAGTCTAACCACCGATGTGGTCGGACCACTATGGCCGCAAGGACGGAAAACCTGGCTCCGAAGGGTGTTGTGCGCGCCAAGTGGTCTGATAAGTATGCGGCAACTGCTCGATCTCGCTCGATGAGGAGCCGACAGATGGCCGGCACAGAAGTGCGGAACGGACGGCAAGGCAGGCGGCGGCACGGCAGGCGGACCTGTGCGTGGGCGGTGCGCGCGACGGCCGTGGCCGCCTGCGGCGCCCTGGCGCTGACGGCGTGCGGCAGCACCAAGGACAGCGGCGCCGCCGGAGCCAAGGGCGACGGAAGCGGCAAGGTCGGGGTGATCCTGCCCCTGCTGACCTCGCCGTTCTGGCAGTCGTACAACGACTACGTGCCCAAGATGGCCACGGCACAGGGCGTCGACGCGATGAAGACGGTCAACTCCAACAGCGACCCCTCGCAGCAGATCACCGACATCAACAACGAGCTGAACCAGGGCGTCAAGGGCCTGGTCGTGGCCCCCCTGGACAGTGCCGCCATCCAGGCCGGCCTCGACCAGGCCGAGCGCAAGGGCGTCCCGGTGGTCGCCGTCGACGTGGCACCGGACAAGGGCAAGGTCGCCATGGTCGTACGGGCGGACAACGTCGCCTACGGCCAGAAGGCCTGCCAGTACCTCGGCGCGCACATCAGCTCCGGCAAGGTCGTGCAGATCATGGGAGACCTCGCCTCCGTCAACGGCCGTGAGCGCTCGGAGGCGTTCCGCGCCTGCGTGAAGAAGAACTTCCCGAAGCTGAAGGTCCTTGAGATCCCCGCCAAGTGGGAGTCCGACACCGCGGCCGCCGAACTGGACACGCTCCTGAACGCCAACCCCGACCTCAAGGGCATCTACATGCAGGCCGGCGGCGTCTACCTCGCGCCCACCCTGCAGACCCTGAAGTCCAAGAACATGCTGAAGAAGGCCGGGACGGCCGGGCACATCGCGATCGTCTCCAACGACGGCATCCCGCAGGAGTTCGACGCGATCCGCAAGGGCGAGATCGACGCGACCGTCTCGCAGCCCGCCGACGCCTACGCCAAGTACGGCATGTACTACGTCAAGGCGGCCATGCAGGGCAAGACCTTCGAGCCCGGCCCGACCGGCCACGGCTCCACCATCGTGAAGCTGCCGAACGGCACCCTGGAGGACCAGCTGCCCGCGCCCCTGGTCACCAAGGACGACGTCGACGACCCCAAGCTGTGGGGCAACACGGTCGAATGAGCATCCCCGACACGGCCCCGCTGGTCGAGGCGCGGGGCGTCACCAAACGCTACGGCCCCACCGTCGCCCTCGCCGACGGCAGGCTCACCGTACGGACCGGCGAGTCCCACGCCCTGGTCGGCCGCAACGGCGCCGGCAAGTCCACCCTCGTCACCCTCCTCACCGGGCTCCAGGCCCCCGACGCGGGCGAGGTCCGCTTCGACGGCGAGAGCGCGCCCCCGCTCACCGACCGCGACGCCTGGCGCCGCAAGGTCGCCTGCGTGTACCAGAAGCCGACCGTCGTCCCCGAACTCACCGTGGCCGAGAACCTGTTCATCAACCGGCAGCCGACCGGGCGCGGGGGGCTCATCAGCTGGCGGCGGCTGCACCGGGAGGCCGCCGACCTCCTCGCCACCTGGGACGTGCGCGTCGACCCCGAGGCCCGCACGAGCGAACTCAAGGTCGAGGACCGGCAGATGGTCGAGATCGCGCGGGCGCTGAGCTTCGGCGCGCGGTTCATCGTCCTGGACGAACCCACCGCCCAGCTCGACAACCGCGAGATCGAGCGGCTGTTCACCCGCATGCGGACCCTGCAGGACTCCGGGGTCACCTTCCTGTTCATCTCGCACCACCTCCAGGAGGTGTACGAGGTCTGCCAGACGGTCACCGTGCTGCGCGACGCCCGCTGGATCACCACCGTCCCGGTCGCCGACCTGCCCAAGGCGGCCCTGGTCGAGGCCATGGCGGGCGAGACGGTCACCGAGGGCGACCTCGCGCGCGAACCGGTCGCCGCCCACGCCCCCGTCGTGCTGGCGGCGCACCGGCTCACCTCGGGTGCCTACCAGGACATCGACCTCACCGTGCGCGGCGGCGAGGTCGTGGGCCTGGCCGGCTCCAGCGGCAGCGGGAAGATCGAACTGGCCGAGTCCTTCGCGGGCCTGCACACCCCCAGCGGCGGCACCGCCGAACTCGACGGCCGCGCAATGCCGTTCGGCGACGTGCGGGCAGCGCTGACGGCGGGCGTCGGCTGCGTCCCGCGCGACCGGCACGAGCAGGGACTGGTGGCCGGGATGACCGTCGGCGACAACGCGACGCTCAGCGTCCTCGACCGCCTCGGCCGCCACGGCTTCGTCTCCACCGGCGCCCGGCGCGGCTTCGCCCGCGAGCTGATCGACCGCCTCGGCATCCACACCGAGGGCCCCGAGCAGCCCGTGTCCGACCTGTCCGGCGGCAACGCGCAGAAGGTCGTCATGGCCCGCGCCCTCGCCCGCGACCCCCGCCTCCTCGTCCTCGTCAACCCCACCGCCGGCGTCGACGTGAAGTCCAAGGAGTCCCTGCTGGCGCGCATGGACAGCGCCCGGGACGACGGCACCGCCGTGCTCGTCGTCTCCGACGAACTCGACGACCTGCGGCGCTGCGACCGCGTCCTCGTCCTCTTCCACGGCCGGATCGTCGCCGAGCACCGGGCGGGCTGGCGCGACCACGAGCTGATCGCCTCCATCGAAGGAGTGGACCATGGCTGACACCAAGGCGGCCCCGCCGCTCGCGCCCCCGCACACCGCCGGCGCCGGGTCGGCCAGGACCGTCCTGCTGCGCCGCGCCCGCGAACTGGCGCTCGTCCCCGCCCTGTTGCTGCTCATGGTGCTCGGTGCGGTCGTCAACGACTCGTTCCTCACCGAACGCAACCTGATCTCCATCCTCGGGTCGTCCGCCGCGCTCGCCATGGTGGTCCTCGCCGAGTCACTGGTGCTGATCACCGGCAAGTTCGACCTCTCCCTGGAATCGGTCGTGGGCATCGCCCCCGCTGTCGGCGCCCTGCTCGTCCTGCCCACCGCCCAGTCGGGCTGGGGCACCGAACTGGACGCCCCGCTAGCCCTGTTCGCGATCCTCGTCGCCGGCGCGGTCGTCGGCGCCTTCAACGGCCTCCTGGTCGTCAAGTTCAGACTCAACGCGTTCATCGTGACGCTCGCGATGCTGATCGTGCTGCGCGGCCTGCTGGTCGGCGCGACCAAGGGCAAGACGCTCTTCGGCATGCCCGACAGCTTCACCTCCCTGGCCACCACCACCTTCCTCACCATCCCCATGTCGGTGTGGCTGGCCGCCGTCGCCTTCGCCCTCACCGGCCTGGTCCTCAAGTACCACCGCGTCGGCCGCGCCCTGTACGCCATCGGCGGCAACGCGGAGGCGGCCCGCGCCGCCGGGATCCGCGTGGAGCGCGTCATGCTCGGCGTGTTCGTCGTCGCCGGCGTCCTCGCCTCCGTCGGCGGCATCATGCAGACCGGCTACGTCGGCGCGATCAGCGCCAACCAGGGCCAGAACATGATCTTCACGGTGTTCGCGGCCGCGGTCATCGGCGGCATCAGCCTCGACGGCGGCCGGGGCACCATGTTCGGTGCGCTCACCGGCGTCCTCCTGCTCGGCGTGGTGCAGAACCTGCTCACCCTCGCCCAGGTGCCGTCGTTCTGGATCCAGGCCATCTACGGCGGGATCATCCTGGTCGCTCTCGTGATCGCCCGCGTGACGACGGGCCGCGCCCAGGACTGACCGTGCAGGTCCCACCGGCCGCGCAGGTCACCTCGCCACCGAACGAAAGGCCCCCCGTGTCCCCGACGCCCGCCCGCATCACCGCGGTCGACACCTACGACATCCGCTTCCCCACCTCGCGCGAGCTGGACGGCTCCGACGCGATGAACCCGGACCCCGACTACTCGGCCGCCTACCTCGTGCTGCGCACGGACGGCGAGGACGACCCGGAGGGACACGGCTTCACCTTCACCATCGGGCGGGGCAACGACGTCCAGGTCGCCGCGATCCACGCGCTGCGCCACCACGTGGTCGGACGGCCCGTCGACGAGGTGTGCGCCGACCCCGGCTCGCTCTTCCGGGACCTGATCGGCGACAGCCAACTGCGCTGGCTGGGACCCGAGAAGGGCGTGATGCACATGGCGATCGGCGCCGTCGTCAACGCCGTGTGGGACCTCGCCGCCAAACGCGCCGGCACACCACTGTGGCGCCTGCTCGCCGACGCCGACCCCGAGTGGCTGGTGAAACAGATCGACTTCCGCTACATCACCGACGCCCTCACCCCCGCGGAGGCCCTGCACATGCTGCGCCGGGGCAGACAGGGCGCACCCGGGCGCACGGCGCGCCTCCTGGAGCGCGGCTACCCCGGCTACACCACCTCCGCCGGCTGGCTCGGCTACGACGACGAGAAGCTGACCCGGCTCGCCGCGCAGGCCGTCGCCGACGGGTTCACCCAGATCAAACTGAAGGTCGGCGCGGACCTCGACGACGACGTACGCCGCTGCCGGGTCGCCCGCGCCGTCGTCGGGCCCGGCATCCGCATCGCCGTCGACGCCAACCAGCGCTGGGACACGGACGAGGCGATCCGCTGGACCAAGGCGCTCGCCGAGTTCGACCCGTACTGGATCGAGGAACCCACCAGCCCCGACGACGTCCTCGCCCACGCGGCCATCCGCGAGGCGGTGGCCCCGGTGAAGGTCGCCACCGGCGAACACGTCCACAACCGCGTCGTCTTCAAGCAGATGCTCCAGGCCGGCGCCCTCGACGTCCTCCAGATCGACGCGGCCCGCGTCGGCGGCGTCAACGAGAACCTCGCCATCCTGCTGCTCGCCGCCAAGTACGGCGTCCCCGTCTGCCCGCACGCGGGCGGCGTCGGCCTGTGCGAACTGGTGCAGCACCTGTCGAT
Organism: Streptomyces sp. NPDC021356; assembly: GCF_040641015.1. Lineage (NCBI taxonomy): Bacteria > Bacillati > Actinomycetota > Actinomycetes > Kitasatosporales > Streptomycetaceae > Streptomyces > Streptomyces sp. NPDC021356. The sequence continues at coordinate 66,789 of NZ_JBFACU010000015.1, read as the reverse complement.
GTTCGACTACGTCGCCCTCACCGGCACCACCGAGGACCGCGTCATCGAGTACGTCGACCACCTGCACGACCACTTCCTCGACCCCGTCGTGATCCGCGACGGTCACTACACGGCCCCCACCGCACCGGGTTTCTCGGCCGCCATGCGCCCGGAGTCCATCGAGCGCTACACCTTCCCCGGCGGCACCTTCTGGGCCGCCGACCTCGCGCAGCAGAACCGGCCGGACCGCCACGACCAGCAGAAGGGACACGCGGCATGAGCGACTTCGACGGACTGAGGGCCCTGGTGACGGGCGGCGCCTCCGGCATCGGGCGGGCCACCGCGGCTCTCCTCGCCGAGTACGGCGCCCAGGTCGCCGTACTCGACCTCGACCCCTCGGCCGTGGACGAACCGCTGCACGCCTTCCGCGCCGACGTCAGGGACGACGCCTCGGTGCGCACCGCGGTCGAGTCGGCGGCCGACGCCCTCGGCGGCGTGGACATCCTCGTCAACAACGCCGGGATCGGCGCCCAGGGCACGGTCGAGGACAACGACGACGAGGAGTGGCGCCGCGTCTTCGACGTCAACGTCCTCGGCATGGTCCGCGCCGCCCGCGCCGCCCTGCCCCACCTGCGCGCCTCCGACCGTGCCGCGATCGTCAACACCTGCTCGATCGCGGCCACCGCAGGACTGCCGCAGCGCGCGCTCTACAGCGCCACCAAGGGCGCCGTGTACTCCCTCACCCTGGCCATGGCCGCCGACCACGTCCGCGAGGGCATCCGCGTCAACTGCGTCAACCCGGGCACCGTGGACACCCCGTGGGTGGGCCGGCTGCTGGACGCCGCCCCCGACCCGGCCGCCGAACGCGCCGCCCTGAACGCCCGCCAGCCCACCGGCCGTCTGGTGAGCGCCGCCGAGGTGGCCGCCGCCATCGCCTACCTGGCGGGCCCGTTCTCCGGCGCCACCACCGGCACCGCGCTCGCCGTCGACGGCGGCATGCAGGGCCTGCGGCTGCGCCCGGTGGGACAGTGACCGCCCTCGGCCGCAGCGGCGTCGAGGTCGGCCCCCTCGGCTTCGGAGCCGCCGCCCTGGGCAACCTGTACACCGAGGTGACCGAGGGCCAGGCCCACGAGGCCGTGGCAGCCGCCTGGGAGTGCGGCATCCGCCACTTCGACACCGCCCCCCACTACGGGCTCGGCCTGTCCGAACGCCGCCTGGGCGCCGCCCTGCGCACCCGCCCCCGCTCCGCGTACACCCTCTCCACCAAGGTGGGCCGCCGCCTCGAACCCGCCGACGGCACCGGTGACGACCTGGGCGCCGGCTTCGCGGTGCCCGCCGCCCACCGCCGCGTCTGGGACTTCACCGCCGACGGCGTCCGCCGCACCCTGGAGGCGAGCCTGGACCGCCTCGGCCTGGACCGCGTCGACGTCGTCTACCTGCACGACCCCGACGACCACGCCGAGCAGGCCTTCCGCGAGGGCTACCCGGCACTGGAGAAGCTCCGCTCCGAGGGCGTGATCGGCGCCATCGGCGCGGGCATGAACCAGTCCGCGATGCTCACCCGCTTCGTCCGCGACACCGACGTCGACGTGGTGCTGTGCGCGGGCCGCCACACTCTCCTCGACCACAGCGCCCTCACCGACCTGCTGCCCGCGGCCGTGCGGCGCGGGGTGTCGGTCGTCGTCGGCGGCGCCTTCAACTCCGGTCTGCTGGCGGACCCGCGGCCGGGGGCGACGTACGACTACGCGCAGGCACCCACCCGGTTGATCGAACGAGCGCTGCGCATGAGGGAGATCGCCGCCGCCCACGGCATCACCCTGCGCGCCGCCGCCCTCTCCCACTGCGCCGCGCACCCCGCCGTCGCGAGCGTCCTGGTCGGCGCCCGCTCGGCCGCCGAAGTACGCGACTGCGCCGAGCAGTTCGCCGCCCCCGTCCCCGCCGCCTTCTGGCAGGAGCTGCGCGAGACGGGCCTGCTGCCCCCCGAGGAGCCGTCATGAGAATCGCCCTGCACACCAAGGTACGCGCCGACCGCGTCACCGCCTACGAGGCCGCCCACCGAGAGGTCCCGCCGGAACTCACCACGGCCATCCGCGCCGCCGGAGCGACCTCCTGGACCATCTGGCGCAGCCGATGCGACCTCTTCCACCTCCTGGAGTGCGAGGACTACGCCCGGCTCCTCGCCGAACTGGAGAGGCTGCCCGTCAACGTGGCCTGGCAGGCGCGGATGGCCGACCTGCTCGACGTCGTGCACGACTACTCCCGCGACGGTACCGACGCGGGCCTGCCCGTCGTCTGGGAACTGCCGTGACCGTCGACGCCCACCACCACGTCTGGGACCTGTCCGTACGTGACCAGGACTGGATCACCGGCCCCGAACTCCTCGCGTTGCGCCGCGACTTCACGATCGCGGACCTGGCGCCGCAGGCCCGCGCGGCCGGGGTCGAGCGCACGGTGCTCGTCCAGACGGTCACCGTGGCCGAGGAGACCCCGGAGTTCCTGGCCCTGGCCGAGGCCCACGCGCTCATCGCGGGCGTCGTCGGCTGGGTGGACCTCACCCGCCCGGACGTCGCCGACGAACTGGCCCGCCTGCGCGCGCTGCCCGGCGGCCGGTACCTCAAGGGCGTCCGCCACCAGGTGCAGTCCGAACCCGACCCGCGCTGGCTGCTGCGCGCCGACGTGGGCCGCGGCCTGGCCGCCGTGGCGGACGCGGGACTGGTGTACGACCTGGTCGTCGTCCCGCGCCAGCTGCCCGCCTGCGCCGAGGCGGCGGCCCGCCATCCGGGGCTGACCTTCGTCCTCGACCACCTGGGAAAGCCGCCCGTCGCCTCGGGCGGCACGGAGCCCTGGGCGGGCGCCGTCCGCGCGCTGGCCGCGCGGCCCAACACCGTCTGCAAGCTGTCGGGCCTGCTCACGGAGGCGGACCCCGCCCGCCGGACCACCGCCGACCTGCGCCCCTACGCGGACACCGTGCTGGACGCCTTCGGCCCGCAGCGGCTGATGTTCGGCTCCGACTGGCCGGTGTGCACCCTGGCGGCGTCCTACCCCGACGTCCTCACCACCGCCCGCCGATTGACCGCCGCGCTCGGCGAGCACGAGCGCGCGGCGGTCTTCGACGGGACGGCCACCCGGGTCTACGGGCTGGCTCGGTCCAGCTCGTAGTCGAACCAGCTGCGGTGCGTGCCGTCCACGGCCAGGCCGCCGGTGCCGCGTACCCGGACCGCTCGTCCGTGCCGCCGGCGGGGACGACGGTGAAGAACTCCGCGCTGCGGTCGCTGCCCGTCGTCGTGGCCGGGTGGACGAAGTCGAGGGCGCCCCGCCGCCCGTGCAGGCCGCCCTCGAAGGACTCCATGGCGACATAGGTGCCCACCCCCGTCGCCTGGTCGTACGCGGCGGTGGACAGGGTCGCCGGGCGGCCGTCGATCTCGCCCTCGAAGTGCTTCTCCAGGGTGGCGACACCGACCGGCAGGCCGGTGCTCACGTCGGGGTCCGGCTCCACGTCGGCCGGCGTGAAGGACTTCACGGTGAAGGTGCCCGCAGCGCTCGTGCCACCGACCGTGGCGGGACGGTCTGACAGCGGGTTCTGGTCAGGCCCGCCCCACCGTCCCCGCCAACCGGCTCGGCGCCAGGAACTCCCGGACATACGTACGGTCCCAGCAGGCGCCGGTGGCGCGCAGTTCCTGCCAGGTCGTGTACCGGTAGCGGAACAGGCGGGCGCGGACGTAGCGCGGCGGCCGGTCGGGCGGGAAGGGGGAGCGGCGCAGCAGCCTGAGGGTGTCGCGGTCGTTCTCCAGGAGCCGTTCCACGAGCGCGCCGAACCACGGCCCGGCGTACGCGGGGGAGAGCGCGGCGAACCACATCAGCCAGTCCAGGCGCAGGTGGTACGGCGCGAACTGGCGCGGCCAGTGCCGTACGTCCCCGGGCTTGCCCCGGAACTCGTACTCCCGCCAGTCGGAGTCCTCGCGCGGCACCTCGTCCAGGGTGCCCTCGATCACCACCTCGTAGCGGACCCGGCTGACGCTGCCGAAGGCCCCGTAGGTGTTGACCAGGTGCAGCGGGTCGAAGGAACGGTTCATGACCTGGCGGCGGGAGACCATGTTCAGTACGGGGCGGTAGCTGAGCCCCGCCAGCAGCACGGCGACGGCCAGGACGACCACCTCGTACCACAGCGGTGTCGCCGGCACCGGGGACGGCGGCGAGCCCGGCCATCGCACGGCGGACAGGGCCAGCACGACGGTGATCCAGTTCAGCCACGCGAAGTTGCCCGACAGCACCAGCCACAACTGGGTCAGGATCATCAGCGACGCGGCGGCCGTGGCGATCGGCTGCGGGGTGAACAACAGGAACGGCACCACCAGTTGCGTGACGTGGTTCGCGGCCGTCTCCGCCTTGTGCAGCGGGGCGGGCAGATGGTGGAAGAACCAGCTCAGCGGGCCCGGCATCGGCTGCGTCTCGTGGTGGTAGTACAGGCAGGTCAGGTTCCGCCAGCACGCGTCGCCGCGCATCTTGATCAGCCCCGCGCCGAACTCCACCCGGAACAGGATCCAGCGCAGCAGGAACAGCACCACGACGGGCGGGGCGACCTCGCCGTTGCCCAGGAACACCGCCAGGAACCCCGTCTCCAGCAGCAACGACTCCCAGCCGAAGCCGTACCAGGTCTGCCCGACGTTCACGATCGACAGGTACAGCGCCCACGGCACCAGCCACAGCAGCATGCAGCCCCACAGCGGCAGCCACCCGTCCAGCCCCGCGAGCAGCACCGCCGACACCGCGCAGCCGCCCCAGGCGACCTGCGCGAAGAGCCGGTCGGAGTAGCGCAGGTGGAACAGGCTCGGCGCCCGGCGGAAGGGCACCCGCGCCACGAACCGGGGGATCGGCAGCATGCCCCGCTCGCCCAGCAGCGCCCGGAACTGCAGGGCCGCCGTCAGGAACGACACGAGGTACACGGCGGCCAGCGCCCGCTGGAACACCAGCCGGCCCATCCAGTAGTCGGGTGCGGTGAACCATCCCACGGCCGTGCACGCCCCTCTCCTCGCGGCTTCCCCGGTCCTCCTCGGGTTCCCCCGGTCCTCCTCGGGTTCCCCCGCCTCCCACTCGAAGAATCAGGCAAATGCTGGCAAGGTGGCCCCATGGCTGAACGGGGAGCGCACGCCCTGTCACTCCCGGACGACTGGCCCGCGCACCCGGATCCGATCCTGGCACTCAACCGCATGGGCAGCTTCGACTGGGACCTGGACACCGGTCTGCTCAGCATGGACGCGCAGACCCTCAAGATCTTCGATCTCACCTCCGAGGAGTACGACGGCCGCCCCGAGAGCCTGGGCCGCCGCATCCCCGGCCAGGAGGGCCGCCGCCTGGACGCCATGGTGGCCCGCGCGCTGAAGGACGGCAGCGAGAACTACGGCACGTACATGCGTGTGCGCCGCCGTGACGGCACCCTTCGCTGGGTCCACACCCAGGGCTACATCCGCCGCGACGGGGCCGGCCGCCCGCACCGGATCATCGGCATCATCCGGGACGCCACCGACGAACTCGACGACATCGCGGGCCGCCAGGAGCGCGTCGCCCGGGCCGCCGCCCGCCGCGAGCAGACCAACGTCGTCCAGGCCACCACGGCCGCCCTCGCCCACGCGCACACCGTCCAGGACGTCATCGACGTCGTCAAGGACAGCCACGGACTCGCCCTGCTCGGAGCCACCAGCCTGGTCCTCGGCCTCGTCGAGGCGGGCCGCATCCGGCTCGTCGCCGAGGGACCCGAGGGCAGCTCCGTCCCCGGCACCCGCGTCACCCGGATCGACGAGCCCTACCCGATGAGCGAGGCGGTCCGCACCCTCAGCCCGCGCTTCATCGAGTCCCCGGAGGACTTCGCCGAGCGCTACCCCATCCTGTGGCCGCACATCACAAACCTGCGCATCACCTCGGCCGCCTACCTCCCGCTGGTCGCCCAGGGCCGCCCGATCGGCGGCATGGGCCTGCTCTACAGCGGACGGCACGGCTTCTCCCCGGAGGAGCGCAACGTCCTCGTCGCCCTCGGCAGCAGCATCGCGCAGAGCCTGCAGCGGGCCATGCTCTACGAGCAGGAGAAGGACCTCGCCCAGAGCCTCCAGCAGGCCATGCTGCCGCGCACCATCCCCAGCGTCCCCGGCGCCGACGTCGCCGTGCGCTACCGCTCCGGGTACGCGGGCGGCTCCCTGGGCCGCGACATCGGCGGCGACTGGTACGACCTCATCCCGCTCCCCGGCGGCCGGGTCGGCGCCGTCATCGGCGACGTCCAGGGCCACGACACGCACGCCGCCGCCGTCATGGGCCAGCTGCGCATCGTCCTGCGGGCCTACGCCGCCGAGGGCCACACCCCGGCCACCGTGATGGCCCGCGCCTCCGTCTTCCTGCACGAACTGGACACCGACCGCTTCGCGACCTGCCTGTACGCGGAGGCCGACCTGTCCACCGGCGTCGTCCAGGTCGTCCGCGCCGGCCACATCGACCCGCTGGTGCGGCACGTCGACGGCACCTGCCACCGGGTCGAGGTCGACGGTGGCCTGCCACTCGGCCTGTCCGCCGAGTTCGGCAGCCTGGAGTACCCGGTCTGCGCCATGGAACTCGACCCCGGACAGTCCCTGGTGCTGTGCACCGACGGCCTGGTGGAACAGCCCGGCGCCGACCTCGACGACGGCATGCGGGCCCTGGTCGCGTCCATCGCGGCCGGTCCCGAGGACGTACGGGACCTCGCCGACCGGCTGATCGCCATGGCGGAGGAACGCGGCGGCGACGACGACGTGGCCCTGCTCGTGCTGCGCCGCCGCGCGCTCACCGAACGGCAGCCCGTCGGCCGGCTCCAGCAGCACGTCGCCCCCGGCGACCCCGAGGCGCTCACCGGAGCCCGGCACATGATCCGCGCCACCGTGCGCTCCTGGGGCGCCCGCGAACGCTCCGACGAGATCGAACTCGTGGCCGACGAACTCATCACCAACGCGCTGATGCACACCGAGGGTGCCGCCGTGGTCACCCTGCGGGTGCTCACCGGCACCGACCGGCGGCTCAGAGTCGAGGTCGAGGACTCCTCCAGCGCCCTGCCGTGCCGCCGCGAACCGGGGGAGCAGGGCGTCTCCGGCCGGGGCCTGCTGCTCGTCGACCGGCTCGCCGACGTGTGGGGCGTGGAGGCGCGCGGCGGCGGCAAGTGCCTGTGGTGCGAGTTCGTCGTGGGCCGGACGAAGTGAACGTACCGGGAGCCGGGCGCCGGGGCGGGGGCCGGGGCCGGGGCCGCAGAGCCACGACCGCCGGAGCCCGCGTACGAGTATCAATGTCAGTGGCCGGTGGCACTCTGGAACCATGCCGGAACTGCCCGAGGTGGAAGCGCTCAAGGACTTCCTGACCGAGAACCTGGTCGGTCACGAGGTGGTCCGGGTGCTGCCCGTCGCCGTCAGCGTCCTGAAGACCTACGACCCGCCCCTCACCGCCCTCGAAGGCCACGAGATCACCGCTGTCGGCCGCTACGGGAAGTTCCTGGACCTGGCGACCGGCGGCGGCCCGCACCTCGTCACCCACCTCGCCCGCGCGGGCTGGCTGCAGTGGAAGGACCGCCTGCCAGACGGCGTGCCGCGCCCCGGCAAGGGTCCCCTCGCCCTGCGCGTCGCCCTGGAGACCGGCGCGGGCTTCGATCTCACCGAGGCCGGCACCCAGAAGCGGCTCGCGGTGTACGTGGTGCGCGACCCGCGTCAGGTGCCGGGCATCGCCCGCCTCGGCCCCGACCCGCTGGCCGACGGCTTCGACGAGGAGCGTTTCACGCGGCTCCTGGCGGGGGAGCGGCGGCAGCTCAAGGGCGCCCTGCGCGACCAGAGCCTGATCGCGGGCGTGGGCAACGCCTACAGCGACGAGATCCTGCACGCGGCGCGCATGTCCCCGTTCAAGCTGGCCGCCTCCCTGACCCCGCAGGAGACCCGAAGACTGTACGAGGCGCTGCGCACCACCCTGACCGAGGCCGTGGAGCGCTCCCGGGGGGTCGCGGCCGGCCGGCTGAAGGCGGAGAAGAAGAGCGGCCTCAGGGTGCACGGCCGTACCGGCGAGCCCTGCCCGGTGTGCGGCGACACCATCCGCGAGGTCTCCTTCAGCGACTCCTCGCTGCAGTACTGCCCGACCTGCCAGACCGGCGGGAAACCGCTGGCGGACCGCAGACTCTCCCGGCTGCTCAAATAGCGCGCGGGCGGCGCCCCGGCGGGCGCGGGCGGGTCAGTGCGCGTCGAGCGTCACGAGCCGCTGCCCGGCCGCCGTGCGCACCTCGAAGCGGGCGATCCGGCCGGGACGCAGTGCCGCGGCGCCGGCCACGGTGGCCGTCCGGCCCTCGCGCGGTCCCACGGACCAGTCGGTCACCGTCTGCCGCGAGCCGTCACGGCCGACCGCGACGAGCCGGCAGGAGTGCGGGCCCGTCGTGTCCCGGGTCCGCAGCCGGACCTCACTGCCCCACGGCAGGTCGGCGGCGCTGACCTCGGCCCACACGCCGTGCGGGCGTCGGACAGCACCGCCGCGGCGGCCGGCCCGCCCAGCAGACGCCCGCGCCCGGCCCGCCGTCTGCGCGCCACCTCGGCGGCCGGCCGCTCCGGCAGCAGGGCGCCGGGCCTGGCCACGGGAGGCACGGAGCGTGGCGTGGCCCGCCGGTAGAGGAGCAACTGCCGGGCGGTGGGGCCGAACTCGCTGAGGTGCGCCGCGCAGCGAGGGCACTCCACGAGGTGGTCCTCGAAACGGAAGACGTCCGCCTCGACCAGCAGCCGAGCGTGTACGCACCGACGTCGCGATGCCGTTCCAGGGACCTCATGCTCTCCATCCTCGCGAGGGGAGCGGGTGGGGTGATTCCGCGCCCCCACCCGTAGGGGCGGCGGCGCGGAATCACTCAGCCGAATCACGCAGCGGAACCACTGCGCGAAGAGGCGGGGCGGCCGTGGGCCGGACGAGGACGCGGGCCGCGGATCAGAAGAGATGGATGGCGAGGTGTCCCAGGGGCAGGCCGAGCTGCCAGGCGGGCGTCCACACCTTCGGTCCCTCGTCCTCGCCGACCGCGCCGGTGCCGTCCGGCACCGCGTCCAGGTCGGGCGCGAGCAGCTCGGTCTCCTCCAGCCAGCGCCAGGCGGCCTCGGCCAGCGCCAGGTCGGGCGAGGGCGTGCCGCAGGCGTACGCGTCGGCCGTGAGGCAGGCCAGGCGCTCGCGCACCCAGTCCTGCCACGGCTGGTCGTACGCGGTCAGTGACAGCCACGTCTCCAGCTGCGAGACGACCCGGATGCCCGACAGCTCGCCCCCGGTGTCGGACAGGAAGACGGTCAGCGCGAGTGCGTCCCGTCCGGCGCGGAACTCCACCGACGCCGGCGGCATCAGGTCGCCGGTGCGCAGCAGCTCCTCGGCGATGTACTCGGCGTACAACCAGGCCATCGGAACGACCAGTTCACCGCCGTCGCCGTCGCCGTCCGTGCTCTCTTGACCTCTGTGCAGCATCCCTTCCTGCCTTCCTCCGGTGCGTGCGCGTCGCCCGGCCCCGGCCCCTGGGACGGAGCCTGTGCGGAACACGGATGAGAACAGCCGATTACTCAACCGTGGTCCACAGCAAGGCGCTTTACGGAGGCTTGACCCGGGAGTCCGTTTCATCGCAGGTCGACCGCGTAGCCCGGGAGCACCCTGCGCAGGGCGCGCAGCGCGTAGTACGCGCGGGACTTCACGGTACCGGGCGGAACGCCCAGGATTTCCGCGGTCTCCGCCACACTGGCCCCGCGGAAGTACACCAGCACCAGTACTTCACGGTGCCGCGGAGTGAGCGTCTTCACAGCCCGGCGCACATCGAGCGCGGCGGCGGAGCGTTCGGCGTGGTCGGCGATCACCCGCGCGCTCTCCAGGACCGCGTCGCCCACCTCCGGCGGCCTGGCCTGCCGGGCCCGCCGCGCGTCGATGGCGAGGCGCCGGGCGACGGTCAGCAGCCAGGGCCGTACGGAGTCGAAGGCGTCGGCGCGCAGTGCCTCCGGGTGCTGCCAGGCACGAACGAGCGTCTCCTGGAGCAGGTCCTCGGCGCGCTGCCGGTCGCCCTCGCACAGGCGCAGCAGCAGCGCGAACAGCGGCCTGGCGTGCTCGCGCTGGAGCGCGGCGAGTTCGTGCTCGGCGGTCGTGTCACCGGCGGCCGCCGTCGCGGCGGCCGCGGGGGCGGCGGGTGTCGTGCCGGCGGGCGCCGCGGGGGCGGCCCTCGTGCGGGCGGGCGCCGTCTGGGGCGGGAGGGTGGTTCCGGCCGTCATGGCCGTATCGCATCGCAGGGGGCCGTGCGGGGACAGGGCGCGGGCACCGCTGTGCGGCGGACGGTCGATCGCGTCGGCGAACGGTGCGACGAACGGTCGGCAGGCCGCCGTAGGCCCGACCGGAGGGCACCGGACGGGACCAAGGGTGACGTACCGTCCGGGCACGCGTCGCGGAGGTCCGCCCGGCTCAGCCCCGCTCGTCGCGGCGCGGAGCCAGCGCCGACCGCTTGTACGAGTAGCCGAAGTAGATCACGCACCCGATCAGGAACCACACCACGAACCGCACCCAGGTCTGCCACTGCAGGAACGTGATCAGCCAGATCGAGAAGACGATCCCCAGGGCCGGCACGAACGGCATCCACGGGGTGCGGAAGGCGCGCGGCAGGGCCGGCTGCTTGTGGCGCAGCACGATCACCGCCGCGCACACCACCACGAACGCCAGCAGGATGCCGATGTTGGTCAGTTCGGCCGCCTCCGCGATCGGCAGGAAACCGGCGATGACGGCGGAGGCGACCCCCACGATCCACGTCACCCGGGTCGGCACGTGCCGGGTGGGGTGCGTCTTCGCGAACCAGCGCGGCAGCAGCCCGTCCCGGGACATCGAGAACCACACCCGGGTCACGCCCAGCATGAACGTGAACATCACGGTGAGGATGCCGATGATCGCGCCCACCGCGATCACGTCCGCCAGCCTGCTCAGACCCACCGACTTGAACGCGGTCGCGAACCCGCTCTCCTTGTCGATGTCCTTGTACTTCTGCATTCCGGTCAGCACCAGGCAGGCCGCCACGTACAGCACCATCGCGATCACCAGCGAGTAGATGATCGCCTTGGGCATGTGCCGCTGGGCGTCCTTGGACTCCTCGGCCGCCGTCGACATGGCGTCGTAGCCGAAGACCGCGAAGAACACGGTCGCCGCGCCGGTGAACGCCCCGCTGACCCCGTACGGGAAGAACGGGTGGTAGTTCGCGCCGTGGATGTGGAACACACCCACCACGATCACCACCAGCACCACGACGACCTTCAGCACCACCACGACCATCTCGAAACGGGCCGCGTTGCGGATGCCGAGGTTCAGCAGCCAGGCGATGAGCAGGCACAGGATCGCCGCGAACAGATCGACCCTGTGCCCGGACCCGGTACCGGGCGCGCCCAGCATCCACGCGGGGAGGTGGGCGCCCATGTCCTCGACGAGGAAACTGAAGTAGCCGGAGATGCCGATGGCGACCACCGCCACGATCGCCGTGTACTCCAGGAGCAGGTCCCAGCCGATGAACCAGCCCGCGAACTCGCCGAGGACCGCGTACCCGTACGTGTAGGCCGAGCCCGCCTTCGGGATCAGGCCCGCGAACTCCGCGTACGACAGCGCGGCGCACGCGCTGGCCACGCCCGCGATCAGGAAGGAGACGAGGACCGCCGGACCGGCCGTGCCGTTGGCCACCGTGCCGGCCAGCGTGAAGATGCCCGCGCCGATGATGCCGCCCACGCCGATCGCGGTGAGCTGCCACAACCCGAGCGACCGTTCGAGTTTCGGTCCCTCGCCGGCTTCCGACTCCTCGATGTGTTCGATGGGTTTACGGCGGAGAATGCCCTCGCCCATACGGAGCCCGGCCATGCGCCTCACCTCTTCGCAGACGGCAATCGGCTGACGGCGGATCATGATGGCCCAGGGCCGCCGGGTACGGAAGACGCCACGCAAGCCCCGCAGGTCGCGGGCGGTCGGCGCGGACCGCTACGGGACCACCGTCACCGGCCACCTTCCCGCCTTCACCAGGCGTACCGCCACCGAGCCGATGATCCGGTGGCCGGCCTGCTCGGAGGCTCCGACGACCACCGCGTCCGCCTTCAGCTCGTCGGCGGCCGTCACCAGGCCGTTGTACGGATCGCCGCGGAAGGTGTGGAACTCCCAGCGGACCTCGAATATCCCCTTCAACCGCTCGGCGGACGCACGGATCTGCTGCACCAGGTCCTCGGCGATCTCGTCGGTCGTCTCGGCCACCGGAGCACCCATCGCCGCCCCCGCCGACATCACCGGCTGCACGTACACGACGGCCAGCCGCGCGCCCTGACGCCGGGCCAGGCCGGCGGCGTAGGCGGCGGCCCGCATGGAGGAGTCGGAGCCGTCCACCCCGGTCACGATCACCTTCGGCCCGTCGGTGCCCCGCTCGAACCGGTCCGCCTGCCGCTCGTGCTCCTCGTGCTGTTCCGTCACGCTGAGTAGCTTATCGGAAGACTTCCCTCCGCCCCCCTCCCGGGGAGCCCCGAAAACCCGGCTCCGCCGCCGTCCACGCGTATCCCGCGGACCCCGGGCAGGCGGCCCGTGGCCGGCGGGCGCCCCGGGACCCGCTCCCGTGCCCCGGCGTTCCCGGTCGGGCCGCCACCCGCGTGTCCCGACGCGCCGCCCACGTCCCCCGGGTCACCCCTGCCCGGGCGGACCGAACGGCCGTCCCCGCCCCCGTCCGGGCCTCCTTCCCACCCCCTCCGACGGGCGCCCCCGCCGCCGTCTTCCTAGAGTCGGAACCATGAGTACCAGCCCCCCAAGGCCATGACCGTCACCGTCGGCGCCGCCCCGCCCCGGGGCGGGACAGAACCCGCCCGGCCGCCGGGCAGCGGCCTGCTGGGCCGGGTGCCCGAGGTGTTCGGTGTCTTCTTCGGGGCCCTCGCCCTGCTGTGCGCCCTGCTCGACCTCATCGCGCCGCTGCGCGGCCTGCTGCGGCCCGTCGTCCGCTTCCTCGACCTGCTGCTCGTCCCGGTCAGCGCCAACCTCGCCTACGCCGCGTTCCTGTTCCTGCTGGCCGGCGCGACCGCCGCCCGCAAGAAGGTCGCCTGGTGGCTGGTGGTCGTCTACCTCGGCCTGGTCATCCTCGGCGACGTCCTGGGCCTGACACTGGGCGAGTACGCCGAGTCGCTGCCCTCCCTGGTCCTGTGCGGCCTCGCGCTGCTCCTGCTGGTCGCCGCCCGCCGCGAGTTCTACGCCGCCTCCCGGCGCGGTGCCGTGTGGCGGGCGCTGGCCGTGCTGGCCGTCGGACTCCTCGCCGCCGTCCTGGCCGGCTGGGGGCTGGTCGCGCTCTTCCCCGGCACCCTGCCGACCGGCCTGCACCTGGCGTGGTCCGCCAACCGGGTCATGGGCGGCCTGGTCTCCGCCCGTGACTTCGACGGCCGCCCGCCCCGCCCGGTCACCTTCGTGCTCGGCCTGCTCGGCGCGCTCGCCCTGCTCAACGCGGCCGCCACCCTCTTCCGCTCGCAGCGCCTGGAAGCGGCCCTGCACGGCGACGAGGAGACCCGCATCCGCGCCCTGCTGCGGGCCTACGGCGAGGACGACTCGCTCGGCTACTTCGCCACCCGCCGCGACAAGGCCGTCGTCTTCTCGCCCAGCGGCAAGGCGGCGGTCACCTACCGTGTCGAGGCCGGCGTCTGCCTGGCCAGCGGCGACCCCGTCGGCGACCGCGAGGCCTGGCCGCACGCCATCGCCGCCTGGCTGGAAGCGGCCCGCCGGTACGCCTGGACGCCCGCCGTGATGGGCGCCTCCGAGGACGGCGCCCGCGCCTACGTCCGCGCCGGCCTCGGCGCCCTCCAGCTCGGCGACGAGGCGATCGTGCACATCGCGGGCTTCGACCTCGGCGGCCGGGACATGCGGGTGACCCGGCAGGCCGTGCACCGCGTCCGCCGCACCGGGGCCACCTGCCGCGTCCGCCGCCACGCCGCCCTCACCGACGAGGAGATGGAGGAGGTCGTCGACAAGGCCGACGCCTGGCGGGACACGGAGACCGAACGCGGCTTCTCCATGGCCCTGGACCGCCTCGGCGACCCGGCCGACGGCGGCTGCCTGCTCGTCGAGGCCCTGAGCGCCGACGGCCGGCTGCTCGCGCTGCTCTCCTTCGTGCCCTGGGGCCGCCACGGCGTCTCCCTCGACCTGATGCGCCGCGACCGCACCGCACCCAACGGCATCATGGAGTTCATGGTCGCCGAGCTGTGCGCCGCCGCCCCCGCGCTCGGCGTGCGCCGGATCTCCCTGAACTTCGCCGTCTTCCGCTCCGTCTTCGAGGAGGGTGCCCGCATCGGTGCCGGACCGGTCCTGCGACTGTGGCGCAGGCTGCTGCTCTTCTTCTCCCGCTGGTGGCAGCTGGAGGCCCTGTACCGGTCCAACGCCAAGTACCACCCCGAGTGGTACCCGCGCTACATCTGCTATGGCGAGACCGCCTCCCTCGCCCGCATCGGCGTCGCCTCCGGCATCGCCGAGGGCTTCGTGCCCGTACCCTCCCTGCGCAAGCTCTGGGGCAAGGGACACGCCCGGTCCGGCCCCCGTCCCGCCACCACCGACCACCTGCCCCCGCTCACCGCCCTCGGCCTCGACGGGCCCGGCCCCGCCGTCCCCGACGACCCGCTCGCCGCCCTGTCCGACCAGGTCCGCGTCCGGCACGCCCGGCTGGCAAGGCTGCGGGCCGACGGCACCGACCCCTACCCGGTCGGCGCCCCCGCCCGCACCCGCACCCTCGCCGAGGTCCGCGCCCGCACCCGCGCGGGCGAACAGGTCACGGTCGCCGGGCGGATCATGCTCGTACGCGACTTCGGCGGGATCGTCTTCGCCGTCCTGCGCGACTGGTCGGGCGACCACCAGCTCGCCCTCACCCGCGACGGCACCGGCCCGGACGCCCTGGGCCGCTTCCGCGCCGACACGGACATCGGCGACCACATCAGCGCCGTCGGCCGCACGGGCACCAGCGACCGGGGCGAACCGACCGTCTTCGTCACCTCCTGGCAACTGCTCGGCAAGTGCCTGCGCCCCCTGCCCGACAAGCACCGCGGCCTCGCCGACCCGGAGGCCAGGGTCCGCATGCGCTACCTCGACCTCCTGGCCGGCTCCGAGGCACGCGCCGTCGTCCGGGTCCGCTCCACCGCCGTCCAGGCCCTGCGCCAGGGCCTGCTGGACCGCGGCTTCCTGGAGGTCGAGACCCCGATGCTGCAACGGATCCACGGCGGCGCCAACGCCCGCCCCTTCACCACCCACATCAACGCCTACGACCTCGACCTGTACCTGCGCATCGCCCCCGAGCTGTACCTGAAGCGGCTGTGCGTCGGCGGACTGGAGAAGGTCTTCGAGATGGGCCGCACCTTCCGCAACGAGGGCGTCTCCCACAAGCACAACCCCGAGTTCACGATGCTGGAGGCCTACCAGGCCTACGCCGACTACGACGTGATGCTCGACCTCACCCGCGAACTGGTCCAGGGCGCCGCACAGGCCGCCTTCGGCCGCCCCGTCGCCCGCAGCGACGGCGAGGAGTACGACATCTCCGGGCCCTGGCCGGTCAGGACCGTGCACGGCGCGATCTCCGAGGCGCTCGGCGAGGAGATCGGCCCCGGCACCGGCCTGGCGACGCTGCACCGCCACTGCGAGCGCGCCGGCGTACCGTACCGGCCGGACGACGGCCCCGGCGAGATCGTGCTGGAGATGTACGAGCGACTGGTCGAGGAACGCACCCGACTGCCCACCTTCTACAAGGACTTCCCCACCGACGTCTCCCCGCTCACCCGGCAGCACCGCACCGACCCCCGGCTCGCCGAACGCTGGGACCTCGTCGCCTTCGGCACCGAACTCGGCACCGCCTACTCCGAACTGACCGACCCCGCCGAGCAGCGCCGCCGCCTCACCGCGCAGTCGCTGCTCGCCGCCGGCGGCGACCCGGAGGCGATGGAACTGGACGAGGACTTCCTCGACGCCCTCGAGTACGCCATGCCGCCCACCGGCGGCCTCGGCATCGGCGTCGACCGGATCGTCATGTTCCTCACCGGCCTGACCATCCGGGAGACGCTCCCGTTCCCGCTGGTACGGCGCCGCTGACCGGGACCGTACGGCACCGCCCGGCCACCGGCCGCCGCCAACTGGGCCGGGCGGGTGTTTTCGTGCCGCCGTACCGGTGCCGCAGTGACCGTCCGGTCACTGATGAGTCATGCAGAAGGATCAGTTGTTCACGCGGCGCCGGGCGTTGCTCGCCGGGGCCGCCGCCCTCGGCGCGGCAGGCGCGGCCGGCACGGCCGGCCTGCTGCTCGCCGACTCCTCCGGCACCGCGGCGGCACCGCCCGCCGCGGGCCCCCAGGCGCGCAGCGCCCTCAAGCCCTCCACCTACCGGCTCCGCCCGCTGACCGGCGACGTCCCGCAGCGAGCCCGGCCGCTGCCCACCAAGGTGCGCACCGCCCCCATCCTGCGCTTCTCCGGCCGCGGCAACACCATGCTGCTCACCTTCGACGACGGGCCCAACCCCGACTACACCCCGCACGTCCTGGACACCCTGGCCGAGTACGACATCCGGGCGACGTTCATGGTGTGCGGCGAGATGGCCGACTGGAACCGGGACCTGCTGGCCCGGATGGCCGACGAGGGCCACGTCGTCGGCAACCACACCTGGACCCACCCGCTGCTGACCCAGCTCAGCCGCAGCGAGATCCGCGACGAGATCGAGAGCACCAGCGACGTCATCGAGAAGGCCTACGGCGAACGGCCCCTGTGGTTCCGCGCCCCCTACGGCGCATGGAACCGCAACGTCTTCCAGCTCAACGCCGAGATGGGCATGGAACCGCTGGCCTGGACCGTCGACAGCCTCGACTGGACGACGCCCGGCACCAGCACCATCGTGCGCCGCGTCGAACGCGGAGCCGCCCCCGGGGTCGTGGTGCTCTCCCACGACGCGGGGGGCGACCGCTCACAGACCGTGCGCGCGCTGCGCACCTACCTGCCCAGACTCCTCGACGAGGGCTACCACTTCACCGTGCCGCGCCGGAAGTACACCTGAGACGGTCCGGCCCCGCCCGGCCGCCGGCGCCGCCGCGCCGGCGGCGGACCCCCGCCGTTCAGCGGACCTCGGCCAGGCGGGCGAAGACGACGACGTTGCCCTGGTAGCCGGTCTGCTTGGTGTAGTCGCCGCCGCAGGTGATGAGCCGCAGTTCCGGCGTTCCCTTCGAGCCGTACACGCGGTCGCCGGGGAAGTCGCTCTTCTCGAACACCTCGACGCCGTACACCTCGAAAACCGCGGTCGTTCCGTCCTCGCGGTGGATCTCGACGTGGTTCCCCTTCTTCAGGGCACCCAGTCCGTAGAAGACCGCCGGGCCCATGTGGTTGTCGACGTGGCCCACCACGACGGCGGTTCCCTTCTCGCCGGGGGTGACGGCGCCGGTGAACCAGCCGGCCAGGTTCGGATCGTCCGGCGGCGGTGCGGCGACCCAGCCGTCGGAGTCCACACCGACCGGGGTGACGGGCGCGTCGACCTGGATGAGCGGGATCGTGACGCGGTCGGGCTCCGAGTGCCCCAGGGACGGCTCGGCGGTCGTGGCCGTGGACGGCGGGGCGGAGGGCGGACGGCCGGCATCCGGCGCCGCCGCCTTCGCGGGCTGCGGCGGACCTTGGTCGAACTCTCCCGAGCCGTTGCGGATGAGGGCGAGCCCGGCGAGCAGGACCAGCGCTATCACGCCCCAGGGGGCACGCCCCCGCCGCGGCTGCGGCTCCTCCTCTTCCGTGATCCCGGACAGCCCGCTCGCAGACATTCGCCATCCCCTCTCGATGCGGCCGTCACCGCGTCATCCGCGCATGGCAGCACGCTAAGTCCGCCGCGCGGAACCGGCGACGGGGCGGAAGCGAACGGGTGGCGGACCGTATTTCCGTGCGCCATCCGAGGCGAGCCGTACGGGGGCTTCCTGACAACCTGTGACCTGCGCCGACAACCAACGGGGTGAATTCACCGGCCCATTGGCTCACCAGGTCGGACCAGTGCCGAAATGCGTCCGCGTACCGGGCATCCGAGGGTTTTTCCGGGAGGTGCTTTCTCGCCGATCGACCGGGTACGGGCCCCCGGGGCGCCTTCCGCGGAGGAACACATGTCCATCATTCGTACCCCCCTGGCGGTCCTGGTGGCCGCCGTGACCGCCGTGGTCCTGGCCGCCGCCCCCGCGGCCGTCGCGAACGGCGGCGACGCCCCGGTCGGTCGGGACGTCGGGCCGGACAACGGTCGGATCGGAGGGTTCGGCGATGGCCAGGGCAGTGAGGCCGGAGGAGAGGGGGGTGGGCCCGGAGGAGAGGGGGGTGGGCCCGGAGGGGATGGGGGTGGGGCCGCAGGAGAGGACAGCGGCCCCGGGGACTGGTCGGGCGGCGCACAGTGCAGCGATCCCGACGGCGGACCGGGCGGGGAACCCGGCGACGGTCCGGCCGGCCTCCGCAACATCTCGGTCCTGCCCGGTACCGTCGCCCGCGGCGGGCAGCTGACGATCACGGTGGAGGGCTGCCGCACCGGCGGGGACGCCACGTCACGCGCCTTCGCGACGACACCGCTGCGCCCGTTCGACGGGTCCGGCGGGACGGTCCGGGGAGTGGTGACGGTCCGTCAGGACGCGCGCCCCGGCACGTACGACATCACCGTCGACTGCGCCGGCCGCACTCTGACCCACCCCGCGGCGTTCACCGTGGTCGGCGGCGTCCGCGCCGGTCTCGGCGCCGCCACGGCGACCGGCGCCACCAAGGCGGACACCGTCATCGGCACCGGGCTGCTGGTGGCCGGCGTCGTCGGGGGCGGCATCTTCTGGGCGCGCCGCCGTGCCGGGAAGCGCGGTTGACGCCACCGCTCCCGCCCCGCGGCCACCGCCCCGGCCATCGTCCCGGCTCCGCCTCGCGTGGACCTGGGCGGTGGCCGGGGCATGAAATCTGTGCCGCCCCCGCGGTCACGTCTTCGCCCCGGGCCCGCGCACGGGCCCGGCGCGAAGGCATGGAACGACGGTCCGGCAGGGGTGTCAGGCGACGCCTTCCTCACCGGTGCGGCGGCGCGAGAGGTAGTACGCCGCGCCGACCGAGCCGGCGATGAGTGCCGTGCCCATGCCGACCTCCTTCAGGTCGAAGCCGGCGATGGTGCCGCCCTCGCCGGCGCGGACGCCGTGCTGGAAGTGCTCCGGCTTGCCTCCGCCCCGGCCGCCGCGGCCCCCCTCCTCGTCACCGCCGTCGTCGGAGCGGCCACCACCGCCTCCGCCGCCGTAGGAACGGCTCTCACCGCTCCCGCCGCCGTAGGAGCCGTCACCGCCGCTGGCGACGGCCGCGGGTGCGGAGAGGGTGAGGGCGCCCAGGCCCAGCAGTGCCGCCGAAACGACGCGTATTACGCGCATGGTGAATCCTCCGGTCCCCGAGGAGCAGCTGCGGACCTCTTCCGCGTGCGCCTGAAATGCACCTCGATGATCGAAACGCTAAGAACATGTGCGGCCGGGCGCGATCGCACCCGGGCGAACGGGGCAACCGTGTGGGCCGCACAGGGGACGGCGTTCCTGCGGCCGGGGGACGCGGCCGGTGGGAGCGCGTCAGCCCGGCCGGGGCGCAGCGGGTGAGGGCCCGTCAGCCGGTGACGCCCGGGAACATGTCCAGGAAGGGCGCCGTCGACGACGCCAGCCCCCGGCTGTAGGGCGCGTCGAAGTCCCAGATCAGGAAGAGGAGGAAGGCGATCAGCGCGGAGAACAGTCCGGCGAGGACCAGTTCCCGTGTCGTGCGCCGGATCTGCAGCACGAACACCATCCCCACGGTGATCACGGCCCCGGCGATCAGCCCGAACCACACCACGCCCGGCATCGTCGCCCCGGTGGAGTCCGCGCGGGCCGCGCGGGCCTGGTCGGCGGCGGTGACCTGGTCGACGAGCGGCTGGTAGGCCTGCGCCTCGAAGTCCGACTTCGGCTGGTAGTCGGTGACGTCGGCGCGGATCTTCTGCAGCAGCTCGTCGCCCCGCTTGGTGATCCGGCCGTGGTCCACCATGCTCTTCCACTCGGTGGTGACGACGTGTCCGACATAGGCGTTGACATCGGACCGGACCAGGTCGCGCTCCGCGGGCGGATAGACCCGGACCCGTTCGGAGATCTCGTGCAGGGCCTGCGCCTCCGCCTGGACGTGGTCCTGAGCGGCGACCCGGGCCTCCCAGACGCCCGCGATGGCCAGACCCAGCACGATGGCGTACACCACGCCGATCCACATCGTCATGTACTCGATGACGTCCGGCGTCTCACTGGGGTCGTCGTCCTCGGTCGCCGTGCGGTGCCGTACGAGGGTGATGACGACGACCACGGCGCAGGCGGCCAGCATCGCGAGGACGAGAACAAGCCATTCCGACAACAGGTGCCTCCAGGGTCAGCGCGGGCGGAGCGCGGCGACGGCGACCAGGGCGGGCACCGCGATGAGCAGGACGTAGGTGATCGGTGACGGTGCGCGCGGGGGCGCGTGCCGGTGCGGCCGGGCTTGGTACCGCGGGAAGGTGACCGGCTTCACGGACGGGCGGGGGGTGGGTGGGGTGGGCGTCGGGGTCGGGGTCGGCTCGGGAGGTGGCCGACGGGCCGGGGGCGGTGGTGCGGGCGGTGTGGGCCGGGGTGCCGGGGGAGCGGGGGCCGGGCGGGCGGGCGGCGGCTTCGGCCGCGGCTTCGGCGGTGGTGTCGGCCGGGGCGGGGGCTTCGGCGGGGCCGGCGGAGTCGGCGTGGGTGTGGGACTCGGGCGGGGCGGCGGCGTGGGGGTGGGCGTGGGCGTGGGTTTCGGGCACGGGGGGAACGGCGGCCAGGAGCCGCCTCCTGCCACCGCCACCGCCACGTTTCCGCCCGGGCCCGTGGACGCGTAGGCGCAGGCGTCGGCGGCGGCCGGCGCGGCCGGTGCGCCCACGCACGTCCACGCCACGGTCGCCGGCGCCAATACCCGCAGCACCAGGGCGAATCGGGTCGGTCTCGGTCGATGCACGACGGAGATCATGAGCTGTTCCGGGCCCCTGCACTCCGACGCGCCGGGCGGATTGGTCCGAAGGGGGGAAACGGGGCCGGGCGAGGTTTGGCCGGGCGATTCCCCGACCGTCCCCGATGGGCACACGCGTACGGTGCGGTGACGCCGGACGGAGGAGGAAGTCGGGCCGCGATGGAACGCGGGTGTCTCTCCCGTGCGTACCCAGGGCCGTGCGGCGGCGCAGCAGGGTGCCGCAAGTCGTCCTGAACGATGGGGAGTCGACGATGACACCTCCTGGCGCAACGCATCACTCCTGGCGACGGCCGCGGCCGTACTGGCGCTGACGACGGCGTGCGGCCAGGACGGCGCACCCACGGCGGGCAGCCAGAACGTCGGCGCGACGGCCCCGGCCGCCGGCCTCGACGGCTCCGACAACGACAACGACAACGACAACGGCTCCGGCACCGGCTCCGGCACCGGCACCGGCACCGGATCCGGAGCCGGATCCGGCCACGGTCCGGGCATCGGCGAAGCCGACGCCCACGGCTACGGCGCCGACGGCCCGCAGGGCCCCGCGGGCGACGCGGACTCCACAGGCAGCGGGGGCCGCACGGGCACCGCAGGCGCTGCGGGACGCACGGGCACCGCCGGGCGGCTGGGCGTCACCACCGACCCCGGCCTGGGCAAGGTCCTGACCGACAGTGCCGGCAGGGTCCTGTACCGCTTCGACCAGGACACCGCCGCACCGCCCGCGTCCCGCTGCGACGGCGACTGCGCGACGGCCCGGCCCCCGGTCCCGGCGGACGACGCCACCGCCGGTGCCGGCGTCGGCAAGGCCCTGCCCGGCGCGGTCACGCGCTCCGACGGCACCCGTCAGCTCACCGTCGCGGGATGGCCCGTCTACCGCTACGCCGAGGACACCGAGACCGGACAGGTGAACCGCCCAGGGCGTGGGCGGCAAGTGGCACGCCCTCGCGCCCGACGGGAAGAAGGCCTCCCTGGCGAGCCTGCCGGGCCTCTCCGTACGCAGGACCGGACTGGGCGACATCGTCGTCGACCGGCACGGCATGACCGTCTACCGCTTCCCGGAGGACAAGGCATGGCCGAAGTCCGTCTCGGCCTGCGCCGGAGCGTGCCTCAAGAAGTGGCCGGCCGTGGCGGCGGTCCGGGCGGGGGACACCGAGGGCGTGGCCAGGAAGGGCCTGATGGGCTTCACCCGGCCGGACGGCGTGGAGCAGATGACCGTCGACTGCTGGCCGGTCTACTCCTGTTCCGGCGGCAAGGCGCCCGGCGACACCTACGGGCAGGGCGTCGGCGGCACGTGGTACGCCGTGTCCCCCGACGGAAGGGCCGCCGGCGCGCCCAGGAAGTGACCGCACCGGTCAGGAAGTGACCGCACCGGTCAGGAAGTGACCGCACCGGCCAGGAAGTGACCATACCGGTCAGGAAGCGGCCGTACCGGTCAGGAAGAGACGGCGCCGGCCGGCCCCGGCCGCCCGCTCCGCGCTCCACGCAGGGGGCGGTCCGGCGTGTGCCGGAGCACACGCGCGGGGACTCTCCACCATGCCCGCACATCGGCGCAATCCACCGTGATGCGGGCGCCCGCCGGGCGCGTGCGCCGCAGGTGGTGACCGGGAACGGATGGTCAATTTCCGTTTCCGCTCGCCCCTTTGGCGGGCGATCAGTAGCCTCAGCTCGAACACCGGATCGCCTACGTTGTGGAGAGAAGATGGAGCGTCCCGCCTGGGCCCCACGGAGCATCGACATCTCGGTGCCGAGCGTCGCTCGGATCTACGACTACTACCTGGGCGGTTCGCACAACTTCGAGATCGACCGCGAAGCGGCCCGCAGGGCCATGGAGTTCATGCCGGGGCTGCCCAAGATCATGCAGGCGAACCGGGCGTTCATGCGCCGCGCCGTGCGTTTCGCGCTGGACGAGGGCATCACCCAGTTCCTGGACGTCGGTTCCGGCATCCCGACCTTCGGCAACGTCCACGAGGTCGCCCAGAGCGCCCGCCCCGGCGCCCGCGTGGTCTACGTCGACCACGACCCGGTGGCCGTCACGCACAGTCAGTCCGTCCTCGCGGACAACGACGACGCGGACGTGGTCGCGGCGGACCTGCGCAAGCCCCATGAGATCCTCGCGAGCCCCCAGTTGCAGCGGCTGATCGACCTGAATCGGCCAGTGGCGCTGCTTCTCGTTGCCATACTTCACTTCGTGGAAGACACGGACGACCCGTACACCGCGGTCGCCGAGCTGCGCGACGCGCTCGCGCCCGGCAGCCTGCTGATCCTCACGCATGCCTCGTACGAGGGAATCCCGTTGCCGCCGGAGCGGAGCGAGGGTGCGGTCGACGTATACAAGGGCATCCGCAATCCGCTGATCATGCGCTCGCGCGACGAGATCGCGCGGTTCTTCGAGGGGTACGACATGGTGGAACCCGGACTGGTGCCGATGGCGCGCTGGCGGCCTCAGACGGCGCCGGAGGACGAGGATCCTTATGCCTTCTCCGGTTTCGCCGGCGTGGGGCGTACGGCGTGATCACGCAGCCGGACGGGCCGGAGGACAGACTGCGCCGGCTGACGACGATCTGGAGTCGGGCGGTCTTCCCGGTGACCTCCACGTCGCTGACCCGCCCGGAGATCGAGGAGCAACTGCTGCCGCTGGCCCGCCGGCTGAGCGGTGCACTGCGCGCCAGGGCGTTCGACGCGGCGGAGGGCGAGGCGGTCGGCGCCGCGCTGATCGGGGCGCACTGCACGGCGCCCGAGGCACTGAGCCGCTCCCTGGACTGCGTGGACGCCTACCTCGTGCTCTACTGCGGCGAGGACGGCGACCCGGAGGACCTGCGGGCCCGCTCCTCGCGGCTCCAGCACGCGATGGCCGCCGGGTTCGCGCGGGCGCTGCGCGAGCGCACGCTCACCGAGCAGGAGGCCATCGCACAGGCCGCGCTGCGCGCCCAGGGCGTGGTCGCGCAGGCGCTGCACGCCAGCGAGGCCCGGTTCCGCGCGGTCTTCGAAGGCGCGGCCATAGGCATCGGGATCGCCGACCTGGACGGCAACGTCCTCCAGGTCAACGGCGCGCTGCTGCGCATGTTCGGCGGCTCCGAGCAGAACATGCGCGTGCGCAACGTCCGCGAGTGGACGCACGCCGACGACGCGCCGCAGATCTGGCGGCTGTACGAGGAACTGGTGCGCGGCGAGCGCGAGCACTACCACGTGGAGAAGGCCTTCAACCGCCCCGACGGCACGGTCCTGTGGACCAACCTGACCGTCTCCCTGCTCCGCGACCCCGACGGCAATCCCCAGTACCAGCTGGCCCTCATGGAGGACACCACCGAGCGGCGGCTGCTCAACCTGCGGCTGCGCTACGAGGCCACGCACGACGCGCTCACCGGCCTGCCCAACCGCACGCTGTTCTTCGAGCGCCTGGAGAAGGCGCTGGCCGCGGGCGAGGGACGCCGCTTCGGCCTGTGCTACCTCGACCTGGACGGCTTCAAGACCATCAACGACAGCCTCGGCCACGCGGCCGGCGACCGGCTGCTGGTGGAGGTCGCCGACCGGCTCCAGGGGTGCGCGACCGCGCCCGGCGAGATGGTCGCCCGGCTCGGCGGAGACGAGTTCGTCGCGCTGACCACGCGCCCCGACAGCCGCACCGAGGTCGACGACCTCGCCGCCCGCATCATGAACGCGCTGCTGGCCCCCGTCCGCATCGACGGGCGGGAGCTGACCGTGCGCGGCAGCATCGGCGTCGTCGAGGGCCCGGTGGGGGAGCGCAGCGCGGCGGAGGTGCTGCGCAGCGCCGACATCACCATGTACCGGGCCAAGTCGGCGGGCGGCAACCGCTTCGAGCTGGCCGACCCGGAGGCCGACGCCCGCGCGATCACCCGGCACGGGCTCACCACGGCACTGCCCACCGCACTCGACCGGGGCGAGTTCTTCATCGAGTACCAGCCGCTGGTGCACCTCGGCGACGGCAGCGTGCGCGGGGCGGAGGCGCTGGTGCGCTGGCTGCACCCGCAGCACGGCGTGCTCGGCCCCGACCGGTTCATCCCGCTCGCCGAGCACACCGGGCTGATCGTCCCGCTGGGCCGCTGGGTCATGGAGCAGTCGGTGCGCCAGGCCCGCGAGTGGCGGGAGCTGCACGGCGACGGAGCGGCCGGAGCGCTGCGCATCAACGTCAACCTCTCGCCGTGCCAGCTCACCCACCCCGGGCTCGTCCAGGACACCGTCGACATCCTGGAGCGCACGGGCGTGGCCCCGGACGCGCTGTGCCTGGAGGTGACCGAGTCGGCGCTGATCGGCGCGGACGACGACCTGCTCAAACCGCTGCGCAGGCTCGCCGAGATGGGCGTCGACATCGCCCTGGACGACTTCGGCACCGGCTACTCCAACCTGGCCAACCTGCGCCGGCTGCCGGTGAGCGTGCTGAAACTGGACCGCTCCTTCACCCAGGGCATGCAGCAGTTTCCGGCCGACCCCGTCGACCTCAAGATCGTCGAGGGGATCGTCGCCCTGGCCCACAGCCTGGACCTCGCCGTCACGGTGGAGGGCGTGGAGACCGGCGCCCAGGCGGAACAGCTGCGGATACTGGGCTGCGACACGGCCCAGGGCTGGTACTACGCCCGCCCCGGCCCGCCGGACCGGCTGCACGAACTGGCCCTGGCGGACGCGACGGGTTGAGGAGCGGGGCGAGGGCCCGGGCCGGCCCTCGCCGTCATCGCCGTACGGGTCGCGCGCGCCGCGCCGCCGAAGCGCAGGCGCGCGGGCGCTCCGAAGGGGCCGCGGGGCCCGGGCCGCGCGCGCTGTACCTGTACGGTCCGCTCGGTGCCGCTCGCCCTCACAACCCCACGGGGTGGACCCCGGCGGCCGGTGCCGGCTCGGCCCCGGCCTGAGCGGCGCCCAGGGCCGCGGCCAGGTCGGTGGCGATCCGGACGAGCGCGGCGGTGGCCGTCGAGCGTGACTGCTGCGGCCAGGCGATCGTCATCACGGCCGGGGGCGCGTCCGTGACGGGGCGGTAGGCGACGCCGGGGCGCGGGTAGCGCCGGGTCACGGAGGCCGGCAGGACGGCGAACAGTTCGCCGAGGCCCACCCGGGTCAGCAACTGCGCGAGATCCTGGCCGTGGCGCCGGGAGCCGTCGATGAAGCGGTCGAGGTCCCCGTCCCGCCGTCCCAGGCCCAGGTCGTCCAGGGTGAGACGGGTGCGGGCGGCGAGCGGGTGGCTGGCGGCCACGGCGGCCACCCGCTCCTCGGTGGCCAGCGGCTCGCCGTCCAGGCCGGTGCGGTCGTACGGCTCGTGGGCGAAGGCCACGTCGGCCTCGCCGCGCCGCAGCAGCGCCGGGGCCTCCCCCAGGCCGCACAGGCGGACGGTGACCGGCACGGCGGCGGGGTCGGCGGCGAAGCGCTCCAGGACCGGCTCCAGCAGTCCGGCGTCGCCGTCCGCCTTCATCGCCAGGACCAGCCCGGCCTGCGGCGCGGCGGCCCGCTGGGCCCGGCGCCCGGCCGCCTGCAACGCGTCCAGCGCGATCCGTGCCTCCTTGAGCAGCACCTCGCCGGGCGGGGTCAGCGCGACGCTGTGCGTGGTCCGCTCGAACAGGGTGACGCCGAGATCCGCCTCCAGACGGCGGACGGCACGCGACAGGGGCGGCGGCGAGATGCCCAGGCGCTCGGCGGCGCGGGCGAAGTTGAGTTCCTCGGCGACCGCGACGAAATAGCGCAGCGGACGGGACTCCACGGCTTCCGCGGCTCCCACGGCGTCCAGGGCTTCCACGGCTCCCCCTCGATCGGTATTGCCTCCAGGGTAACAACCGGGATCGGATCGGTCCTTCAGTTCCGGGGGCCCCGGACGCAGGATCGAGCGAGTTCCTTCCTTCTCTCGTTCCTCCCTTCTCCTGGAGTGTCCGTGATCGTCGTCACCACCCCCACCGGCCAGATCGGCCGGCAGCTCCTCGACCGCCTCCTCGACGCCCCGGACGCCGGACCGCTCAGGGTGATCGTCCGTGACCCCGCACGCCTCGCGCCGGCGGCGCGGGACCGTGTCGAGGTGTTCCAGGGCTCGCACAGCGACCCCGACGTGCTCGGGGCGGCCTGCGCGGACGCCGACCGGGTGTTCTGGCTGGTGCCCCCGTCACCGGTCACCGACAGCGTCGCGGGCCACTTCCGCGCCTTCACCGAGCCGTTGTGCGAGGTGATCGAGGCGCGGGGCGTCCAGCGTGTGGTCGCCGTCTCCACCCTGGGCCGCAAGATCGCCGAGAACGCCGGGCAGATCTCGGCGTCCCTGGCCATGGACGAGCAGATCATGTCCACCGGCGTGCACTACCGGGCGCTGTGCCCGCCGTTCCTCATGGAGAACCTGCTGGGACAGGCGCCCTCGATCCGCGACAGCGGCGTGTTCCGCATGCCGTCCGACACCCCACACGTCGCACACGTCCTGCGCACCTGCGCCACCGCCGACATCGCCGCCACGGCGGCCCGGCTGCTGCTCGCGGACTCCTGGAGCGGGCAGGAGGACGTCCCCCTGGTGGGCCCCGACGCGCTGACACCCGAAGGGATGGCCGAGGTGGTGTCGCAGGTGCTGGGCCGGCCCGTCCGGATGGAGCGGGTCGGCATCGAGGACTACCGGAGGGCGCTGCTGGGCCGCGGCGCGAGCGAGGCCGTGGCGCAGGGCATGGCCGACATGACGCGCGCCATCGATGAGCAGGGCTTCTACGGTGCCGCCGCCCCGAGCACCCCCGAGACCGCGCCCACCGCCTTCCGCCAGTGGTGCGAGGAGGTGCTCAAGCCCGCCGTCCTCGGCTGACCCCGGCCGGCCGGCCGTGCGCTGTCCGGGCCGACCGGCCGGGGTCAGCCCCGGGCGGCCTGCCGCAGCAGCCCCGCGTCCCCGGCTCACCGCTTCCGGCCCGCCCGTCGCACCGCTTCCGCACGCTCCCGGCCCGCCCGTCGCACCGCTTCCGCACGGTCCCGGCCCGCCCGGCTCACCGCTCCAGCAGCATCCGCTGCAGCTCCCTGGCCGCCCTGGGCGGGGCCACGTCGCTGCGGTGGGCCAGGGCGATCGTGCGGTGCAGGCCGGGGCGGGCCAGCGGGGTGACGCGCAGGCCGCGCCCGGAGCGGGCGGCGACCATGCGCGGGACGACCGCGACGCCCAGGCCGGCCCGTACGAAGCCCAGCACGGCGTCCATCTCGCCGCCCTCGACGGCGAAGTCCGGATCGAAGCCCTCGGCGCGGCACGCGGCGACCGTCAGCTCCCTGAGGTCGTAGCCGTGCCGGAACATCACGAGCCGCGCCCCCTCCAGGTCCGCGATGCGCACCGTCCGCCGCCCCGGGGCGCCGGGCGGGGCGGCCTCCGGCGAGGACACCACGACCAGGTCCTCGCGCAGCAGCTCCACCGTGGTCAGCGCGGGGGAGGGGGTGGGCAGCGGCAGCACGACCAGCGCCAGGTCCAGGGCGCCGCGCGCCAGCTCCCGTACCAGGTCGTGCGAGCCGCTCTCCTCCACCAGCAGCCGGATGCCGGGGTAACGGTCGTGGAAGGCGCGCAGCACGTCCGGCAGCAGGCCCGTGCACAGGCTGGGCGTCGCCCCGAGCCGCACCCGGCCACTGCGCAGCTGCACCAGCTCCTGCACCTCGTGCCGGGCGGTGTCCGCGTCGGCGAGGATGCGCCGGGCCAGCGGCAGCAGCGCCTCGCCGGCGTCGGTGAGCGTGATGTTGCCCCGCGCCCGCTGGAACAGGTCGGCGCCCAGCTCCCGCTCCAGCGCCTTGATCTGCTGGGAGAGCGAGGGCTGGGCGACATGGACCAGGTCGGCGGCCCGGGTGAAGTGCCGCGTCTCGGCGACCGCCACGAAGTACTGGAGCTGCTGGAACTGCATCCAGCCACGATAGCCCTTCCCTATCGAAACGAGCCGGACCATGTCTTGGACCGATGGGCCTCCACGGCTCTAGCGTCATGGCCATGGCTCTGGCAACGCGGACGGACCGACGGCCGTCCATGGCGCGCACGGTGTGGCACTCGACCGTCGGCAAGAAGACCGTGATGGCGGTCAGCGGCCTGATCATGCTGCTGTACCTGGTCGCCCACATGATCGGAAACCTGAAGATCTACTTCGGGGCGGGCGAGTTCAACCACTACGCGCACTGGCTGCGCACGGTGGGCGAACCGTTCATGCACTACGAGTGGACGCTCTGGATCGTCCGGGTCGTCCTCGTCGTCGCCGTGGTCGCCCACGCGGTCTCGGCGTACCAGCTCAGCCGCCGCGACATCAGGGCCCGCCCGGCCAAGTACGTGCACGCCCGGCCCCGGGCGAGCTACGCCACCCGCACCATGCGCTGGGGCGGGATCATCCTCGGCCTGTTCATCGTCTGGCACATCCTGGACCTGACCACCGGCACCGTGCACTCCGGCGGCTTCCAGGAGGGCCACCCGTACCAGAACGTCGTGGACACCTTCTCCACCTGGTACGGCGACGTGATCTACATCGTCGCGATGCTGGCGCTCGGCCTGCACATCAGGCACGGCTTCTGGAGCGCCGCCCAGACCCTCGGCGTCGGCAGCCGGCGGCGCGATCGCGCCCTGAAGACCGTCGCCGACGTCCTCGCAGTGCTGCTCACGGCCGGCTTCATCGCCGTTCCGGTGGGCGTGATGACCGGAGTGGTGAGCTGACATGACCTCCTACGCCGACTACACGACCGGCGAGCCGGTCACCGACACCAAGGCGCCCTCCGGCCCGGTCCAGGAGCGCTGGGACAAGCGCCGGTTCGAGGCCAAGCTCGTCAACCCGGCCAACCGGCGGGGGCAGCGGATCATCGTCGTGGGCACCGGCCTCGCGGGCGGCTCAGCCGGCGCCACCCTCGCCGAACAGGGCTACCACGTCGTCCAGTTCTGCTACCAGGACTCCCCGCGCCGCGCCCACTCCATCGCCGCGCAGGGCGGCATCAACGCCGCCAAGAACTACCGCAACGACGGCGACTCGATCCACCGCCTCTTCTACGACACCGTCAAGGGCGGCGACTTCCGCTCCCGCGAGTCCAACGTGCACCGGCTCGCCCAGATCTCGGTGGAGATCATCGACCAGTGCGTGGCCCAGGGCGTGCCCTTCGCCCGTGAGTACGGCGGCCTGCTCGACACCCGCTCCTTCGGCGGCGTCCAGGTCTCCCGCACCTTCTACGCCCGCGGCCAGACGGGCCAGCAGCTCCTGCTCGGCGCCTACCAGGCGCTGTCCCGGCAGATCGCCGCCGGGAACATCGAGATGCACCCGCGCACCGAGATGCTCGACCTGATCGTCGTCGACGGCCGGGCGCGCGGCATCGTGGCCCGCGACCTGATCACCGGGAAGATCGACACGTACTTCGCCGACGCCGTCGTCCTCGCCTCCGGCGGCTACGGCAACGTCTTCTACCTGTCGACCAACGCCATGAACTCCAACGCGACCGCGATCTGGCGGGCGCACCGGCGCGGCGCCTATTTCGCCAACCCCTGCTTCACCCAGATCCACCCCACCTGCATCCCGCGCACCGGCGACCACCAGTCCAAGCTGACGCTGATGAGCGAGTCGCTGCGCAACGACGGCCGCATCTGGGTGCCCAGGGCCAAGGGCGACACCCGCCCGCCCGGCGAGATACCCGAGGACGAGCGCGACTACTACCTGGAGCGCATCTATCCGTCCTTCGGCAACCTCGTCCCGCGCGACATCGCCTCCCGCGCCGCGAAGAACGTGTGCGACGAGGGCAGGGGAGTGGGCCCCGGCGGCCAGGGCGTCTACCTCGACTTCGCGGACGCCATCGAGCGGATGGGCCGCCGGAAGGTCGAGGAGAAGTACGGCAACCTCTTCGACATGTACGAGCGGATCACCGCGGAGAACCCGTACGAGGTGCCCATGCGGATCTACCCCGCCGTGCACTACACGATGGGCGGGCTGTGGGTCGACTACGACCTCCAGACCACCGTCCCCGGCCTGTTCGCCATCGGCGAGGCCAACTTCTCCGACCACGGCGCCAACCGCCTCGGCGCCTCCGCGCTCATGCAGGGCCTGGCCGACGGCTACTTCGTCCTGCCGGCCACCATCAACGACTACCTGGCCCGCCATCCCCGCAAGGACGAGGTGAGCGCCGACCACCCCGTCGTCCAGGAGGTGCTCGCCGAGACCGAGGACCGGCTCCACCTGCTCCTCGCCGTCGACGGCGACCGTACCCCCGACTCCTTCCACCGGGAACTGGGCGAACTCCTGTGGGAGCTGTGCGGCATGGCCCGTACCGAGTCCGGACTGCGCAAGGCCCTGGAGCGCATCCCGCAGATCCGCGAGGAGTTCTGGCGGCGCATCAAGGTGCCCGGCACCGGCGAGGAGTTCAACCAGTCGCTGGAGAAGGCCAACCGCATCGTCGACTACCTCGAACTGGCCGAGCTGATGTGCCTGGACGCCCTGCACCGCGCCGAGTCCTGCGGCGGGCACTTCCGCGAGGAGTCCCAGACACCCGACGGCGAGGCCGCCCGCAAGGACGACGAGTTCGGCTACGCCGCCGCCTGGGAGTTCACCGGCACGGGAGAGGCCCCCACCCTGCACAAGGAAGACCTGGTCTTCGAGTACGTCCACCCCACCCAGCGGAGCTACGCATGAAGCTCACCCTGCGCGTCTGGCGGCAGAAGAACGCCGACGACGACGGCACCATGTCCACCTACCAGGTGGACGGCATCTCGCCCGACATGTCCTTCCTGGAGATGCTGGACGTCCTCAACGAACAGCTCATCCTCGCCGGCGAGGACCCCGTCGCCTTCGACCACGACTGCCGCGAGGGCATCTGCGGCGCGTGCAGCCTGGTCATCAACGGCGACGCGCACGGCCCCGAGCGCACCACCACCTGCCAGCTGCACATGCGGTCCTTCAGCGACGGCGACACCATCGACATCGAACCGTGGCGGGCCGCCGCCTTCCCGGTGGTCAAGGACCTGGTCGTCGACCGCTCGGCCTTCGACCGCATCATCCAGGCCGGCGGCTACATCTCCGCCCCCACCGGTGCCGCGCCCGAGGCCCATGCCACCGCCGTACCGAAGCCCGACGCCGACTTCGCCTTCGAGCACGCCGAGTGCATCGGCTGCGGCGCCTGCGTCGCCGCCTGCCCCAACGGCGCGGCGATGCTCTTCACCTCCGCCAAGATCAACCACCTCAACGTCCTGCCGCAGGGCGCGCCCGAGCGCGAGACCCGGGTCCTCGACATGGTCGCCCAGATGGACGAGGAGGGCTTCGGCGGCTGCACCCTGACCGGGGAGTGCGCCACCGCCTGCCCCAAGGGCATCCCGCTCGTGTCGATCACCGGCATGAACAAGGAGTGGCTGCGCGCCACCCGCAAGGCGGCCAGGAGGTAGGTCCGGAAGACGTTCGCCGAGGGGGCGGACGGGCGGGGCCGGGAGTGGTGCTCATCCCCGGCCCCGTCTGCTTGCCGCGCGGCACGCCGTTCAACGAGACCACATCCGCGCTCCTGCCACCGGTCACGCGCAGGCCAACCGGCATCGGAAGAACAGGACCGGCAGCCGGGACCGCCCGGCCGTCCGCACCGCCGAGCCCGGCCCGCGACCACGGAGGCAGCCATGACCGGCGTCAGCGCACTCGATCGCCCCCCGCAGCCCACGGCACCCACCCGCTACACCGTCACCCTCGCCCGCGACGAGGCCGACGTACGCGCGGCACAGCGCCTGCGCCACGACGTCTTCGCCGCCGAGATGGGCGCCCTGCTCACCACCCCCGAGCCGGGCCACGACATCGACGCGTTCGATGCGTACTGCGACCACCTGCTCGTGCACGACACCGTGACCGGCCGGATCGTCGGCACCTACCGACTACTGCCCCCGGAGCGCGCCGCGATCGCCGGACGGCTGTACGCGGAGGGCGAGTTCGACCTGAGCCCGCTCTCGGCGATCCGGTCCGCTCTGGTCGAGGTCGGCCGCTCCTGCGTGCACCCCGACCACCGCGACGGCGCCGTCATCGGTCTCATCTGGGCCGGCATCGCCCGCTACATGGCCGACCGGGGCCACGCGTGGCTCGCCGGCTGCTGCTCCGTGCCGCTCGCCGACGGCGGTGCCCTGGCCACCGCCACCCGGCAGCGGGTGAACGCCCGGCACCTGGCACCGGCCGAGTACCGGGTACGCCCCCTGCTGCCCTGGACGCCGGACGGCGGCGCCCCCGCCGCCCGCGGCGAACTGCCCGCCCTGCTGCGCGGCTACCTCCGGCTGGGCGCCTGGGTGTGCGGCGAACCCGCCCACGACCCCGACTTCGGCGTCGCGGACTTCTACGTCCTGCTGCCGATGGGCCGTGTCGACCCGCGCTACCTGCGGCACTTCCTCGCGCTGGCACCGGCCTCATGAGCGGCCGGCTGTCCGGCGCGCCCTGCACCCCGCGGGCGTGCGTGGACCCCACGGCGCCGGTGGCCGCCGTACCGAGGGCCGTCCTGCGGCTCATGGCGGTCGCCGTCCTGGTGCTCGGCGGGATCGCGTTGTCGCCGCTGGGCGGGCGGATCCCCGCCGGCTGGGTCGGACGCTGGTGCCGGGCGATCGCGCGGGCGGCGGGCGTGCGGGTGCGGATCTCGGGCACGGCCGCGCCCACCGGCGGCCTGCTGCTGGTGGCCAACCACATCTCGTGGCTGGACGTCCCGCTGCTGGCCGCCGTGCGCCCGGCCCGGATGCTCGCCAAGTCGGAGGTCCGTCGGTGGCCGCTCGTGGGCCCGCTCGCCGCCCGCGGCGGCGCCCTGTTCATCGAACGGGACCGGCTGCGGGCCCTGCCCGGCACCGTCGCGCTCCTCGCCGAGACGCTGCGCGCGGGCGCCGCGGTCGCGGCCTTCCCCGAGGGCAGCACCTGGTGCGGGCGCGGCCGGGGCCGTTTCCACCGGGCCGTCTTCCAGGCCGCCCTCGACGCGGGCGTACCGGTGCAGCCCGTCACCATCGGCTACCGCCGCGCCGGAGGAGCGACCAGCACCGCACCCGCCTTCGTCGGCGAGGACACGCTGGCGGCCTCCCTGTGGCGGGTGGTGCGGGCCCGCGGCCTGGTCGCCGAGGTCGCGGTGCGCCCGGTCATCCCGCCGGGCAGCCACCGCGACCGGCGGGCACTGGCCGGGGCCGCCGAGCCGGCCGGGGCCGCCGGCCCCTGCCGGACGTACGACGCCCCTCGTGCGGTGCCGCCTCAGATGCGCCGGACCGTGTGCAGCGAGCGGGCGTAGGTGCCCGTGCCGTCCAGCAGGGAGGCGCCGCCGAGGTCGGACATGGTGGGCCCGTCGACGGTCTTGCGGCTGGACAGGAAGCGGCGCTTGCCGGCCGCGTCCGTGCCCAGGTGGATCCCGACGTGGTCGACCGTCACGACCTGCCCGGCGGGGTCGTCGTCACCCGAGTCGGCGTTGAACAGCACCAGGTCGCCGGGCTGGAGCTGGGCGGCGGCGGGCGGTGCGGTCCCGTCGGTGCGGTCGACGAGGACCCCGGGCGCGTGGTCGGCGATGTCGCGGGACTTGCGCGGTATCCGCTCCCCGGAGGTGTCCGCCCCCGCCGCCATCGGCACGCCCATGTGGTAGCCGTAGACCATGCGCGTGTAGCCCGAGCAGTCCAGGTTGCCCACCTGCTTGCTCGACGGGCCCGTGTAGGCGCCGTCGGGGAAGGTCCAGCCGACGTTCATGTACTCGTGGAAGTCGGCGCCCTCGTAGCGGTAGCCGTGCGGATCCAGGTAGCCGTAACCGGCCTCGCCCAGCACCTGCTTGCCCAGCGCGGGGCCGTCCCCGGCGGTGACCGCGGGCGCCCCGGCCAGGAACATGGCGGCGTACGCGAGGACGTCCGGCGCGGTGGACCCGGCCCAGCCGCGCACGGTCTGTTCCAGTTCCGCCGTCCAGGTGCCGTCGAAGGGCTGCGGCAGCACCCGCACCCAGTCGCCGTGGGTCACGCTCGGCGGTGCGGCCCAGTTCGCGGCGTCCACCTGGAAACGGCTCACCATCAACTTGACCGGCAGGTTCGTACAACCCTTGTTGGCCAGGGCGCGCAGTCCCACCCGGCCCTTGCCGAAGGTCGTGTCGGTGACGTCCACGGCCCACGCGGACGGTTCCGCGGCGTCCGCCCGCCAGGCCTTGGCCCGGATCCTGGCCCCCTCGCGGCGCACCCGGACCGCCCAGTCGGTGCCCGCCGGGCTGCCGGTGGCCGATGTGACGGCCGGGGCGAGCTGGGTGACCGTGTCGGCGACCTCCTTCTCCACCCGCAGCTCCACCGCGCCGGTGGTCAGGAAGGACAGCCGGGCCCGGTAGTTGTTGTGGGTGTCCTGGTAGCCGAAGGACAGCGCGTAGGAACAGGCCTGTCCGGTGGGCACCTTGTCGAACCGGGCCACGGACCGCACGTCGACGTCGGTGATCTCGTCGTCGCGCAGGCTCGCGTGGCGGCTGGCGTAGTCGGTGGTCAGCGCGATCACACCGGTGCCGGGCACGACCGAGTAGTCCGTGGCGTCGGGGCCGAGCGTGGACCAGCTGCCACCGCCCGGGGAGGTCCCCCAGTAGGCGCGCTGCTCCGCCGGCAGCGAGGTGTCCGGCAGCGTGCGCCCGAAGTCGTCCACGAACGGCCGCTTGTTCTCCGCGAACGTTCTTCGCGGGCCCGGCAGCAGTACCGTCCGGGCACCGTGCGTCAGCAGCGCGACCCGTCTGCCCTGGGAGGTGACCTCCGTACGGGCCGGTGTCCCGGGGAGCACGGCGGTGGTGAGCGGGGCGGTGAGCGTCACCGGGGTGAACCAGGAGGCGTCCAGCGGCGGCAGGGTCACCGAGGAACGGGCGGAGGTCAGGCCGGGCGGTGCGGGCAGCGGGTCCACGGCCGCGCCCGTGGCGTCGGCGACGGCGGCACGGGCGGGAGCGGCGGCCAGGGCGCCCAGGGGGACGGCGGCGGCGGAGGCGGCGAGCGCGGTCAGCAGACCGCGACGGGAGGTGTGTGTCATGTCCACCATCATCGGGTACGGCACGGCGGCCGGACCTGCCGGACCTGCCGGACCTGCCGGACCTGCCGGACCTGCCGGACCCGCTGGACCCGCCGGAGCCGCCGATCCGCCCACTCGTCCCGAAATACGCGACGGACAGTCCCACTTGAGGCGGCCGATCAGGGCCGCTCCGCGGCCCCGGGCGGCGACCCCGCACCGACCGCCCGGGCCAGGTACGGCGCCGTGGCGCTGCCCTGCGCCCCGGCCACCTGCGCCGGCGTCCCCGCCGCCACGATCCGGCCGCCCGCGTCGCCGCCGCCCGGACCGAGGTCGATGACCCAGTCGGCGTCCGCGACGACGGCCATGTCGTGCTCGACGACGACCACCGTGTGCCCGGCGTCCACCAGACCGTGCAACTGCCGCATCAGCACCTCGACATCGGCCGGGTGCAGTCCCGTCGTCGGCTCGTCCAGGAGATAGAGGGTGTGCCCCCGGCGACCGCGCTGCAGCTCGCTCGCGAGCTTGATGCGCTGCGCCTCACCGCCCGACAGCTCGGTGGCGGGCTGCCCCAGCCGCAGGTAGCCGAGCCCGACATCGAGCAGGGTGTTCAGGCTGCGGGCGACGGCCGGGGTGTCGGCGAAGAAATCCGCCGCGCTCTCCACCGTCAGGTCCAGCACCTCGGCGATCGTGCGGCCCCGGTACGTCACGCGCAGCGTCTCGGGGTTGTACCGGGCGCCGCCGCAGTCCGGGCACGGCGCGTACGTGCTCGGCAGGAACAGCAGTTCCACGCTCACGAACCCCTCGCCCTGACAGGTCTCGCAGCGCCCCCCGGCCACGTTGAAGGAGAACCGCCCCACCCCGTACCCGAGTTCACGGGCCGCCTCCGTACCCGCGAACACCTTCCGCACGACGTCGAAGAGGCCGGTGTAGGTCGCCAGGTTGGAGCGCGGGGTGCGCCCGATCGGCCGCTGGTCCACCGACACCAGCCGCCCGACGCCGGGCAGTTCGTCCGTGATCTCGCCGATCAGTGTCGACTTGCCGGACCCCGAGACACCCGTGACCGCGGTGAGCACGCCCAGCGGGAACCCGGCCGTCACCGCACGCAGGTTGTGCCGGGTGACCGGCCCGACCGTCACCCACCCGCGCGGCCGGCGCACCCGGCGCCGCGCAGCGGCCGCACGGCCGAACAGGAACCGTGCCGTGGCCGACCCGGCCACCTCCGCCAGCCCGGCCACGGGCCCGCTGTGCAGCACCCGGCCCCCGTGCTCCCCGGCCAGCGGACCCACGTCCACGACCCAGTCCGCGCCCCGCACGACATCCAGATGGTGCTCCACCACGAACAACGAGTTGCCCCCGTCCTTGAGCCGCTGCAACACCGTGAGCAGCGCCTCTGTGTCCGCCGGGTGCAGGCCCGCCGACGGTTCGTCGAGCACGTACACCACCCCGAACAGCCCCGACCGCAGCTGCGTGGCCAGCCGCAGCCGCTGCAGTTCCCCCGCCGAGAGGGTGGGCGTGGACCGGTCGAGGGAGAGGTAGCCGAGACCCAGCTCGACGACCGGCCCGATTCGTGACCGCAGGTCGTCGGTGAGCAGCCGGGCCGCCTCGGAGACGGCCCCCCGGAGCGTGCCGGCCAGCTCGGCAATCGGCAGCGCGGCCAGCTCGGCGATGGTGCGCCCCGCGAAGGTGACGGCGAGCGCCTCGGGCCGCAGCCTGCTGCCACCGCAGGCCGGGCAGGGCGCGGAGGTGAGGAAGCGCTCCGCCTTCGCGCGCAGCGCCGGACTCTTCGACTCGGCGAACGTCTTCATCACATACCGCCGGGCGCTCATGTACGTGCCCTGGTAAGGCCGTTGGATCCGGTCGGCGTCCCGCACCGGGTGCACGGTCACCACCGGCTGCTCGTCCGTGAACAGGATCCACTCCCGCTGCTCGGCGGGCAGCTCGCGCCAGGGCCGGTCCACGTCATGACCGAGCGCGTCCAGGACGTCCCGCAGGTTCTTGCCCTGCCAGGCCCCCGGCCACGCCGCGATCGCCCCCTCCCGCACGGACAGCGACGGATCGGGGACCAGCAGCTCCTCGCTCGTCCGGTGCACCCGCCCCAGCCCGTGGCACTCCGGGCAGGCCCCGGCCGCCGTGTTCGGCGAGAAGGCGTCCGAGTCCAGCCGCTCGGCACCCGGCGGATAGTCACCGGCCCGCGAGAGCAGCATCCGCAGCGAGTTGGACAGGTTCGTCACGGTGCCCACCGACGACCGCGAGGTCGGCGCCGATCGCCGCTGCTGCAGCGACACGGCGGGCGGCAGCCCGCTGATCTCCCCGACCTTCGGCGCGCCGACCTGATGGATCAGCCTGCGCGCATACGGCGCCACCGACTCGAAGTACCGCCGCTGCGCCTCCGCGTAGATCGTCCCGAACGCCAGCGACGACTTCCCCGACCCCGACACCCCGGTGAACACCACCAGCGCATCGCGCGGCACATCGACGTCCACCCCTTTGAGATTGTGCTCGCGGGCCCCGCGGACGCGGACGTACTGATCGTGGGGGGTGTGCATGGCGGAGCTCCGGCGAGGAGAGGCGACAGGGCGGACTCAAACCCCGCAATTCTACGCGGACACCCCAGACGTCACCGGTCGGACGCCCCCTACTCCACGGTGAGCGCCACGAACGCCGCCCACTCACCACGACCGACCCGCAGCATCGGACCGCGGCCCGCGGCCTTGGTGTCCCGCACGTACACGGCAGCCGGGCCGGCGGCCACCTCCACGCAGTCGCCACCGTTCGTTCCGCTGTAACTGCTCTTGAACCAATTCAGTTCAGCGTGCTGGTCGGTGCTCATAGCTCCCCTGCCATGCGCTCGATGAGACGAGAGGACTCCTCGGTGCTGAGGGCCTGCGTGCGCAGCATCCCATACCGCAGCCAGAATTCGCTGACCTCGTCCTCATCGGACCTGACGGACACCAGGCCCTGCGCATCGACGTAGACGTGCCGCCCGCGGTCCATCGACTCCAGCAGCACCATCGGTCCGTTGAGTCCACTGTGCACACCTCGTGCGGCCGGCATCACCTGGAGCTCGATGTTGCGGAACCGCGCACTCGTCAGAAGGTGCTCCAACTGCCGTTGCATGACTGCGCTGCTGCCCACGAATCGTCGCAGTGCGCCTTCCTCCACGATGAACACGAAGACCACCGGCGGGTTCTTACGGGACAGCAAGGCCTGACGGGCGAGTCGAGCCGCCACACGTTGCTCGACGACCTCCTCGTCCAGGGGCGGGAAGTGGGCTTCGAGGAGTGCCTGCGCGTAAGCCTCGGTCTGCAAGAGACCAGGGATGAGCAGGGGATCGTACGAGAACCTGCTCAACGCCTCGGCCTCCAGGAGCGCTACGTTCTGGAAGAACCGCGGCAACTTCGCCCGATCCACCTCGTCCTGCAACGCCTCCAGAACCCCGCCCGCCTGCAACACCCGCTCCGCCGCCGCAGTGAACGCCGCCTTCGCGGGCCGCCGCCCCTGCTCCACCGAGGCGACCTGCTCCAGCGAGTACCCGATGGCCTCACCGAGCTGCTGCTGGCTCAGCCCCGCCCGCTTCCGCAGGTACTGCGACAACACTCCGTAGGCCGACCACACCCCCGGCAGGTCGGACTGCATGTCCTTCGTCTTCACTCCGCGATCGCTGCGCGCACCCCGTACCGTCTTCACACTCCCACACCCTTCCCTGCCCACGCCGCGCCGGTCGCCCGGGACATGCCCAACGCGGCCCGCGGAGAGGGAGACACGGCATGCGACCCGTACGACAGCCGTACAGGCCCCGTACAACCACGACCGAATCGTGAGGGACCGCGCGCGGTGGCGATCACGGTGCTCGGGAACACCACCGTGCGCCCCATTGCGGAGGGGTGCCGGAAATGCCGCACGGGCAGTGACTCAGGCGTAACTCAACCCCGTACGAGAGGATCGACTGCTCATGAGTCGACGTATGGCCCGTCCCGCCGCACTCGCCGCCTCCGCCGCGCTGCTGACCGGGGGCCTGCTGGCGGCGGCCGTTCCCACCGCCACCGCCGCACCGGCCAAGTACTCGCAGGCGGCGGCCGAGAAGGCGCTGAAGCGGGCGGGTGTCACGTGGGTGTCGTCGGGCAGGTGCAGCAACCGGAAGAACAGCAAGTGCACTTCGTTCGAACAGATCAACAGGAGCACGGTCGCCGGGGTGATCGACTTCAAGAAGGCGAGCAAGTGCGCGGTGACCATCACCGCCGGCACGGAGAAGGGGCACGCCTCCGGCACGTACAGCCACTGGAACGGCTACAAGGTCGACCTCAAGCTGTCGTCGTGCGTGAACTCCTACATCACCCACAAGTTGAAGTACGTGGGTGAGCGCAAGGGCGACCGCGCGAAGCAGTACAAGTCCCCGTCGGGGAACGTCTACGCCCGCGAGGGCTCGCACTGGGACGTCACCTACTACCGCGGCAGCCGCTGACACGGCCCGGGGGCAGGACCGGTACGACCACCGGTCCCGCTCCCGGGCGCACATGAACACGGCTGCGAGCCCGCGGAGTTCAACGGCCCGCACCGCCGACCGTCAGTCGTCCAGCCGGACCGGCATCAGCAGGGAGAACGTGTCCTCGTCGTCGGGGCGGCGGATCACGAGGGGGGCCGTGGGGGCGCTGAACTCCAGGAGCAGTTCGTCCCGGGCGCCGGCGGTGAGGGCGTGGAGCAGGAACTCGCGGTTGAAGGCGATGCGGTCGTGGGCGTCGTCGGTGTCCTCGCAGAGGGTCACCTTGCCGTCGTCCGTCATGCCGAGCACGCTGAGGTCGTAGGTCACGCCGTCCTGTTCGCGGACCTCGCTCGCGTGGACCGGACCGGTCTCCAGCGCCTTCCGGAAGTCCGCCACGTCGACGACGGCGCGACGCCCCGCGGGCAGGTCGACGAGGCGGCGGTAGTCGGGGAAGTCGTGCTCGAGGCACTGGCCTGCCGTCTGGCGGTCGCCCGTCTCCAGCGTCAGGCGGCCCGCGTCCACGGCGAGGTGGGCGGGTTCGTCGCCGCCGAGCAGCGCCCGCATCGCGTCCACGAGCGGAAGGGGGGCGATGACCTGCGTGCGGGGGCCTTCGTGACCGGTGGTGCGTGCCTGCGCGACAGCCATCCGGTAGCGGTCGGTGGCCACGACGCGGAGCGTCGCGCCCTCGATGTCGAACAGGACTCCGGAGAGCATCGGCAACTCCGGGTCGGTGCCGGCCGCGAAGCGGACCGCGTCCAGCGCGGCGGCCAGGTCCGGCGCGGGGACGGCCAGTCGGGCGGTGGTGGTGCGCGGCGAGGTCATCGGGTTCTCCCGGTGGTCGAGTCGGGTCCGGAGCGCGGAGAACTCGCTGCGTGCGTCGGACAGGCCCGCTTCGAGGCGGCGCAGGTGCGTCTGCAGCAGACCCCGCACCAGGTCCGTGTCGGCGCTGGACCAGCCGGCCAGCACCAGCCGGATGTCGGCGAGCGGCATGCCGGCCCGGCGCAACCGGGCCAGCACAGCGGCCTCGGCATACTGCTCGGCGGCGTACCAGCGGTAGCCGCTCACCGGGTCCACCCAGGCGGGGACCAGCACGCCGGCACGGTCGTAGAACCGCAGCGCGCTCACGCTCAGCCCACTGGTGCGGGCCATCTCCCCGATGCTGTACATGTCGTTCTCCACACGAGGACCTTCATGCCTCGACCATGTCGAGGGTCAAGCCCGGAAGAGTTTCGCCAGCCGACGGTACGAGTCGAGCAGCGCCTCGCGGTCGTACGTGCTCGTGGTGACCAGTACCTCTTGGGCGCCCGTCTCCTTCAGGACCGTCTCCAGCTCGTCCGCGACCTGGTCCGCCGTGCCGGCGAGGTGCCCGGTCAGGCCGGTCTCGAACAAGTCGCGCTCCTTGGCGGTCATCCGTGCTGCCTCGACGCGTCCGGCGGGCGGCAGGGGCGGGAACGTGCCGTGGGTGCGGGCGTGGGCCATCGACCAGGCCTCCGGGAGCAGGAGCCGGCGGGCATCCGCTTCGATGGCTGCCACCGCGATCGTGCCGGAGATGACCACGTACGGCTCCGGCGCCCAGGGGGAGGGGCGGAAGTCGGTGCGGTAGCGGTCGATGCCGCGCAGCATCTTCTCGCGGTCGCGCAGGTCACCGATGACCATCGGCAGGCCCGCCCGGGCGGCGATCCCGGCGCCCTCGCCCATGGCCAGCACGAACGGCGGCACGCGCAGACCCTCGGCGGGCCGGGCGTGCGCCCCCGTCGCGGACGTGCCCTCGAACCAGCCGAGCAGGTCCGCCAACTGGGCCGCGAAGTCCTCCGCGTCGTCCTTGTCGCGGCCCAGCGCCCGGCGTACGCCGTCGGTGAAGCCGACGGAGCGGCCGAGGCCCATGTCGACGCGGCCGGGGTACAGCGACTCCAGCACGCCGAACTGCTCGGCGACGACCAGGGGGCGGTGGTTGGGGAGCATCACCCCGCCGGTGCCGACCCGGATCGTGCGGGTCGCGGCGGCCACGGCGGCGGCCAGGACGGTCGGCGCGGAGCCGGCGACGCCCGGCACGCCGTGGTGCTCCGAGACCCAGAACCGGTGGTAGCCGAGCCGCTCCGCCTCCTGCGCCAGGCGCACGGTGTCCCGCAGGGCCTCGGCGGCCGGACGGCCCTCCCGGGTGCGGGAGCGGTCCAGGAGGGAGAAACGGGTGGACTCGATCAGGGCATTCACTCTCGGTTCAACGCGGCAGAGCGCCCGTGATTCCCGCTCAGCCGGGCGGGGCTCCAGGCTCCGGGCCCCAGTACTCCGGGCCGACCCCGCGCCAGTCGATCAGCGGGGAGACCGAGACCTCCACGGGGTCGACGTCGAGACCGGCACGGCGCAGGAACTCGGCGACGTCCGCGACGCTGTACGCCAGCCCCAGGATCTCGCCGTTGACACGGACGCGCCGCCCGCCCGTGGGGGAGGGCGGGTGCACGGTCACGGGCAGTGCTCCGGACATGTACCCAGCATCGGGTGCCAGGCGCGGGCCCGCATCCGGACCGGTCCGTCCGACC
Organism: Streptomyces sp. NPDC021356; assembly: GCF_040641015.1. Classification (NCBI taxonomy): domain Bacteria; kingdom Bacillati; phylum Actinomycetota; class Actinomycetes; order Kitasatosporales; family Streptomycetaceae; genus Streptomyces; species Streptomyces sp. NPDC021356. Next base: position 23,911 of record NZ_JBFACU010000015.1, on the reverse strand, counting down.
CCTCCACGTTCCGCCGGGAAGACCCTAGGGTGTACGGCGTGACGGACACCGGCAAGCGGCCCCTGGCCGTGTTCGACCTGGACAACACCCTCGCCGACACGGCGCACCGGCAGCGCTTCCTGCAGCGGCGGCCCCGCGACTGGGACGCCTTCTTCGCCGCCGCGACCGAGGACCCGCCGATCGCCGAGGGCGTGCGGCTGGCCCGGGACAGCGCGGTCGAGTGCGAGGTCGTCTACCTCACCGGACGGCCCGAGCGGTGCCGCCGGGACACGCTCGACTGGCTCGCCGCCCACGGACTGCCCGAAGGGCACCTCCACATGCGGGGTGACGACGACCGCAGGCCCGCCCGCAGCACCAAGCTGGAGATCCTGCGGCGGCTGGCCCGGGACCGGGAGATCCGGGTTCTCGTGGACGACGACGAACTGGTGTGCCAGGACGCCGAACAGGCGGGCTTCCGGGTCCTGCTCGCCCGGTGGACGGCTCCCTCGGGCGAGCTGGCGGACGCGCAGGAGCGGGAGGGACGGACCTGAGACCGGGTGCGGGGCCTCGGCCTCAGCCCGCCTCCTCGATCCGGAAGCCGACCTTCAGGCCCACCTGGTAGTGCTCGATCTGCCCGTTCTCGATCTGGCCCCTGACCTGCGTGACCTCGAACCAGTCCAGGTTGCGCACGGTCTGCGAGGCGCGGGTGATGGCGTTGCGGATGGCGTCGTCGACCCCCTGGTGCGAACTGCCGACGATCTCGGTGACCCGGTAAACGTGGTCGGTCATGGTGCGGGTGCTCCTTACGCGGGCGACGCCGGCGGGGGCGCCGGGCGGCGGGGACGTCACGTCGGGCGGTGACGCTCCGTGAGAGGAGCGTCACACCTCACTCCACGGTGCCGCATGCGGCGCCCGCGCGCGAGATGTGTGCGGATCGTGACCCCGCGGACACTTGACCTGCGCATTGGTCCATACCAAAATCCCAGACGCCCGTACGAGCCCGTTGCTCGGCCCCCCACGTCGGGATCTTTCCTGTGCACCTGACTGAACTGGACCCCTCGTGAGACGTCGCCTCCTCGCCCTCGTCTGTGTGCCCGCCGCGCTGGCCAGCGCCTGCGGAGCGCTGCCCGGCAGCAGCTCCGGCGGGCGGCAGACCGTCACCGTCTGGCTGATGAAGGACAGCGCGTCGCAGGACTTCCTGCGCCGCTTCACGGAGGACTTCGAGCACACCCACAAGGACCTGCGCCTCGACATCCGCATCCAGGAATGGACCGGCATCGGCCCGAAGGTGCAGGCCGCCCTCTCGGGCGACGGGAAGGGCGGGCCCGACGTCGTCGAGGTCGGCAACACCCAGGTCGCCCAGTACGTCGAGGGCGGCCGGCTGACCAACCTGACCCTGGAGTCGATGCGGGACTGGGGCATGCAGCAGTGGGTGCCGGGCCTGGCCGAGCCGGGACAGGACAACTCCGCCCAGTACGGCATCCCCTGGTACGCCGCCAACCGCGTCGTCGTCTACCGCAAGGACCTGTTCGAGAAGGCCGGCATCAAGGCGCCGCCGCGCACCCGCGCCGAGTGGCTCGCCGACACCGAGAAGCTCGACACCGGCGGCAACCAGGGCATCTACCTGGCCGGACAGGACTGGTACACGCTCTCCGGCTTCATCTGGGAGGAGGGCGGCGACCTCGCCAAGGAGAACTCCAACGTCTGGAAGGGCACTCTGGCCACCGCGGCCGCCCTGCGCGGCATGGACTTCTACCAGCGGCTGCAGAAGCTCGGCGACGGGCCCGTCGGCGCCGACGAGGAACACCCGCCGCAGGCCGGGGTGTTCGCAGCGGGCAAGGTGGCGCAGATCGTGGCCGTGCCGGGCGTCGCCCAGGCCGTCGTGCAGAAGAACCCCGCCCTCAAGGGCAAGTTGGGCTTCTTCCCGGTGCCGGGCAAGAGCGCGGGCCGGCCGGGCACCGTCTTCACCGGCGGCTCCGATCTCATCGTGCCGCGCAACACCGGTGACCGGGACGCGGCCGTCGCGGTCGTCGCCGCTCTCACCGGCGCCAAGTGGGACACCGAGCTGGCCCGCACCATGAACTACGTCCCCAACAAGACGACGCTCGCCTCCGCGGTCGCCGGCGAGGAGGGGGTCGCGGCCATGGCGGCGGGCGCCGCGCACGGCCGTGCGACCCCCAGCACCCCGCAGTGGGCCGCAGTGGAGGCCGACAACCCGATCAAGCGGTACATGACGAAGGTGCTCACCGGCGGCGACCCGCGCACCGAGGCACGCCGCGCCTCCCAGCGGATCACCGAACAACTGGCGCCCGGCCTGGGCTGATTGCCGGGCCCGCCCGGGACCGCCCGCCCGGGACCGCCCGCCCGGGACCGCCCGCCCGGGCGGTCAGCCCACTCCGAGCGCACGAGGCCCGGCGCACGGCACGCTCGGCGCAGGACACTCTCACCGGTCGACACGCTCAGCGCAGGACACGCTCAGCGTGCGCCGCTCACCGCACCACGCTGAGCGACAGCGCGAAGCGGCCCTCGCGGTCGGTCCACCACCGGGTCAGGTCCAGCCGTGCGGCGGCCAGTTCGGCGCTCACCCCCTCCCGGCGGAACTTCGCCGAGACCTCGGTGCGCATCTCCTCGCCCGCGGCGAAGTCGACGGCGAGGTCGAGGGCGGGCACCTTCACGGTCTGCGCGGTGCGGGAGCGCAGCCGCATCTCGATCCATTCCTCGTCGGGGTTCCACAGCGCCACGTGGTCGAAGGCGTCCGGGTCGAAGTCGGCGCCCAGTTCGCGGTCGACGACCGCCAGCACGTTCTTGTTGAACGCGGCGGTCACCCCGGCCGCGTCGTCGTACGCCCGGACCAGCACCGCCTCGTCCTTGACCAGGTCGGTGCCGAGGAGCAGCGCGTCGCCGGGGGAGAGCAGCGCGCGCACCCCGGTCAGGAACGCCGCGCGTTCGGCGGGCAGCAGGTTGCCGATGGTGCCGCCGAGGAACGCCAGCAGCCTCGGGCCGGGGGTGTCGGGCAGGGTGAGCCCGGCGGTGAAGTCGGCGATCAGCGCGTGCACGGTCAGCCCGGGGCGTTCGGCGGCCAGCGCCTCTCCGGCCTGGCGCAGCGCGCTCTCGCTGACGTCGACGGGGACGTAGGTGTGCAGTGCGGTGAGGGCGTCGAGCAGGTAGCGGGTCTTCTCCGAGGAGCCGGAGCCCAGCTCGACCAGGGTGCGGGCGGGCAGGGCTGCGGCGATCTCGCCCGCCCGGCCGGCGAGGATCTCGCGCTCGGCGCGGGTCGGGTAGTACTCGGGGAGTCCGGTGATCCGCTCGAACAGGTCACTGCCGTGCGCGTCGTAGAACCACTTCGGCGGCAGCGCCTTCGGATCGCTGGTCAGGCCGTGCCGGACGTCGGCGCGCAGTGCGGCCGCCGTGGCGTCCTCGGGCAGGATGCGGGTGACGTGGAACGGGCTCACGTACGGGGCTCCTCGGCTCGGGCGGACGCCAGGCCCCCGGTGGGGTCGCCGAGGCCGGGGTCCTTGAGGCTGGGGTCCTGGAGAACGGGGTCGTGGTCGTGGCTGCCGGGGTCCTTGAGGCTGAGGTCCTTGAGCGGGGTCAGTAGCACGTCCGCGCGGTGCGCCGCCAGCAGCGTGCGGTCGGGCACCTGGCACCAGCGCGGATCGTCGTCGTACGGCTCGGAGGCCACCACCACCGACCCGTGCCCGGGTTCGGCGAGGTACCAGAGGCTGTCGCCCCAGGCGGTCGCCGTGATCGTCTCGCCGTCGGTGAGCAGCAGGTTGAGCCGGGAGCCGGGCGCCGCCCCGGCCACCTCGAGGACGGTGTCGGCGAGGGCCTGGGCGGGTGCGTCGCCCGCGCGCAGCCGGGCCAGCACCAGCGCCCACACGAGCGCGGAGTCGTTGCGGGCCTCCAGCGTCAGCAGGTCCTGGGGCGGCAGCGTCCGGGCGGCCCCGGCGAGCGAGCCCGGCCAGCCGGTCACGGCGCCGTTGTGGCTGAACAGCCACCGGCCCGCGGCGAACGGTGCCGCCGCGGCCTCCGCGTCCGCGCCCGCCAGGGTCGCGTCGCGCACCGCCGCCAGCAGCGCCGTGCTGCGCACGACCCGGGCGAGGTCGGCGAAGGACAGGTCCGCCCAGATCGGCCCGGCCCGGCGGTAACGGGCCGGCACGGGGTCGCCGGCGGCGTACCAGCCGACCCCGAAACCGTCGGCGTTGACCGTGCCGTACCGCTGCCGCCGGGGCGCCCACGACTGGCGGTACAGGCCGTGCGGCGGATCGACGAGGGCCCGGCCGATCGGCTCCTCGGGGCCCAGCCGGGCCAGGTGACGGCACATCAGTACTCTCCCCGCCGGGTGGAGCGGGCGGTGCGGAAACCGGAGAAGATCTGCCGCCGGACGGGGTAGTCCCAGTTGCGGAAGGTGCCCCGGCAGGCCACCGGGTCCACGGCGAACGAGCCGCCGCGCAGCACCTTGTGCTCCGGCCCGAAGAACACCTCCGAGTACTCCTTGTACGGGAACGCGGCGAACCCCGGGTAGGGCAGGAAGTCGCTCGCCGTCCACTCCCACACGTCACCGATCAACTGCCTCACCCCGAGGGGCGATTCACCGGCCGGATAGCTGCCCGCCGGAGCCGGGCGCAGGTGCCGCTGGCCGAGGTTGGCGTGCTCCGGCGCCGGGTCCGCGTCCCCCCACGGGTAGCGGGCCGAGCGGCCGGTGGCCGGGTCGTGCCGCGCCGCCTTCTCCCACTCGGCCTCGGTGGGCAGCCGCCGCCCCGCCCAGCGGGCGTAGGCGTCGGCCTCGTACCAGCACACGTGCAGGACCGGCTCGTCGGGCGGTACGGCCTCGGTGGCGCCGAAGTGCCGGCGCTGCCACTGCCCGCCGTCGCGGCGCCAGAACAGCGGGGCGGTGATGCCGTGGCTTTTGACGTGGGTCCAGCCGTCCGGCGCCCACCAGCGCGCCTCCTCGTACCCGCCGTCCTCGATGAACGCCAGGTAGGACGCGTTGGTGACCGGAGTGGTGTCGATCCAGAACGGCGCCACCTCCCGTACGTGTGCGGGCCGTTCGTTGTCCAGCGCCCACGGCTCGGTGGAGGTCCCCATGGTGAACGGGCCGCCGGGCACGAGGACTTCGGGCGGCCCGGTGAACCGGGGCGCCGGCTTTGGGTCGGGCGCGGTCAGGGCCCGCGGGCCCCGGCGCAGCTGATGGGTGATCAGCATCGTCTCGTCGTGCTGCTGTTCGTGCTGCGCGATCATCCCGAAGGCGAAGCCCGCCTCGGTCAGCCGGGTCCCGTGGAAGTCGGCGGACTCCAGCAGGTCCAGTACCCGGCCGCGCACCTCCGACGCGTACGCGCGGGCCTCGGCGGGCGCCAGCAGCGGCAGGGAGGGGCGTTCGGAGCGCGGGTGCTCGAAGGCGTCGTAGAGGCTGTCGATCTCGGGTCGCATCGCCTCCCGTCCGGCGACCGTGCGCAGCAGCCACAGCTCCTCCTGGTTGCCGATGTGCGCGAGGTCCCACACCAGCGGCGACATCAGGGGGGAGTGCTGCGCGGTCAGGTCGGGCTCCTCCACGCAGCCGGTCAGCAGCGTGGTGCGGTCCCGGGCGGTGGTGAGCGAGGTCAGGGCACGGGCGCGCAGCGCCTCGGGGTCGGTCCCGGCGCCGGGCGTCGGACCGGGCGCCGCGTGGGGGGCGGGGTCGAGCGCGGGGTCGGTCATGAGCGGAGGTCCTTCCCGTGGGTGCGGCGGTCCCGGCCGTCCAGTCGGTCGAGCAGGTCGTCGGCGGGGCAGCGGCCCCTGCGGACGTAGTGGTCCAGGTACGTCGTGACGGCGTCCGTGACCGCGGGGGCGGCCCCGAGCCGCGGCAGGGCCGCCAGGGCGGCCTCGAAGCAGGTGACGGCCGCCTCGCGCAGCTCCGGGTCGGCGAGCCCGGAGCGGGCCGCGTCGATCCACAGCGGGTTGTGCGGCGCGGGCCTGCCGAGCGCCCGTTCGGCGAGCGGCTTGACGGTCCGGTACGCGCTCTCCGCGGCCTCCGGGTCGTCGAAGAGCGCCGCCGTCACCGCGAGCGGCACGATCCACCCGTCGTCGCCGGGCTGCGCGTCGATCATGCGCAGTTCGAGATGGCCGCGCGGCCTGACGGGCGGGAAGAGGGTGGTGAGGTGGTAGTCGAGGTCCTCCCTGGTCGGCGGCCTGGGCCGGCCGGAGCGTATCCAGTCACGGAAGGTCAGGCCCGCGGGGACGTGCCACGGCCCGTCGTCGCGCCGGACGCACATCACCGGCGCGTCCAGCACGTGCCGGGCCCAGGCGGTGCGGGGGGAGCCGTCGAGCGGGGGAGCGCCCGCCCGCCCCGGGCCGATCTCCGTCCACAGCAGTTGCCGGGTGGAGCGCCATCCGGTGGGCCGCCGGCCGAGCAGCGGGGAGTTGGCGAACGCGGCCACCAGGACCGCGCCCAGCTGGTGTGCGAGCCACCAGCGCCGCACGTGGCCGAGCGGCCCCGGCTCCTCGTGGCCGGCGTCCAGGCACACCTGCACGGAGGCCGAGGTGCACATCATGTGCCGGCCGGCCGGGCCGCCCCGGTCCAGGCAGGCCTCCAGGGCGTCGTAGCGCCGCTCGCGCAGGAACCGCCGGGGCGTGTGCCATGGATCGTGGCCGAGACCGACCAGACGCAGCCCGTCGGCGGCCAGTACGGCACGGACGCGGTCGAGGTCCGCGGAGACGGTGCCGACGCACTCCGTCAGGGAGGCGGCGGGTGGCGAGCTGAGTTCCAGCTGGCCGCCGGGTTCGACGGTGAGCGCCGATCCCAGGGGCACGGTCCGCAGGGCGGCGTAGGCCGCTTCCAGACGTTCGGGGGTCACGGGGAGCCGCGGCGAACGCAGCTCGTGGACCAGCCATTCCACTTCTACGCCGATGGTGCGGGGCGGTCCGGTCTTGAAGCAGATGCCGCTGACCAGAGCCTCGACCTCGGCTTCGGAGACGGCGGTACGGGGCTCCGTACAGCCACTTGCCGAATCGGACATGTCGGGATCCTCCTGAGATTCCACCATGCCACCGGCCCGGGAGCGATGGTCCGGGACGGCGTCGCACCGTCCCACCCAAGTCCCTGAGACCGATTCGCACAAGGGTGCAGAACGGGACAATCGTGCCCTGGAATCTCGGTTTCCGCGATGTTTCCCGATGCTTCACGGCGTTCACCGCATGCCGCGCGGCACCGTTCGGCACCTGTCGGACGGGGAAATTCCGTTGCACCGGGGGTCCCGGATCGCTCACGATGCGTACATGAACACGGGGGACGCCGCGCGGGGCGCGGTCGTGGCGCTCACGGGGGTGGCGCCATGAGCGCGCGCCTGCGCGGCATCGCACAGCAGACAGAGCAGATCGTCATGGCCGGGGCCTACCGGCGGGGTGACGGCGGCGAGGTGTGCCTGGCCGCGGCCGTCGAGGCCGCCCGCGCGGGCACGCGCGTGCACGGGCCCGGCCCCCTTTCCGTGCCGCCGTGGGCACCGGCCGGGACGACCGTCGAGGTCACGGGCGAGAGCAGCCTGGCCGCGGCCCGGCGGCTCACCGGCCCGGTGGCCGTCCTGAACTTCGCCTCGGCGCGCAATCCCGGCGGCGGCTACCTCAACGGCGCGCAGGCCCAGGAGGAGGCGCTGTGCCGTGCCTCCGCGCTCCACACGTGCCTGCTCGGAGCCAGGGAGTTCTACGACCATCACCGGACGCACCGGGACCCGTTCTACTCCGATCGGGTGATCCACTCACCGGCCGTGCCCGTCTTCCGCGACGACCACGGCGGGCTGCTGGACGAGCCGTACACCGCCGGCTTCCTGACCGCCGCCGCCCCGAACGCCGGGGTGGTCCTGCGCGACACGCCCGAGCGGGCGGACCGGCTCCCGGGCGCCCTGGCCGTCCGTGCGGAGCGGGTGCTGGAGACGGCCGTGGCGCACGGCTACCGGCGGCTGGTGCTGGGGGCCTGGGGGTGCGGGGTGTTCCGCAACGACCCCGCGCAGGTGGCGGCGGCCTTCCGGGCGCTGCTGGGGCCCGGCGGGCGGTTCGCGGACGCGTTCGAGTGCGTGGTGTTCGGGGTGCTCGACCGTACGCCGGGCAGCGCCGTCCGGGCCGCGTTCGCGCGGGCGTTCGCCTGAGGCCGAGAGTGCGGCGGAGGCGGCTCCGCCGCGCCCTGGGCCTCCGGCGTCAGGTCCAGCCGTACCGCTCCCGCAGCCGCCGCACCACCGGGTCGAACCGCATCCGGTCCAGCGCGCACGCCTCGCGCCGCATACCGTCCTCGTGCAGCCGCAGCACCCGGTCGACGGCCACCCAGGACTCGCGCCCGGCCCGGTCCCAGGGGCCGCTGCCGATCCCCACCCACTCGCGGTCACCGTCATGCGCCTTGCTGGACAACTGGACGGCGAGCAGCGTCCCCGCGCTCTCCCGGGCCACCACGAGCACCGGACGGTCCTTGCCCCGGCCGTCGTTCTCCTCGAAGGGCACCCACGTCCAGACGATCTCCCCGGGGTCCGGGTCGCCGTCGTGCGCCGGCGCGTACTCCGTGCGTACCCGGCCGACCTCGTGCGGGTCGGCCTCCGTCGTGGCGGCGGGGCCGAAACGGCCGGGAACGGGGGGCGCGTCGGACGAGTCGGCCGTGCCGGAGGCGTCGGGTTCATCGGTGAAGGCAGTCACGCAGGCACCCTAGTGGTGCCGTCGAGTGGGGAGCCGACCGGCCGTCAGGAGCCTTCCGCCCGCGACCGGATCCGCATGCCGGGACGGCGCCGGTGCACGGTCAGGTAGACGAGCCCGTCGGGGCCCGCCCCGATGCTGCGCGTGGAGCCGTGCGGCAGCCAGACCGTCGCGCCCTCGGCCAGGCCCCGGGGCTCCTCCTGCGGGCCCGCGCCGAGAGTGCCGCCGCCGCAGACCACGTACACCAGCACGTCCAGGTCGGGTTCGGCGTGCGGCGCGACCCGCGCGCCCGGGGCGAGACGCACGAGATTGGCGTCGAGCTGACGTCCGCTCTCCGCCAGCTTCCACAGCACGCCCGCCGCTGCCTGCGGGTCCTCGGCCAGGGCCCGGGCGTCGCACAGGACGCGCGGCCCGGGCGGCCCGGCCCCCTCGGGACCGGTGTCGTGCGCGGCGGACGACGCCATGGTGCACCCCTCTCCCTGCGGCTTCGATGCATCGCCTACGATTGTTCCATGTTCGACCGGTGAAAAATCACCGCAGGTGGGAAGGGGTGCGCTCGGGTGCCCGAGAGGCGGGTGGGTCAACGTCGGCGCGAGGTGCTGAACGTGCTGCGCTCGGCCCCCGTTCCGCTGGGTGCGGCGGAGACCGCCGAGCGGATCGGCGTGCACCCCAACACCGTGCGCTTCCACCTGGACGCCCTGGTGGCCGAGGGGCTGGCCGAGCGGCGCACCGAGGCCCCCGACGGCTCGGGCCGCCGCCGCCCGGGTCCGGGACGCCCGCGCACCGTGTACGCCGCGCGGCCCGGCATGGACCGCGGTGGCGCCCGCGGCTACCGCCTGCTGGCGCGGATGCTGCTCGGCGAGTTGGCCTCCCGCGGCCCCGAGGCCCGGGACGCCGCCGTCGAGACGGGCCGGGCCTGGGGCCGCCGCCTCGCGAAGCCTCTCCTGCCCCAGCCGCCTCCGCCCTCCGGTTCGCCCGTCCCGCCGGTCCCTCCCCTCCCGCCCGTGCCGCCTCCGCCGTCCGTGCCGGGGCCGACGGCTGCCGATTCGGCGGACCGGCTGGTCGCCCTGCTCGACGACCTCGGTTTCGACCCGGCCCCCGAGGGGCGCGACCGGGGCGGCCCTGCGCAACGGATCCGGCTGCGGCACTGCCCCTTCCTGGAACTGGCCGAGGAGCACGGCCAGGTGGTGTGCCCGCTCCATCTGGGGCTGATGCAGGGTGCGTTGACGGAGCTGGGTGCTCCGCTGACCGTGAGCGGCCTGGAGCCCTTCGCCGCCCCCGGCTCCTGCCTGGCGCACCTGGCCGCCCACCCGGCCGTGACGTCCGCCGGATGACGTGAACAGACCCGGGCCCGTCGGCCCGGGCGGAAAGGCAGCACATCGATGAACACCACCTCGGCGGCCACGGCGAGCGCGGTCACTTTCGTCTGGCTCGGCATGGTGCTGGGCATCTCCTTCCTGGAGGCGCCCCTGAAGTTCCGTGCGCCGGGCGTGACCATCCCCATCGGCCTGGGCATCGGCCGCATGGTCTTCCGGGCGCTGAACCTGGTGGAGGCCGCGCTGGCGGTCGTGGTGATCGTCGCGGTGGCCGTGGGCGGCGCCCCGGTCCCGGTCATCGCCCTGACGGCGGCCGTCGCCGTGCTCCTGCTGGTGCAACTGCTCTTCGTCCGGCCCCGGCTGAACCGCAGGTCCGACCGGGTCCTGTCCGGCGCGGAGCCGGTGGACGGCCCGCGTTCGCACGACCATCTGGTCTACGTGGCCCTGGAGATCGTCAAGGTCGGCGTCCTGATCGCGCTGGGGATCGCCCTGCTGACGGTGTGAGCCGGCCCGCGCGGCGATTGCCGCCGACGCTTCGGGCGGGTCCCCGGCGGGTAGGGGCTCGCCCTGGCGGCCTGGACGACACGGCCCAGAAGGGACGTGGGCAGGGCCTGGCGGAGGGGGAGCCGATGAGCGGCGAACTGGTGCGGTTCGACCTGGGTGAGGGGTCGGCCGGAGTGTACGTCGAGATGGCCGACGACGATCCCGGGGTGGAGCGCGCCCGGCGGCGCGGCGGCGGGACCCGGACGGAACCGGTGGACGGCTTCGAGTCCGGTCTCGATCAGATCCGCGATGTCGCGGGCCGTACCCTGCGGCGGATCACGGCCATGCCGACCCCGCCGTCCACGGTCGAGCTGGAGTTCGGGGTGAAGTTCAGTGTGGAGGCGGGCGCGGTCATCGCCCGCACGGGCGTCGAGGGCCACGTGAAGGTCAAGGTGGTCTGGGAGAAGAGCACCCCCGGACAGCAACACCAGCAGGACGAGGACGACGACGAGGACGACGACGGGGAGGAAGGCCGGGACGGGGGCGCCGGAGCGGGTGCTGCGGGGCCGGGCGCGGGCGCCGGTGGCAGTCAGGCGCCCGGTGTCAGTGCGCCATCGGATCCGTCGACTTGACCGGCACGGTGTCCGCCACCGCATCCGCCACCGCATCCGCCTCGGGAGGCTCCCGGCGCACGGGAGCCACCACCGTGCGCTGCGTCTGCGCCGTCACGCCCACCACAGGCACCGGCTCCTTCACCAGGTCCGGCACGTCCCCGACCCGCTCCAGCTGGCTTCGGTACAGCGTCGTGCCGCCGGTCACGGCCTGCGCGCACAGCACGGCGAGGATGCCGGGTCCCAGCAGCGCGGCGTCCCCGAGCATCTCCGCCACCATCACCAGCACCCCGAGCGGCGCGTTGGCCACCGAACCCAGACAGGCCGCCATGCCCACCGCCACCGGCACCAGCGGACTGTGCGGGGCGATGCCCAGCGGCTCGGCGAGCCGCCACAGCGAGGCCCCCACACCGGCGCCCACCACCATGCCGGGCCCGAAGATGCCGCCGGAACCGCCCGAACCGACCGTCAGCGCCGTACCGACGATCTTCGCCAGGGGCAGCGCCAGGACCACGGCCAGCGGCAGGTCCAGCAGCACCTGCCGCTGCGTCACCGCCTCCATGAGCCCGTAACCGGTGCCCAGCACGCCCGGTACCAGCAGTCCGAGCCCGCCCACGAGCAGCGCCCCGACCGTCGGCGCCGCGAGCCGGGACAGCAGCCCGCGCGCGCGTGCCTCCACCCGCAGGTGCACCGCGTAGAAGCAGGCCGTGTACAGCCGCCCGGCGCCGCCCGCCACCACACCCACCACGGCCACCAGGGCGAACCCGCCCATGCCGCCCACCGCCTGCCCCGCGTGGTGGCCCAGCACGGGGGTGAACCCGAAGCAGGCGCCGAACATCAGCCAGCCCGAGACGGAGGCGATCAGCGCCTTCGGCAGCACCCGCGCGTCCATGCCGCGCCGGTGCAGCATCTCCGCCCCGAGCAGCGCCCCGCCGAACGGTGCCCGGAAGATCGCGCCCACCCCCGAGGCGAGCCCGATCACCAGAGCGGTCCTGGCCTGCTCCCGCGACATGCCGGTGCGCCGGGCGATGACGGACCCGAACGCCGCCGAGATCTGCGCAGCCGGCCCCTCCGTACCGCCCGAGCCGCCCGAGCCCAGCGTCAGGGCCGACGCCACGAGTTTGACCACCGTCACGCGGCCCCGCATGCCCGTCGGATCGTGGTGGGCCGCCGCGATGGCCGCGTCCGTGCCGTGTCCGCGAGCCTCGGGGGCCAGCCACAGGGCGAAGACGGTGGCGGCCAGGGCGCCCCCGCCGGCCACCAGGGGCACGAGCCAGGGCCGGTCGGAGGCCTCCAGCTCCAGGAATCCGCCCTCCGCCGTCGTGCGGTAGGGCCGGTAACCGGCCACTGATTCCAGCAGCCAGCCGGTGCACAGGTGGAGCAGTCCGAACAGCGCCGCCGCCCCCAGCCCGGCCACGGCACCGATGAGCACGGCGGGCACGACCCAGCGCGCCTGCGAGTCGTCCGCGCCGTCCACGGGCAGGAGCCGAGCGGTCAGAGACCGTAAGGACCAGCGCCGTGCACGTTCCTCCGTACCACGCGCCCCCGCTTTCACCCGCATACTCCCGCCACCCGACACCGTCCCCCTCGGCAAGGGTGACGGGAGACCGGTCGCAAGGTCAACCTCGCAGCTCCGAACGGGGGATGACGGATCATCAGCGTACTGACACCCCATCGCACAACCGTCCAATACACCCCAGCGGAACCGGTCGGTCGCGCCCGAATCACGGGCTGACCTGCCCACGTTCCTCTGGTTATCCTCAAAGTCGGATCAACGGACAGTCAGCAGGCGGTGGCGACAGGGGGCTGAGGCCGATGCCGAGCGGGGCCGGTGAGCGTACGGCGGACATGCCGGATCTGACAGGGCTGCCCCTGGAGGACATTCTGGAGGGCACCGACTCGGCGCTGTCCGCGGCACTGCGCCGCGTCCTGGGTCACCTGGCGGGCGAGGAAGCGCCGGTGGCCGCCTACGACTCCGGAGGCGACACCGCCGAGGGGCCGCGCCGGCTCACCACCCCCGCCCCGTGACCCCGGCCGACCGCGCCCCGCACGGCCGCTGGCCCGACGACCTCCTCGACGTCGCCGCCCTGCGCGCCGCCGGGACCCGCCCCCTGCCCTTCCGGGAGTTCGTCGTCAAGGTGCACAGCCGCTGCAACCTCGCCTGCACGTACTGCTACGTCTACGAAGCCGAGGACCAGCACTGGCGGGCCCAGCCGCACACCATGTCCCCGGAGACGGTCGCACAGGTGTGCCACCGGATCGCCGAACACGCCGCGCACCACCGCCCCGAGTCCCTGCGCGTCATCCTCCACGGCGGCGAACCACTGCTCGCCGGAACCGACCTGCTGCGCGCCCTCACCCGTACCCTGCGCGCCCGGCTCCCCGCCGGGACCACGGCCGAAGTCGTCGTCCAGACCAACGGCATCCTCCTCGACGACGCCGTGCTGCGCCTGTGCCACGAGGAGGACGTCAAGATCGCCGTCAGCCTCGACGGTACCGCCCGCACCCACGACCGCGCCCGCCGCGACCACGCCGGACGCGGCAGCCACGCCCGGGTCGCCGCCGCCCTGCGCCGCCTCGCCGCCCCCGAGCACCGCGACGTGTGGGCCGGCCTCCTGTGCACCGTCGACGTCACCGCCGACCCGCTCGCCACCTACGAGCACCTGCTGTCCTACGCCCCGCCCGCGCTCCGCCTCCTGCTGCCGCTGGGCAACTGGACGGCCCGCCCGCCGGGCCGCACCGCCGACCCCGCCCACACCCCCTACGGCCAGTGGCTCGCCACCGTCTTCGACCGCTGGTACGGCACCCCCGGACCACCGGTGCGCATCGCGTTCTTCGAGTCGGTCCTCGACCTCCTGCTCGGCGGCGTCACCCGCACCGAGACCATAGGCGGCGCCCCCTGCCAGCTCGCCGTGGTCGACACGGACGGCGCCCTCACCCTCTCCGACCAGCTCAAGTCCGCCTACGAGGGAGCCGACCGCAGCGGCCTCGACGTCCACCGCCACTCCTTCGACGCGCTCCTGGACCACCCCGGAGTCGTGGCCCGCCAGCTCGGCGCCCGCGCCCTGGCCCCGCCCTGCCGCGCCTGCCCGGTCGGCGCCGTCTGCGGCGGCGGCCACTACCCGCACCGCTACCGCGCGGACAACGGCTACCTCAACCCCTCCGTGTACTGCCCCGACCTGATGGCACTGATCGGGCACGTGGCCGACGTCCTGCGCGCCGACCTCGCCCGAGCAGCCGGGGCCCGCCGTTGACGCACGATCACCGGGCCGCCGCGCCCGCACCCCCGCTGACCCTGCCCCCCGGCCTGTGGCGCCGGCTCGCGCGCGGCACACCGGACCCCGCCACCGTGCGCCTGCTGCGCACCGCCCGCGCGAGCCGCAACCTCCTGCTGCTGCGCGCCCTGAACGACGACCCGCGCGGCGGCCCCGTCCGCGACCACGCCCTCGCCGTCCTGACCGCCGTACGCCACCGCTCGCCCGCCGTCCTCGACGCGCTGATCACCGACCCCGCCGCCGGAACCCTGCTCGCCGGGGCGGTACGGGAGGGCAGGCCCGACACGGTCGCCGCCCTCGCCGCGGCCGCCGGGCACCGCGCCCGCCTCCCCTTCCGCCTGGACGTCCCGGTCCGCGAAGGCGCCCTCCACCTGCCCGGACTCGGCCACGCCGCCCTCGCCCCCGACATGAGCACCGTGCGCGTCGAACACGGCCCGCACGGCACCACCGTGACCGCCCTCGGCCCCCGGACCACCGCCCCTGCCGCCGTCACCGTCCCGGACGCTCGGCACGCAACCGCGCCCGGCTGGACCCCGCTGCCGCACCTGACCCTCGCGGGCCCCGGCCCACGGCTGTGCGTACGCCTCGACACGCACGCCTCCCTGAACGACCCGGGCCCGCCGCCACCGCCCGAACTCGCCCGGTGGCGGGCCCGGCTCGGCGCGGCCTGGCAGCACCTCGCCACCCGCCACCCCGAGCGGGCCGACGCGGTACGCGGCACCGTCCGCGCCGTCGTCCCGCTCGACCCGGGCGTTCCCGCCGGCGCGCCCGGCCGCTGGCTGAGCGCCTCCTTCAGCGACGCCTTCGGCCTGGTGGCGCTCGCCCCGCTCGACGACCCCGCCGAACTCGCCGCCGCTCTCGTCCACGAGACCCAGCACTCGCTGCTCTACGCGCTGCAGGACCTCACCCGGCTGCTCCACGCGCCGCCCGGCGCGCGCGGCCACGCCCCCTGGAGCGGTCGGCCCCGGCCGCCCTCGGCCCTGCTGCAGGGCGCCTCGGCGTTCCTCGTGACGGCCGCGTTCTGGCGCACCGAGGCCGCCCTGGGCGACCCGGCCGCCCGCGCCCCGTACGAACGGTGGCGGCGCACCGCCCGTCTGGCCGCCGACGAACTGGAGCGCGGCGCCTGGCTCACCGAGAACGGCCACCTGCTCCTGCACGCCCTGCGGGACGTCCTCGCCGAATGGGCGGCCGCACCGCTCTGACCCCGGCCGCGGCCGGACCTCGTCCGGCACCGCCGGCCCGGGGAGCGTCAGATCGGCGGCGGCTCGATGTCGCACTCCGCGCGGACCCCGGCCGCGGCGCCACGGCTCTCGGGATGATCCGGGCCGAGGGTCGCCAGATAGCGCCGCCGCACCGACGTCAGCAGCTCCTCGCCGGCCTCGGTGTCGCCCGTGGCCGCCATGTCCAGGGCCACGTTGGTCAGCGCGGCCAGCGTCGCCGGGTGGCGGTCGCCGTAGCGGGCCTCCAGGGCGCGGGCGCACTCCTCGCCCAGCGTCCGCGCCGCCTCCGGCTCGCCCCCGTGGGTCAGGTCGGTGGCGAGGTTGACCCGGGCCAGCAGCAGCCATGGGTGGTCGTCCGGGAGGGCTGCGGCCAGCACGGCCACCGTCTCCTCGTCGACCCGGCGGGCCTCCGCGTGCTGGTGCGAGGCGCGCAGCGCCGCCCCGTGGTCGACACCGGCCGCGCCCGTCAGCGGATGCCCCGGGCCCAGCACGGACCGGTAGCGGTGCAGCGCGTCGGCGCTGTGCTCGCGCGCCCCCTCAGCGTCCCCGGTCAGCCTGAGGTCGTTGGAGATGTTCGTCAGCGCGGCCAGCGTGTCGACGTGGTCCGGGCCGAACAGCGTCCGGTACAGCTCCAGCGCCTCCCGGGCCAGGGCGAGCCCCTGTTCGAAGTCACCGGCCTTGCGGCAGGTCACCGAGAAGTTCTTGATGGCGCGCGCGGTGTGCGGATGCCGGTCGCCGTACTGCTCGCGGTAGCGGGCCACCGTGCTGCTCTGCAGGATCATCGCGTCCGCGTACCGGCCGCACTCGCGCATGTCGCGCGCCACGTTGTTGATGGAGAAGAGCGTGGAGCGGGCGGTGGGGC
This sequence comes from Streptomyces sp. NPDC021356, assembly GCF_040641015.1. Lineage (NCBI taxonomy): Bacteria > Bacillati > Actinomycetota > Actinomycetes > Kitasatosporales > Streptomycetaceae > Streptomyces > Streptomyces sp. NPDC021356. The sequence goes on along the minus strand of NZ_JBFACU010000015.1, from coordinate 7,516 downwards.
CGAGGATCTCCAGCCGGGCGTCGTGGATGCGTTCGTCGAGGGCCAGCGCCTCCTCGTACAGGCCGTTGACGCGCAGGCTCACGCTGTAGTTGTGCCCGACGGTCAGGACGTGCGGACTGCGCGCGCCGTGCAGTTGGACGCTGCGGTCGTAGGCGTCGCGGTCCAGGGCCAGCGCGTCGGGGAAGCGGCCCGCCGCCCGCAGGTCGGCGGCGGTGGCCCCGGCCACGGTCAGGGTGAACTCGTGGTCGTCGCCCAGGGTGGCGCGGAGCCGGGCGAGCACGTCCTCGTTGATCCGCTGCGACTCCTCGAACTCGGCCAGCTGCCAGTGCGCGCTGGCCTGCTGCCGGCGTGCCCACAGCGTCTGCACGTGGTCCGGGCCCAGCGTCGTCCGCCAGATGCCGGCGACCTTCCCGGCCAGTTGCGCCGCGCCCCGGAAGTCACCGCGCGCGATCACGTAACCGAGGATGCTCAGCGCGGTGTCCCGGGCCTCGCCGTCCCCGCAGTCCAGCAGCCCGGACGGTTCGAGGTGGGGCAGGATGTCGGCGTAGTTGCGCCAGTTCTCCGGGCGCTGGGAGTCCCCCGGGTCGTGCGCGGCGATGATCTCGTGGACCAGGTGCCGCAGCCGGGTGGCCTCGTCCTGCGACAGCTCGTCCCGCAGGACGCCGCTGAGCAGCCGGTGCACCTGGAGCGTGCCGGTGGCGGCGTTGACGCTCAGCAGCGAGAACTGGTTGATGGCCCGGATCGCCCGGCCCCGGGCCAGTTCGTCGCGGGCGACCGGGGCGAGGTCGTCGGGCAGGTTCAGCAGCCGCGCGTCGCGCAGGAACGACTGTGCGACGGGCTCGGGGCCGAAGAAGGCCAGCAGCCGCAGCAGTTCGAGGGCCTGCGGGTTCTGCGCGCGCAGCAGGTCCACCGAGGCCCGCCAGGTCGCCGCGACCGGCCGGACGCCCGACGACGGCGGTTCCGCCAGCAACTCCTGCCGGCGGTGTTCGAGCAGTTCCAGGTAGGCGCCGGTCCCGATGCCCGACTGGGCCTGCGCCGCCACCGAGTGCTCCAGCGCCAGCGGCAGGTCGCCCAGCGACTCGGCGAGCCGCTCGGCCTCCTCCTGGCTGGCCCACGGCGTGCGCTGGCGCAGGAAACCGATGCTCTCCTGCCGGGAGAACACGTCGACGTGCAGCGCGTGCACCCGGTCGGCCCAGCCGGAGTGCCGGGACGTCACCAGGACGTGCCCGGCGCCCTGCGCCACCCCGAGCAGCGACGGGATGTAGGGGACGACGTCCTCGGGCGCCCCCGCGTTGTCCATCACGAGCAGCCAGCGGCGGAACGGCTCACCGGTCGACATCGCCGCCAGGACACGGTCCACCGGGTCGCCGGGGCCCTCGGCCGCCGGGCCGAAGTCCGGTACCAGGGAGGCGAGCTGCTGGCGGATCACCGCGGGCTGCTCGGCGTCGATCCACCAGATCCGCTCGTACTCGGTGTGGTGCCGGTGCACGTACTCCACGGCCAGCCGGGTCTTGCCGACCCCGCCCATCCCGTACAGCGCGTACGGCAGGACGGCCACCTGGTCGCCCGAGTTCAGCAGGGCCCGCAGCCTGTCCAGCTCCTCCTCCCGGCCGGTGAAGTAGGAGGCCTGGGGCAGCGGCATGGTCCGCGGCAGGCGGGCCGGCCGGGGGGCCCCGGCCGCCGGCGTGTGGGTGCTCCCCACGGGCGGGCCGGGCCGCTCGACGCCGGTGGCCGGTGGCGTCGTACGGGAAGGGGCGGGATCCATCGACACGTCCTCCATGCGCTGAGCCGGTTCCCTGGGAGGTGGAGTGGCGGGCGTTTCGGCCGCGCCGGATGGTGCGGACCGACGCCCGCTGTCCTCCCCACCCGCGGGCCCGCCCAAAGACGAATGCGCCCGTGCGCGGGCCAGTGCGCCTCCGTAGGCCGGTCCGAGCGCGGCCAGGGCGGGTGCCGCCGCCGAGAGCAGTTCGTGGTCGGCCGGTCCGAGCGCGGCCGCGTCCAGGTCGGCGGGCGCGGCCACCAGTGTGCCCAGCAGCCCGGACCGCGCACCCATGGCCCGCCCGGCGATCTGCGACACCTCCTGGAGGGTGCGCAGGGTCTCGGTGCGCCCGAGGCCGTACAGCAACCGGTCGCGCACGCCCTCCAGGAACTCCAGGCGCGGGCCGCCGCCCTGCGGACCGTCACCGTGCGGGCCGCTGTCCGCCGCGAGCAGGCCGCCGAGCAGGATCTCCGCGAACGGCAGCGGTCCGGCCGCCCGCCCCAGCAGACGCTGCACCGCCCCGACCACCTCCGGCCGCAGCGGGACCATCGCCAGTTGCGCGGCGAGCCGGCGCGCCTGCGGGGAGGCGTGCCGCAGGAAACGCCGTACCGCCTGCTCCGGGGAGACCGGCCGGGGCCGGTGCTCCGGGGCGAGCGGCGGCAGGCACTGCGGTGCCAGGCCCTGCTCGTCCACCAGCAGGGCCGCCACGTCGCTGTGCGCGGGGGCCTCGCCCGCGACCATGCGCGCCCAGCCCGCGAACCAGGAGGCCTCCATCTCGAGCACCGGCACGGGCAGCGCACCCGGACGCACCCAGCGCGCGCCGCTGCGCAGGAGCAGCAGCGCGTTCGGCAGCCCCGGCGCGAGGGCACGCACGCGGACGTCCCGGGGCACCGCCTCGCACAGGTCCCACAGGCGGCTGGGCAGCGGCTGGAGCACCGCGACGGGCGCGTGCCGCGCCCAGTGGTGCAGCAGCCGGGGCACGCTGCCGAACGCCCAGGCGTCACCCACGCAGTCGCTCATCAGCAGGACCAGCCGCCGCCCCTGCGGGTGGAACAGCTCGCCCGGGGCGCGCGCGGGACCGCCCTGGTGCGAGCGCAGCCGTGCCGCCTTCCCGCCGCGGGTGTCCAGCCACCACACCCGTACGTCGGCGAACGCGCCCTGCCGGCGCAGCAGTTCGGCGAACCGGTCCGCGACCCCCTGCCACACCGACATCGACACGCTCTGCTCGACGACGAGCGCGACCTCGAACCAGCGGTCCGGCACGTCCGCCAGTACGGGACTCCACCGGCCCAGCTCCGCCGACCTGATCGCGGTCCGCTCGTCGTCCAGGGTGAACCGGCGGCGCGAGCGGACCCGCCGGTTGAGCGGACGCAGGGCGCGGGCCAGGCGGAGCGGGTCCCGCAGCACACCCGGGCGGGTGTCGGCGTCGAACAGGGCCACGGCGCCCACCGGAGGCCCCATGTCGGTCAGCGGCCCCCGGGAGAGGCGTCCGGGCCGCGCCTCGCTGCCGTCGCCGTCCGCGTCACGGCGGGACCGCGCCGCCTGCGTCGCGGGCCGGAGCGGCGAGCCGTCCGGCCCGGCACCGGCGGGCTGCCCCTCGGAGGGAGGAGCGGGCGGCCCGGGGGGAGGGCCGGTGGAGGGCGGGACCGGTGCGGCGGTGCGCGCCTGCGGTGAGGTGCCGTCGAGCGAGGAGTTCGCGGCCCCGGACGCACTGCCCGCCCCGGAGGCGTCCTCCGCCCCCGCGGTACCCCGCGCGGCGTCGCCCGGCCCGGCGCCGCTCGCGGACCCGCGCCCCGGCCCGGCCCGGTCCGGCCACCGGCCGCCGTCCGTCCCGATGCGCTCCGCCAGCCAGATGGCCTCCGCCCATTCGCGCGCCGACGGCGACCGGCCCGCCAGAGCGGTCATGGCGAGGCGTCCGTAGCCAGGCTGCGCCACAGCGCCGCCCGCAACTGCGTCCAGGACGCCTCGTCGGCGTCGGCGGCGCCGTTGGTGAGCATGTGCACGGTGTTCAGCAGCTGGTCCGCCGCGAGCGAACCGTCCCCGCGCTCCTGGAGGAACGAGCGGATCAGCTCCGCCGTCCGCGGGTCCCCACCGGCACCGAAGTGCGCCTCGATCATCGCGGCCAGCCGGGCCTCGTCCGGAGCGGCGAGCTCCACCTCGAGGCAGCGGCGGCGGAAGGCGGGCGAGAAGGCACGCTCGCCGTTGCTGGTGATCACCACCACCGGGAACTCCGAACAGCGCACCCGCCCGTCGCGCACCACGACCGGCAGGCCGTGGTCGGCCGTGCCGACGCTCGCCTCACGCCGGGACTGGCCCAGCCGCTCCAGCTCCCGGATACGGAACTCGCCCTCCTCGAAGATGTGCAGCAGGTCGTTGGGCAGGTCGATGTCGCTCTTGTCCAGCTCGTCGACGAGCAGCACCCGGGGCCGCTTCCACGGCAGCAGCGCGGTGCCCAGCGGGCCGAGCGTCAGATAGCGGCCCACGTCGGGCAGCGGCTCGCGTTTGAGTCCGGGGCCGGCCCCCACGGGCGCGTCCTGCACCCGGCCGATCGCGTCGTAGTCGTACAGGCCGTCGCGCAGCGTCGTACGGCTGACCACCGGCCACCACAGCACCCGGCCCAGACCCAGCTCCGCGGCGATCTGATGGGCCAGACTGGACTTGCCCGTGCCGGGCTGCCCGGTGACCAGCAGCGGACGGCGCAGCTGGATCGCGGCGTTGATGACATCGACGACGGCGTGGTCCAGAGTGCCCGCGCGGCGCGAGCCGAGTTTGCGCTCGACGTCCCAGTGGTCGCCCGGGTCGGGAATGTCCAGCGGCGGGCTGTCGGTGCCCGGCCTGAAGCGCCGCCAGGGCGGCGGGGCGGGCAGCGGGGGCAGCGGTTCGGACGGCGCGTGCTGCGCGCCGTTGTCCCGGAACACCCACCAGGCGGGAGGACGGGGCTGCCGTGCCTCACGCTGATCGGTCGTCTCCCCGGTCATGGATGGCCACCCCCGGTCCGCGGATGCCCGAGCGCGGCCTCCGCCCCCTCCAGTCCGTCTTGGCTGTCCCACACTAGGGTGACGTGGCGATGCAGGTCCAGCGTCACCGCCGACCCGCCCCCGCCCGGATTGACGCCCCGCAGATGTCGTACCCGGTCGGGCAGCCCGTCCAACCTCCCGGCCAGCAGATTCCACAACTGGGGCCGGGCGTCGGCGTGGTGGCCCTGGCGGCGCAGCGCGACGATGGCGGGAATGCCCACCTCCAGCAGGACGTAGACCGGGTCTGCCGCCAGATCGCCGTCGTACGCCGGGGGGTCGAGCAGTACGTAGCAGAACGGCGTCTGCCCGTCGCGCAGTTCGCTCAGCAGGTCGTACGGCGCAGGGGCGCGGCCGTGCGCGACGTACTGTACGGCCGGTGCCTCGAAGACGCCCTCGGGGTGGGCTTCCAGCCACGCGAGACGGCGGTGCAGCGCGGGCCACCAGTACCTCTTGTGGAACCGGTCGCGGCTGCGCACCAGCACCGTGTGGTCGGCGCCGATCGGGCGGGGCACCGAACCGGCCGGCCGGACCGGGAACTGGTCGACGTCCAGCCACAGCAGCGGCCGGGGCAGCAGGAACTCCACCCTCAGTCCGGCGCTCAGCTCCCCGAGCCGCTCCAGCGCGCTCTGGTGCAGTGCGGCGACGGTCTCCTCGAGCGCGGCCCGGGAGGCCGCCCGGCAGTCGGCGAGCAGGGTGGGCGGTTGCGGGTCGGGCGCCAGCAGCCAGCCCCGGACGTGGTACTCGTCGGGCGCCGCCGGGTGCGCCACGATCTCCACGAGCAGCCGGTACGGTTCGGCCGGGCGTCCCACGCGGGTCCGCTCCCGGGAGCGGACCCGGCGCAGCAGCTCCGGCGGACAGCCGATGCGGTGTGCCACCTTGTCGTTCCACGCCTGCAACTCGACTGCCGGCGAACGCTGTTGACCCGCCGCGACGGCTTCGACGAAGCAGAGCAGCGGGTGCGCCTCGTCCGGCAGGACGAGGGCGTCCTCCAGCGCGTCGAGCAGGTCCGCGACCGCCTCCGGCCCGGTGCTCTCGTCCGTCGCGGGCCGCGGCAGGAACGGCAGGAAGCGCAGCGCGAGCGGACCGAGGGGCGTGGCGGCGGACCGCTGTGCGAGCAGGGCGCACAACTCCTCGTGCTCGGCGGCCGTGAGCAGCCGCTCCGGGTACAGCCGCAGGTACATGTGCTCGACGGCCGCCCACGCCAGGGTCCCGGTACGTCCGCTGCCCAGCCGGTCCAGGTAGAACCGCAGCCCCTCCGGGTAGGCGTCGCAGGCGCGCAGTGTCGCGTAGAGGTCCTCGCGCACCATGCCGGAGTGTTCGGTGTCCACCGGCCCGAACCGTTCGGCGAACGCCTCGGCGGCGCGCCGCAGCGGCAGCGGGTGCACGAGTCCGGGGATGCGCGCTATGCGGCCGGCCAGTTCCCAGAACAGGTCGGTGCGCGGTGTGTCGCCGGTTCCGGTCACGCCGTCGGCCCCGCGTCGCCGCGCAGCCGCAGGACCACGCGTTCGAACTCCCGCATCGGCAGCGAGCCCCGCTCGTACCAGCGCAGCGCGGCGGCGAGCCGGTCGATGCCGTCCGCGTACTGCAGGCACAGCGCCACGACCCCGCGCACGTCCTCCACCAGGACCGGCGACCGCTCGGCGAGGTCGAAGATCTCGTCCCCGGCGTCCCGCAGCACGCTCTCGCGGCGCTGCGGGTCGCGCATGCTGGGCACCTTCACCAGCGCGGTGGTCAGTTCCCGGTCGGCGCCGCGCGGCCAGGCGGGCCCGGGAGCGGGCTCGCCGAGCACCGCGTCGGCCAGCAGCGGGCAGTAGCGCACCACGGCCTCGACGGGGATCATCCACGCGGTTCGGGACCCGGCCGGACGGCGCACGGCGACGACGATGCCGATGACACCCCCGTCCCCGTCGACGACGCCGGCCCCGCTGTAGCCGCCCTGCACCCGCCCGTCGGCGCCCTCCAGGCTGTCCAGCTGGATCCAGTCCGGGCTCAGCCCGCCCGCGCCGAGCAGCCGCGCGGCGACCCAGACGCCGGGGGAGGCGGCCGAGGACTGGCCGAAGGCCCGTACGGCCCGCTCCCGTACGGGACCGCACGGGCGCAGCCGGGCCGGGACGCAGTCGGAGGGCGGCGGACCGCTCAGCTCCAGGACCGCGACGTCCGCGCGCTCCTGGTCGGGCGGCGCCCAGCCCTGCGGCAGCACCGAGGCGTACGACACCTCACCGGTCAGGGAACCGGGGTGGTCGACGGCGACACTCCGCCCCCCGGGAGACTCCTGTCCGGTCAACTCCAGGGCGCCCTGCACGACATGAGCACACGTCAGCACCCGCCCCCCGTCCACCAGAACACCCGATCCCACCGGTGTGTTGTCCGCGCCGAGAATCCGCACACGCCATGAGTCCTCGATCGACTGCGACACCACGCGCCCCGTTCGCTCCGCCTTTGCACGATGTTGACAGACAACCGCTGCCGGTAACAGTTATGTGCCCGAATCCGGTGAAGAGGGGGCTTCGAGCCGGGGCACGGGCGGTGACAGGTACGGGCGGGTCCGGCGCGGCCGCGTTGTTCCACCCCTTCAGCAGCGGAAACCCTGCCGCGTCAGGGAAAGCCGCCTCGCGCGCGGCGACCCGTGCGCGTCCGGCGGGGCCGGGGGGGTGCCTCTATGTCTTTCGTCAAGCGAGGCGTGGGGTTCTGGGTTCGTAGAAGGTGCCGTCGCGGAGCATCGCGAACAGCACGTTGATCC
>NZ_JBFACU010000014.1:0-241777 GCF_040641015.1 Streptomyces sp. NPDC021356 | reverse complement strand
CGAGGGTCTTGCCCGATCCGGTACGGCCGCGGCCGAGGACGTCACGTCCGGCCAGGGAGTTCGGCAGGGTGGCGGCCTGGATCGGGAACGGTACGCTCACGCCTTCCTTGCCCAGGGTGGCCAGCAGCGGGGCCGGCAGGTCGAGGTCGGCGAACGACTCGACAGCGGGCAGGGCGGGTGTGACCGTCTCCGGCATCGCGAACTCGCCCTGCGCGGGCTGTCGGTTGCCGTAACCGCTGGAGCGGCGCCGAACGCCGGAGCGGTCTGAGGCGGCACTTCCTGCGAAGCGGTCGTATGAGCGAGTGGTGCGTGCGCGAGTAGAACGGGTGCCGTTCATGCGGAACCTTCCTCGATGCGGGCGCGTATCAAGGAATTTCCGCAGCAGGACGAGCGGCGCAGAGAATCGCGAGAACGGGCCGAGAACAACAGGGTCGAAACGCCCTGGGAACAAAGCGAGCTGGGGCCCGCACCCCAAGGTGCGGGCCCCAGCTGCGAAAGTGCGCGTCAGCGCCGGTGCGTCAGGCGGGAACGATGTTCTCGGCCGTCGGGCCCTTCTGGCCCTGCGCGATGTCGAACGACACCTTCTGGCCTTCCAGCAGCTCGCGGAAGCCCTGGGCGGCGATGTTCGAGTAGTGGGCGAAGACGTCGGCGCCGCCGCCGTCCTGCTCGATGAAGCCGAAGCCCTTTTCCGCGTTGAACCACTTCACAGTGCCAGTAGCCATTTTGTTTCTCCTTCGGAGGCGGTGCCAGGAAAACGCCGTGTGCGCATTCCGTGTCGCCGTGATGATCAGCCGTCGGAAAAACCTTCTGGCAACCACACCTGCAACTGATGACGACAGTAGCACGCCGGAGTCGGCCGGGCGCGGTAAATAATTCCGCGCCGACTCCGTGTGCAGGAATATTTATCGTGAGCTGCATCGATTTCTTATGTCGCCACCACAGGTATTGGTTGCCAGGGATGCAGTATTGCCGTCGAGTGTTTCCGCCCCCAGCGCTGTGACCTCGTGCGACGGTCCGCACGCGGTCCCCGCCGACGTCGGCGGACGGGACACCGACGAGCACGCCGGCCCCGGGATGTGAGACGAGGGCCACTTGGCGGTTCCGGCGGGACAGGCGAGGCGCCCGCGCCCGATCACCGGCCGGCTCGCGGCAATGGCGATGGCCTTCGCCGCCGACCACGACACCGACACGATGCGCGCCTCGGCCCGAGCGGCTTCCGCGTCGTACGCCCAGTGGGGCCGCCGCAGGACGTTCCGGTTCCCGGGCTGCCCGAGGGCAAGCCGTTCCGGCACGCTCTCCGATTGCGAAGTCCCGGCCGCGCGCCGGAACTTCGTTCCCGCCGCCTCCGTGCGTGGACGGGACTCGCTGAGACGGAAACCGGGACGGCGGCACGGCACTCCTCACCAGCACGGAGCACGGAGCACGGAGCACGGAGCACGGGGATGGCTTGCGGCCGGCCGCCGGGCTCACGTCATACGCGTGGCTGAGCAGCCTTGCGCCGCGCCGCACGTACGCCCCTGGCGGGCTCCTCCACGTCTTCGAACGGTACGGTCTCGTCCTCCCCGAAATCAGGGGCTCGGAAGGGGTTGGTCGCCGGAGTCGGCGATGCCGCCGTGGAGGAGCGGGGTTGCCCTTCCACGGCGGAGAACAGCGATGTCGGGTCGATGGGAGAACTCTCTTTCGTGACAGGCACCCCGAAGGGACCTGGGTGTGCCATGACCGGGCACAGCGGCCCTACAACTTGGTCATCTTGGCGTACGGGCTCAGGATCCGCACTTGCTCCGAGCCGAAGTCCACGAGCACCGCGACGCCGTCCTCGATGCCGATGACGCGGCCGAGGCCGTACATGTCGTGCGTGACCTGGTCGCCCACGGCGAAGTGCTTGGGAGCAGGTGTGACCGGGGCTTTGAAGGGGCTGGTAGGCAAGTGACGCTTCGGCGCAGCAGGCTTTGTCATGACTCAGTATGCGCCTCCGCGCGCCCGGTTCGCTGTGGCCGTCGGCACAGATCCAGAAGGAGACCGCCGCTTGACGCTCTGACCAGGCATTCCGACACCTGCTGAGGCGAAACGGGCCCGTGCGCCGAGGCTTGGTCCGGCTCGCTTTGCCGGTTTCCGGCGGCGCGTACTCGGTGCGCCGACTACCTGGGCCTCAGGGAGGGGCGAGGGCGGCATGAGCCGCGGCGTTCCTGCCGGCGTCTGCCCGGCGGCGCCGTCAGCCGCGCCACTCCACCAGGAGCAGCGTAGCGTCGTCCGTGGTGTGTCCGCCCCGCGCCCGTTTGAGGGTATGGGACAGGGAGCGCACCACCGCCCGGATTCCGCGGCCGGTTCTCTCCAGGTGGTCGACCCAGTCGACCAGCTGTTCCTCCCCGAACGGCTCTTCGCCCGTCATGTGTTCCTCGATCAGTCCGTCGGTGAAGCAGAGGAGGCGATCCCCCGGCTCCAGCTTCATGTCGCTCATCTGCGGGTCCGGACCGCCGAAGCCGACCGGGAGGGTCGTCGGACCGGTCAGCCGGCGTGCGACGCGGTGATCCCGGACGAGCATCGGCGACGGGTGCCCGGCGTTGACCCATTGCAGATGGCCCGTCGTGATGTCCAGTTGCATCATCTGCGCGGTGACGAAGTGTTCGGGACCGAACTGGTCCGCCACGGCGCGGTCCATGAAGGAGTAGATCTCCGGCAGCCCGATGCCGGCGCGGCGGGCGTGGCGGTAGGCGCCGATGGTCACGGTGGCCATGGTGGCCGCGTCCAGGCCGTGCCCCATCGCGTCGATCATGGCCACGTGGAGAACGTCCCCGTTGAGCGCGTAGTCGAAGCTGTCACCCGCCACGTCATAGGCGGGTTCCAGGATCCCGGCGACGGCGACCCGGGGCATGAGCATCGCCAGCGGTGGCAGCAGGGACCACTGGATCTCGGCGGCGACGCTCATCGGTTCACCGCGTCGGACACCGAAGAAGAGGTCGGAATAGCCGTGCTTGGTCACCAGCAGGTCGGCCACCAGACCGGCGATCCTGTTCAGCATGCGGCGGTCGTGGTCGTCGACGCTGTCCAACGTCACCGCCATGACCCCGACCTGGTCACCGCCGTCCAGCAGCGGCAGGTGGACGCGTACGCCGTCGGCCTCGGCCAGTTCGACGGACTGGGCGTCGAGGAAGCAGCGGCCCGCCTCGGAGTCGTCGATCACGTGCGGTCCCCCGCCCATGAGGCCGTCGCCGGGCAGGGGGGCCAGCAGCAGTTGGCCGTAGTCCTGCAGCAGCACCTGCGGCCGGCGGCCCCCCAGCCGCTCCACCACGTCGGCGACCAGCGGCCCGATGTGATGGGGCGGCAACTCGTGCGCCCTGTCGAGGATCTCTCCGAGGAGAGCTTCCCCGAAGCTCTCGGAGCGGTCCGCGCGTCGTCCTGCCGTCATCCCCTCACCCGCCGTGGTCCGCCTCGCGCGGAGGCGGGCCGGGACGACAAAGGGTCTTTCGGTGCCATTGCTCCACCACGGGGGTCATGGATGTCCGGACCTGCCGGTCACGAGGGCCGGGCCGGGCCGTCACCCGGGTCCGGCTCCTCCCTCCGACTCCCACCGGGCCTGTCCGTCGAGGCCGCTCTCGGTGAGTGCCAGCAGACGCGGGGCCGACAAGGGGTTCCCGGGGTCGGCGGCCGCCGTCAGCAGCTGGGCGGCCGCTCCGGCGGGCTCGTCCGGCGGGACGACCAGCAGTTCCCAGCGTCCTACGGTGCCGCAGTCCACGGTGATGGCATGCGCCTCGGCGGCTGCGTCGGTCAGAGCCACCTCGATCACATGTCCAGGCGCCATCACCCTGCGCGGGGCGTCGGGCCACGCCGCGGTTTCCACGGTGACGTGGGTGACGGGGCCGGCGCTCGGGTCCAGGGAGCCGACCAGCGCGGGCAGCTCCAGTTCCAGCGCGTCGCAGCGCGGCCACCACGCCCCGTCCAGCGGGCCGTGGCTGCCGTCCCGCGTGAGGCGCAGCCGGGGCAAGGGCATCCGGTAGGTGTGCCCGTCGCCCGGCGCCGTACCTTCGGCGGGCTTGGTGCTGGCGTCCATTGCGCGATCCCGTCCCGGGCGGCCCCCGGTGCCCGTGTCTGTCATTCGCCGGGAACGGCGCCGCCGTGGCCGTGCGCCCGAAATGCTCTCGGTACCTGTCAGGCTACTCCCGGCAGCGCTGTACGGCGCGGTGCGCGGCCGTCGCGCCAAGGCACGGCCGTACGGCGGTCGGACGGGCAACGGGACCATCCGGCCGGTACGACCGCCGGCTCGTCGATCTTCCGGCTGATCACCCGTCTGCCAGGGGCAGCCCTTCGGCCGGCAGGACCAGCACGCAGGGCGCGACGGGACCGGGCAGCCCGACGACCTCGCCCATGTTCCGCCAGCCCCAGGAAACGAAGGCGGCCTGGCCTGCCCGGTCGGCCGGATGGAGCAGGGCCAGTGCGAGGGGGACACGCCGGTCTGCCAGCAGGCGCTGTTGCAGGCAGCGGGCTATCTCACGGTTCTGGGCGTGCGGACGGGCCACGACCTGGGTGAGGACCACGAACCGCGCGCGGGAGGTGAGCCGCTGGACGATCCCCTGGAGCGTCGCGTCGAGCCCCCGGCGGCCGAAGCCGTCCGGGCCCACCGGGAAGCCGAAAGCACACCCGACCAGCACCGTCGTCTCGGCGACCAGCAGCGCGAAGCCGGGGCGATGGGAGGTGACCGCCAGGCGGCGCACGAAGTCCGTACGGTCTAGGTACGCCTCGCCGGGCGTGCCGGCGACGGACTGCTCAGCCAGGTCCGCGATGTCCTCGCACAGGTCCTCAGCCTGCCGACGGGTCAGGCGGCGAACACGGATCGCGTCTTTGAGGGCCGGCTGATCCGCCCGACGAGCCGGTTCTCCGGGCGTCCGCGTGGCGGTGTCCGCGGGGCCGCCGGGCGGTACGGGACCCGCGGGGGCCGTCAGGAGCGGCGAAGTGGGGTCGGTGGCGGCGAGGAGCCGGGTGATCTGGGCGCACGGGTGGTGCAGCCGTAGGCGGGCGTGGACCCGGCCGGCGCGCTGTGAGGCCGACATCAAGACGTCCAGGCCCCTGGCGTCGCAGGAGCCCACCGTGGCCAGGTCGATGTCGATCACGGTGACGCCGTCCAGCAGGCACTGCTCCAGCGCGGCCCGCAGCAGGGGCGTCGTGGCCGGTCCGATGTCCCCGGCGAGCGTGACGAGCGTGTGCTCCCCGCGGTTTCGCCGGCGGATGTCCAGCCGGGGGAGAGCCATCGCAGGGGGCATGATGCCGACCCGTCTCCGCGCCGGTCACTGGTGCGGCCCGGAAGTCCGTCCTTCGCCGGGGACGACCCGGCGTGGCGGCCGGAGTGCGTGATGCCCTCGGTATGTCCACCGTACGCCGCCCGCACCGGGAAACGGCTGTGCCGAGGGTGGTCAGGAGTACGGTGCGGAGGGTCGAGGATCCTTCGTACTCCGGTGACCGGGCTGGTCTCGTCCTCGGCGCGCGGCACGGCAAGTGCCGCGTGACACCGCACGGGCCGTCCGGCGGCCCGGGCCAGGCTCCGCCCGATGACCAGCGAATTCGTGCCGCCACCCTATGCGCCTCCGGCCCCGGGGACTTCGGACGGACCACCCGCCGACGGCAGAGTCGAGGTCCGCATCGTCTCCCAGGACGCCGAAGCGGCCCGGCAGGTCGCCGACGCCCTCCGGCTGCTGTTCGCCGGGGGCGAGCAGCGCAGCTACCCGGCGTTCCCGTCGGGCACGGGGACGCGTCTGCACCTCACGCTCGACCCCGAGCGGACCGCCGGTCCGCTCCCCTCCTGGCTGGAGGCCGGCAGGCCACAGGCCGACCGGACCCATCCGGGCGAGACCGCGCCCTGCGCGACGCCGCCGGCCCGGCCCGCGCCCGCCGGCTCCCCGGCCGTGACGAGGCCCCGGCCCCCCTCGCCTCAGGAGTCCCCATGACCACCACCCCCTCGCTCCGTCCGCCCGCAGCCCGGCTGCGACCGGTCGCGCAGCCCCGCAGCGGCGACGCCGTCCGCGCTCCCAGGGCGCCGACGTGACGACATTTCGATCCGGATTCACGCTCTGGAAGATGGTCCAGACTGCACGCGACCTCACCGAGGGGGTGCGCGTCCGGGAGCGCGTCGACGCGGTGCTGCACATCATGGGCGGCCTCGGTGGGACGTACGGCAAGGGCAGGCCCCTGGTGGACGCCTTGGAGGATGTGGCCCAAGAGGCGGTTCTCCACGGGGACTTCGCACTCGCTCAGCGCTTTCAGCGCTTCGCCGCCTACGTGGGAGGCCACCTGTTTCTTGAAATGAGGGCGGGCGACGAGCCTTCTGGCCCGAATCTGGCCCGGGACCACTGATCACGACGCGCAGCAAAAAGGCCCGGGTCTGTGACCTGGGCCTTCTTCGTGGAGCGGGTGACGAGAATCGAACTCGCGCTCTCAGCTTGGGAAGCTGATGTTCTACCATTAAACTACACCCGCGTAAGACCCCGACCGAAGTCGGTGTCCAGCGCTCGCTCACTGTACCCCATCCCTGGCCCCCGGTGCTCAAGCCCCGGAGGCCAGGGGCGTTCCCGGGGTGGGGGAGGAGGGGCGTGGGGGAACGGAGTTGGGCGTACGGTGGAGACCTCGGGGAGGGTCTCGGCGGGGCCGGAGTGCCGCCTGGAGGGTCGTCTCTTTGATCCCGTAGTGTGGCTTTTGTCGCCAGGCGGCAGAAGGCCAGGCGGGGTTCTGGGGAAGGGACTTGAGGGCTTGATGGAGCGCACCGTCGTCCGTTGTGCCGAAGGGCACGTGTTCAGCACCGCTTCGTTCCCGATGCAGCAGGCCGAGCGGCTCGGCCCCGGTCGGCTCGTACGGTGTCCCCGGTGCGCCCGGCTCCGCAGTGCGGTGCCGGTGGTGCTGGAGAAGCGGTAGGGCCGCAGAGCGGCACAGGCGCGTGGGGTCCGTCCTGATTGTGGGGGCTCCGCGCGCCTTGCGTATCCTCGGGGCGTGCTTCTCTCAGACAAGGACATCCGGGCCGAGATCGACGCCGGCCGGGTGCGGATCGACCCCTTCGAATCCTCCATGGTGCAGCCGTCGAGCATCGACGTGCGGCTCGACCGCTACTTCCGGGTGTTCGAGAACCACCGCTACCCCCACATCGACCCCTCGGTCGAGCAGCCGGACCTCACCCGGCTCGTGGAACCGGACGGCGAGGAGCCGTTCATCCTGCATCCCGGGGAATTCGTCCTCGCCAGTACGTACGAGGTCATCAGCCTGCCCGATGATCTCGCCTCGCGGCTGGAAGGGAAGAGTTCGCTGGGGCGGCTCGGGCTCGTCACTCACTCCACTGCCGGGTTCATCGATCCCGGGTTCTCCGGACATGTGACGCTTGAGCTGTCGAACCTCGCCACCTTGCCGATCAAGCTGTGGCCCGGGATGAAGATCGGGCAGCTGTGCCTGTTCAAGCTCAGCTCGCCCGCCGAGGCCCCGTACGGCAGTGAGCGCTACGGGTCCCGTTACCAGGGGCAGCGCGGGCCCACGGCCTCCCGCTCCTACATGAACTTCCACCGGACCCAGGTCTGATCCGAGGGGCACCACCACATGAGTGACGTACGAGAGAACCTCACCTACGAACTGTTCGGCACGGCCGTCCGCGAACTCGCGCAGACCATCGCCGACGACGGGTTCGAGCCGGACATAGTGCTGAGCATCGCGCGCGGCGGCGTCTTCGTCGCCGGCGGACTCGCCTACGCCCTCGACTGCAAGAACATCCACCTCGTGAACGTCGAGTTCTACACCGGCGTCGGCACCACGCTCGAGATGCCCGTCATGCTCGCGCCCGTGCCCAACGTGATCGACTTCTCCGACAAGAAGGTCCTGATCACCGACGACGTGGCCGACACCGGCAAGACGCTGAAGCTGGTGCGCGACTTCTGCCTGGACACCGTGGCGGAGGTGCGCAGCGCGGTCGTCTATGAGAAGTCCCACTCGCTCGTGAAGTGCGAGTACGTCTGGAAGCGCACCGACGACTGGATCAACTTCCCCTGGAGTGTCTTGCCTCCAGTACATAGGTTGGGCGAGGCGCCGAAGGAGAACACGGAGGCGCTCTGACGTGACGGTCCCTCCTGCACAGGGTCGATAAACCCCCTGATGCCGTCCCTGACCTGGGACCAGGGCAGCGAGATGGCCCGGCACGGCGAGTTCACCCTCGCCACCGACATCCCGGTCTGCTTCTGCGACCCCGCCAGCCCCTGGCAGCGCGGCTCCAACGAGAACACGAACGGGCTGCTGCGGCAGTACTTCCCCAAGGGCACCGACCTGTCCGTCCACACCCCCGAGCGCCTGGCCGCCGTCGCCGACCAGCTCAACCGCCGACCACGCAAAACGCTCGGCTGGCAAACCCCAGCCGAGCGCCTGCATGAACTGCTCGCGGCCTGATCAACACGACCACGTGTTGCAACAACCCCTGGAAACCGCCCGTCCGCCGGGCCCCTCCTCGGTGCTTTCCTGTCCTCTTCCCTCCGTGCGCTGCCCCGGGCGGGCTAGAACGTGCCCAGCTTCACGATCGACAGCAGGGCGATCAGCTGGATCGCCGACGCGCCCAGGGCCTTCGGCCAGGGCAGGTCGTGGGAGCGGCTGACCATGAGGGTCAGCAGGGTGCCCCCGGCGACCCAGGTGGCCCAGCCGAGGATCTGCACGAACCCGGCGTCGCCGCCCAGGAACATGGCGAAGATCAGGCGGGGCGCGTCCGTGAGGGACATGATCAGCATGGACAGGCCGACCGTGGGCTGCCAGGCGCCGTCGCCGCCGAGCTGGCGGGCCAGGGAGTGGGTGACCACGCCCAGGACGAAGGCACTGATCACCATGGCCACGGCCGTGATCAGCACGATCGGGATCGCGTTGGAGAGGGTGGCGTTGATCGCGTCCTTACGGGCGCCGTCGAAGCCGAAGACCGCCAGCAGGCCGTAGAGGAACGTCACGACGAGGGCGGGGCCCCACATCGTGTAGTCGCGCATCTGGAGGAACGTCTGGTTGGGCGCGGCGACGATGCCGCGCAGCAGCTCCTTCCAGTGCAGGCGGGGGCCGATGGGGCCGACCGGGGCCGAGCCCGCGCGGTAGGTCTCGCCCTGCGAGTACGGGTCCTCGCCGATCGCGAAGGCCTGGGTGTGGCCCGGGTTGTCGGCCGCGTAGGGGTCGGGGCCGCCGTGGGGGGCGCCGTCACCGAAGTACTCGGGCTCGCCGTGCCCGCCGTACCCGCCGGCCGCCTGGGGCCACTGGGGCTGGGCCCCTCCCGCCCCGCCGCCCGCGCCGCCGCCGTACTGCGGCCGGCCGGGCTGGGGGCGGCCGTGCGGCGGCCGGCCGTGCTGTGGTTGCTGCTGCGGGTACGGCTGCGGCGCCGACGGGTAACCGTACGACGGTGCCCGCGGCGGCGTCTGCTGCCCGTGCGGGGGTTGTTGGGGGCGCGCTTGCGGGGCACGGTTGTCCCGGCCGCCGCGTCCGATCCTGAATCCAGCCACGTCGTCGAACGTACCCGGTCCCGCTGGGTGGCGTGCGGGGCCCGGGCGCCCGGCCCGGCTTTGCGGCCGAGCTGTGACATCCCCTAGGGGAGGCACCGGACGCCCCTCGGGGTGGCCCGCAGGCCCCCGATGCGGAGGCGTGCCGGGAGCGTTCCAGGGGTGCCCCGGGGGGTGCTCCGGGCGGTTCCGGTGCCCCAGGGGCAGGATGGAACCATGAGCGTAGTCAAGATCAACGTACTGACCGTGCCCGCCGAGCAGCGGGAGACGCTGGAGAAGCGGTTCGCCTCGCGGGCGCACGCCGTCGAGAACTCCGACGGGTTCGAGTGGTTCGAGCTGCTGCGTCCCGTCGAGGGGACCGACACGTACCTCGTCTACACCCGGTGGCGGGACGAGGCGTCGTTCCAGGCCTGGATGGAGGGGCCGATGAAGTCCGCCCACCAGGGCACCGGCGGTGAGGGCGGGGGCCAGGGCGGCGAGCAGCAGCCGAAGCCCGCGGCCACCGGCTCCACCCTGTGGTCCTTCGAGGTCGTGCAGCAGGCCGCGCCCAAGAGCGAGTAGACAGCAGCCGGCCCCGACTCGCCGAGACTCGGCCGCACTCGCCGGGATTCGGCCGGACCCGCCGTGGTTCGGCCCGGACGCGATGACACGACGACGCCCCCATGTCCGTACGTACGGACATGGGGGCGTCGCTGTCGGGCGGCGCGGTGTCGACGCGTCCGCCGGGGCGTTACTTCACCGGCTCCGGCTCCGGCGCGCTCTCGCTCTCCGGCCCGCCCGCCGGGGGTTCGTCGACCGGCGTCCTGACGGATTCCAGCAGCAGCTGGGCCACGTCGACGACCTGGATGGACTCCTTGGGCTTGACGCCCGCGGCGGAGCCGCTTTCAGCTGCGGCCTTCTTGCCGTTGACCGAGTCGGTGAGCATGACCAGGCAGAACGGGCAGGCCGTGGAGACGATGTCCGGGTTCAGGGAGAGGGCCTCGTCGACGCGCTCGTTGTTGATGCGCTTGCCGATCCGCTCCTCCATCCACATCCGGGCGCCGCCGGCACCGCAGCAGAAGCCGCGTTCCTTGTGGCGGTGCATCTCCTCGTTCCTCAGCCCCGGGACCTTGCCGATGATCTCGCGCGGGGGCGTGTAGATCTTGTTGTGGCGGCCCAGGTAGCAGGGGTCGTGGTAGGTGATGACGCCCTCGACCGGGGTGACGGGGACGAGCTTGCCCTCGTCGACCAGGTGCTGGAGCAGCTGGGTGTGGTGGATGACCTCGTAGTCGCCGCCGAGCTGCGGGTACTCGTTGCCCAGGGTGTTGAGGCAGTGCGGGCAGGTGGCGACGATCTTCTTCGCCGACTTCGGCTTCGCGGACTCCGGCAGGACCTTGCCGTCGTCGTCCATCTCCTCGCCGAAGGCGGCGTTGAGGGACATGACGTTCTCCATGCCCAGTTCCTGGAACAGCGGCTCGTTGCCGAGGCGGCGTGCCGAGTCACCGGTGCACTTCTCGTCGCCGCCCATGATCGCGAACTTGACGCCCGCGATGTGCAGGAGCTCGGCGAAGGCCTTCGTCGTCTTCTTCGCGCGGTCCTCCAGCGCGCCGGCGCAGCCGACCCAGTACAGGTACTCGACCTCGGTGAGGTCCTCGATGTCCTTGCCGACGACCGGGACCTCGAAGTCGACCTCCTTGGTCCACTCCAGGCGCTGCTTCTTGGCCAGGCCCCACGGGTTGCCCTTCTTCTCCAGGTTCTTGAGCATCGTGCCCGCCTCGGAGGGGAACGCGGACTCGATCATCACCTGGTAGCGGCGCATGTCGACGATGTGGTCGACGTGCTCGATGTCCACCGGGCACTGTTCGACGCAGGCGCCGCAGGTGGTGCAGGACCACAGGACGTCCGGGTCGATGACGCCGTTCTCCTCCACCGTGCCGATCAGCGGCCGCTCGGCCTCGGCGAGCGCGGCGGCGGGCACCGAGGCGAGGGCCTCCTGCGACGCCTTCTCCTCGCCCTCCATGCTCTTGCCGCCGCCGGCCAGCAGGTAGGGGGCCTTGGCGTGCGCGTGGTCGCGCAGCGACATGATCAGCAGCTTGGGGGAGAGCGGCTTGCCGGTGTTCCAGGCCGGGCACTGCGACTGGCAGCGGCCGCATTCGGTGCAGGTGGAGAAGTCCAGCAGGCCCTTCCAGGAGAAGTGCTCGACCTGGGAGACGCCGAAGACGTCGTCGTCACCGGGGTCGGTGAAGTCGATCGTCTTGCCGCCCGAGGTCATCGGCTGGAGCGCGCCCAGCGCCGTGGAGCCGTCGGCCTCGCGCTTGAACCAGATGTTGGGGAACGCCAGGAACCGGTGCCAGGCCACGCCCATGTCGGTCTTGAGCGCGACCGTGATCATCCAGATGAAGGAGGTCGCGATCTTCAGGCCGGCGAAGAAGTAGGTGAGGTTCTGGAGCGCGGAGACGTCCATGCCGCGCAGCCAGGAGACCACCGGGTAAGAGACGAAGAACGAGGCCTCGTAGCCGTCCACGTGGTGCTGGGCGCCCTCCAGGGCGTGCAGCATGAAGATGCAGACGCCGACGATGAGGATGACGGCCTCGACGAAGTACGCCTGGCCGAAGTTGGAGCCCGCGAAGCGCGACTTGCGGCCCGGCTTGTCCGGCTTGCTCAGCTGGCGGATGACGATCAGGACCAGGATGCCGAGCGTCGTCATCGTGCCGAGGAACTCGACGAAGACGTTGTACGGCGCCCAGTCGCCGATGACCGGCAGGATCCAGTCGGCCTTGAAGAGCTGGCCGATCGCGTTGACGATCGTCAGCAGCAGGGAGAAGAAGCCCACCGCCACGAACCAGTGCGCCACGCCGACGATGCCCCAGCGGTTCATCCGGGTGTGGCCGAGGAACTCCTTGACCACGGTGACGGTGCGCTGTGTGGGATCGTTGGTCCGGGTCCCGGCGGGCACGGACTGCCCGAGCCGCATGTAGTTGTAGATCTGCCAGACGGCGCGGCCGAACAGTGCCACGCCGACCACGATCAGGACCAGCGACACGATGATCGCGGCGAGTTGCATTGGGGCTCCTGTGAGGCGGCCTCGAAATTACTAAGCGGTAACTTATGCAGTCCGTCTGAGACTACCCTCATCCTCCTTCGCAATGTAGCCGGGCGTGAGGTGATCTGGGTCGCTGAGGGTTGCCTGAGGGGTGCTTGAGAGGTGGTCGGAGGCCCGGCCGTGGTCCCCTCGGAGACCCGGCCGTGGACCCCTCGGAGACTCGGCCGCGGTCCCCTCGGAGGCCTTTCCGGCGGGCCGGGCGACGGCCCGATGCGGTGGCGCTCGGGGATCCGATGCTGTTCTGATCGTGTTATTCACACCCGATCGCCCGATATGCCCCTAATTTAAGAACCGTGCTCTACGGGATCGCCACCGCCACCGCCGCCCTGTTCCTCGCCGCCTTGCTCTCGGCCCTGCTCCGGGTGCCCGCGCTGCGGCTCGGGCTGGTCGACCGGCGGCGGGTGCGGCCGGTGCCGCTGCTGGGCGGTGCCGCCGTGGTCGGCAGCACCTGCCTGGTCGCCGCGGCGGGCGGCTGGACGGGTGCCGCTCCGCTGAGCGACGGCGTGGGCAGGCTGCTGGCGGCCGGCGCGGGGGTCGCGGTCCTCGGGCTGGTCGCGGACGTCTGGCGGCTCAAGACGTGGCTGCTGCTGGTGGGGTCGGCGATCGCGGCGGCTTTCGTGGTGCCGTACGACGAGACCGGGGTGCCCGCGGGGATCGCCGCGGTGGTCTGGATCGCCTGCGCTGCCGCCGCCTTCCGGGGGCTCGACCACGTCGACGGCCTGGCCGGCACGGTGGGGGTGCTCGTCGCCTTCGGCGTGGGTGTGTGCGCGGCGGCCGAGGTGATGGACGACCTCGCGGTACTGCTGAGCCTGCTCGCCGCCGCCCTCACCGGCTTCCTCATGCACAACTGGCATCCCGCGCGGATCGCGTTCGGCGCGTGCGGCTCCCTGTTCACGGGCTTCGTCCTCGCCGCGTCGGCCGTGCTCGTCCGGACGGGGTACGGCGCGGGGTCCACCGCGGCCGTGCTGTTCGCGCTCACCGCCACGGCGACCGCCGACGCGGTGCTCGTCGTCCTCTCCCGGCGGCTGGCGGGCAGGCCGGTGGTACGCCGGGGCCCCGACCACCTCGGCCACCGGCTGCGCAGGCTCGGCCTCACCCCGCCGGGCGCGACCGTGCTGCTCGGCACCGTCACCTTCGGCACGGTCCTCGTCGGCGTCCTGGTGCACACGGGCTGGCTCGCGCCGGTGAGCGCACTGTGGACGGCCGGGGTGCTCCTGCCGGCCGTCCTCGGACTGCTGCGCGTACGGGTGTACGGCCCGCGCCGGCACACCGGCCAGTACGTCACCGGCACCCGTGCCGGAACCCGTACCGGAATCCGTACCGGCACCCGAACCGGTACCGGCCTCCGGGCCCCGTCGACCTCGTCCACCGGCGTCTACGCCGACCGGACGCGGGCAGGAGCAGGCGGCAGCGGGAGTGGAGGCGGAAACGGCGGACTCGGTGGAAACGGCGGCAACAGCGGCACTGGTGGAAACCGAACAGGAAACGGAAGAGGAAGCGGAATCGGGGTCGGCCGCGGGAGAGGGCGGGTGCGCCGGAGTGTGCGCGGGAGCGGGAAGGGTACGGGCGCGGGTGCGGCCCTGAGCGCCCTGAGGGCCCTGGGCGGTGGTGCGCGAGGGCTGCGGACGCCGGGCTCCGCAGGCGGCCCCCCTGCCTCTGCCGCGTCCGGCGCGCGGGGGTCCCGGTCCTCGGTGTCCTCGATGCCCTCGGCCTCCGCTTCCTTTGACGATGGCCTTCGCACCTCGGCGGCCGGTCTCCGCGGCCCGCGGACGGCGGCGGCCGACCTCCCGGCCGGCGTGCGCAGCCCCCGGGGCTACGGGGACTACGGGGGATCCGGTGGATACGGGGACTACGGGGGCTTCCGGGACCCCGTCGACGTGCGTCCCACCGGCTCCCGGGGGCGGTACGGCCCCCCGGGGACCCCTCGCCCGTCACTCGGATATCCGCTTCCTCCGCCGCAGCAGAGCGCGTCGTCGCAGGTCAGAGAGGCATTGCGTGTAAGGGATGGATAAGAGTTGAGTCTCATCGGCTCAGGTCTGTTGACCCGGACGCGGCCGTCGTGCACACTTGAGTCCGTTGCACTCAAGTCAGCTGGAGGAATTCACCATGGCACGTGCGGTCGGCATCGACCTGGGCACGACTAACTCCGTCGTCAGCGTTCTGGAGGGCGGCGAGCCCACCGTCATCACCAACGCCGAGGGTGCCAGGACCACGCCGTCCGTCGTCGCCTTCGCCAAGAACGGTGAGGTGCTGGTCGGCGAGGTGGCCAAGCGTCAGGCAGTCACCAACGTCGACAGGACCATCCGGTCGGTCAAGCGCCACATGGGCACCGACTGGAAGATCAACCTGGACGGCAAGGACTTCAACCCGCAGCAGATCAGCGCCTTCGTGCTGCAGAAGCTGAAGCGGGACGCCGAGGCCTACCTGGGCGAGAAGGTGACCGACGCGGTCATCACCGTCCCGGCGTACTTCAACGACGCCGAGCGCCAGGCCACCAAGGAGGCCGGTGAGATCGCCGGTCTGAACGTCCTGCGCATCGTCAACGAGCCGACCGCCGCCGCCCTGGCGTACGGCCTCGACAAGGACGACCAGACCATCCTCGTCTTCGACCTCGGTGGCGGCACCTTCGACGTCTCGCTGCTCGAGATCGGCGACGGCGTCGTCGAGGTGAAGGCCACCAACGGCGACAACCACCTCGGTGGTGACGACTGGGACCAGCGTGTCGTCGACTACCTGGTCAAGCAGTTCCAGTCCGGTCACGGTGTGGACCTGGCCAAGGACAAGATGGCCCTCCAGCGCCTGCGCGAGGCGGCGGAGAAGGCCAAGATCGAGCTGTCCTCGTCCACCGAGACCTCGATCAACCTGCCCTACATCACCGCGTCCGCCGAGGGCCCGCTGCACCTGGACGAGAAGCTCACCCGCGCCCAGTTCCAGCAGCTGACCGCGGACCTGCTGGAGCGCTGCAAGACGCCGTTCCACAACGTCATCAAGGACGCCGGCATCTCGATCAAGGAGATCGACCACGTCGTCCTGGTCGGCGGCTCCACCCGTATGCCCGCCGTCGCCGAGCTGGTCAAGGAGCTGACCGGCGGCAACGAGGCCAACAAGGGCGTGAACCCGGACGAGGTCGTCGCCATCGGCGCCGCTCTCCAGGCCGGTGTCCTCAAGGGCGAGGTCAAGGACGTCCTGCTGCTCGACGTCACCCCGCTGTCCCTCGGTATCGAGACCAAGGGCGGCATCATGACCAAGCTGATCGAGCGCAACACGACCATCCCGACCAAGCGCTCGGAGATCTTCACCACGGCCGAGGACAACCAGCCGTCGGTGCAGATCCAGGTCTACCAGGGCGAGCGTGAGATCGCCGCGTACAACAAGAAGCTCGGCATGTTCGAGCTGACCGGTCTGCCGCCGGCGCCGCGCGGCGTCCCGCAGATCGAGGTCGCCTTCGACATCGACGCCAACGGCATCATGCACGTGACCGCGAAGGACCTGGGCACGGGCAAGGAGCAGAAGATGACCGTCACCGGTGGCTCCTCGCTGCCGAAGGACGAGGTCGACCGCATGCGCCAGGAGGCCGAGAAGTACGCGGAGGAGGACCACGCCCGCCGCGAGGCCGCCGAGACCCGCAACCAGGGCGAGCAGCTCGTCTACCAGACGGAGAAGTTCCTCAAGGACAACGAGGACAAGGTGCCCGGCGAGGTCAAGACCGAGGTCGAGGAGGCCGTCGCCGAGCTGAAGGAGAAGCTCAAGGGCGAGGACACCACCGAGATCCGCACCGCCACGGAGAAGGTCGCCGCCGTCTCCCAGAAGCTCGGCCAGGCGATGTACGCCGACGCCCAGGGCGCCCAGGCCGCGGGCGGTGCCGGTGAGGCCGGTGCCTCCCAGGCGAAGGCCGACGACGACGTGGTGGACGCCGAGATCGTCGACGACGAGCGCAAGGACGGTGCCGCGTGACGGAGGAGACCCCGGGCTTCGACGAGCAGCAGCCCGACGTCCCCTCCGGCGCCACCTCCGACGACGCCGAGCCGAAGGCCGCCTCCTCCGCCAAGGAGGAGGGGGCGGCCCCGGCCGGGGACGCCGCTCAGTCGGCCGGTCTGACGGCCCAGCTGGACCAGGTACGCACCGCGCTCGGTGAGCGCACCGCGGACCTCCAGCGGCTGCAGGCCGAGTACCAGAACTACCGGCGCCGGGTCGAACGGGACCGCGTCGCGGTCAAGGAGATCGCCATCGCGAACCTCCTGACCGAGCTGCTTCCCGTACTCGACGACATCGGGCGGGCACGGGAACACGGCGAACTGGTGGGCGGTTTCAAGTCCGTCGCCGAGTCGATGGAGACCGTGGCGGCCAAGATGGGACTGCAGCAGTTCGGCAAGGAGGGCGAGCCCTTCGACCCGACGATCCACGAAGCCCTGATGCACAGCTACGCGCCGGACGTCACCGAGACGACCTGCGTGGCGATCCTGCAGCCCGGGTACCGGATCGGCGAGCGCACCATCCGCCCCGCGCGGGTGGCGGTGGCCGAGCCGCAGCCGGGCGCGCAGACGGTCAAGGCGGCGGACGAGTCCGGCAAGGACAAGGCCGCCGAGCAGACCGACGACAAGGACAGCGGTGGCCCGGAGGAGGGCTGACGTAATAGGCATCGACGTACGAGAGGAGGGACGTCGGGGATGAGCACCAAGGACTTCATCGAGAAGGACTTCTACAAGGTCCTCGGCGTCCCCAAGGACGCCACCGAAGCCGAGATCAAGAAGGCGTACCGCAAGCTCGCCCGCGAGTACCACCCGGACGCCAACAAGGGCAACGTCAAGGCCGAGGAGCGCTTCAAGGAGATCTCCGAGGCGAACGACGTCCTCGGCGACCCCAAGAAGCGCAAGGAGTACGACGACGCCCGCGCCCTCTTCGGCAACGGCGGCTTCCGTCCCGGTCCCGGGGCGGGCGGCGGCTCCTTCAACTTCGACCTGGGCGACCTCTTCGGCGGGGGCGCCCCGGGGGGCGGCGCGTCGGGCGGCTTCGGCGGCGGGATCGGTGACGTCTTCGGGGGTCTGTTCAACCGGGGCGGCGCCGGGACCGGCACGCGGGCCCAGCCGAGGCGCGGCCAGGACATCGAGTCCGAGGTCACGCTGAGCTTCACGGAGGCCATCGAGGGCGCCACGGTCCCGCTGCGGATGTCGTCGCAGGCGCCGTGCAAGGCCTGTTCCGGCACCGGCGACAAGAACGGCACGCCGCGGGTGTGCCCGACCTGCGTCGGCACCGGGCAGGTGGCGCGCGGCTCCGGCGGCGGTTTCTCGCTGACCGACCCGTGCCCGGACTGCAAGGGCCGCGGTCTGATCGCGGAGAACCCGTGCGAGGTCTGCGCGGGCTCCGGGCGTGCCAAGTCGTCCCGGACGATGCAGGTCCGCATCCCCGCCGGGGTGTCGGACGGGCAGCGGATCCGGCTGCGCGGCAAGGGCACTCCGGGCGAGCGCGGCGGCCCGGCGGGCGACCTGTACGTGGTGGTCCACGTCGGGGACCACCCGGTCTTCGGACGCAAGGGCGACAACCTCACGCTCACCGTGCCGGTCACGTTCGACGAGGCCGCCCTCGGCGGCGAGGTCCGCGTGCCCACGCTCGGCGGGCCGCCGGTGACGCTGAAGCTGCCGCCGGGCACGCCCAACGGCCGGACGATGCGCGCCCGCGGCAAGGGCGCGGTCCGCAAGGACGGCACCCGCGGGGACCTGCTGGTCACCGTCGAGGTGAGTGTTCCCAAGGGCGTGGCGGGGAAGGCTCGTGACGCGCTGGAGGCGTATCGCGAGGCGACCGCGGGCGAGGACCCGCGGGCGGAGCTGTTCGAGGCCGCGAAGGGAGCATGAGGGAGATGGACGGCCGCCGACGCAACCCGTACGAACTGACGGAAGACACCCCGGTGTACGTCATCTCCGTGGCGGCGCAGCTGTCCGGACTGCACCCGCAGACCCTCCGCCAGTACGACCGGCTGGGCCTGGTGTCCCCGGACCGCACCGCGGGCCGGGGCCGGCGCTACTCGGCCCGCGACATCGAACTGCTCCGCCAGGTGCAGCAGTTGTCGCAGGACGAGGGCATCAACCTGGCCGGCATCAAGCGGATCATCGAACTGGAGAACCAGGTCGCGGCGTTGCAGTCCCGGGTCGCCGAACTCCAGGCGGCCCTGGAGGGCGCCGCGGCCACGATGCGCCAGCGCGAGGCCGCCGTCCACGCCTCCTACCGCCGGGATCTCGTCCCGTACCAGGAGGTGCAGCAGACCAGTGCGCTGGTGGTGTGGCGGCCCAAGCGGCAGCAGTCCTCGGACTGATGCGCACGGACACGGCTGACACGCACTGACCCGCACCGGCCCGCCGTTCGCACGGCGGGCCGCCCGCGCACGGCCGACAGGGGCCCGGAGAGATCCGGGCCCCTGTCGCTGTTCGCCGCAGGTCGGACGCGGGCCGCGCGGCGGCGGGAGCCGATCCAGGCGGCGGCGCCGCCGAGCGCGACGAGGACGCCGGCGAGGGCGCTGTAGAGCCCTGTGGAGGAGGCGCCGGTGTGGGCGAGCGAGCCGCCGCCGGCAGCGGTCGTGAGGGTGGTGCCGGCGCCACTGCCCGTGCCGCCGCCGGGGGCACCGGCCGGGGCCGTGGTGGAGGCGGTCGCGGTGGGCTCGGCGGAGGACGAGCCGGAGCCGGAGGGGGTCTTGGCCGGGGAGGCGGAGGGGGCGGGGGTGCTCGTGGCGGGGTTCTCGGGATTGGCCTTCACCTGGACTGCGGCGCCGTTCGTCACCGTTTCGCCACAGCGGGCGGAAGGGCAGGTTCGGCTCTGCCCGCTCAGTCCTCGCCCGCTACCCGGAGACCTTTGCCCTTCGATGGCCCTTCGATGGGCCGATCCTGGACCACCGTGCGCTCCGCACCGGGTGGAGGGTCCGTAAAGGGTGTCGCAAGGGGTTCCGCGAGCTTCCGCAAAGCCTCCACACAGAAAGCGGAGCGTGGTGTTGTCATCTCGTTAAGTGGTTCCGCTTGACGCCGATGGGCGCCGACGCGTTGGCTTTTGAGCCACCTGGGCCACAATGCTGCGCCCGCGTCCGGAAGGCACCAGAAGTGAGCACCTCGATGCGTCGTATCGCCATGGCCGTGGCCGCGTCCACGCTGACCTTCCCGCTGGCCGCCTGCGGGGCGCTCGGGGGGTCGGGGAGCAGCAGCAAGGCGAGCCCGACCAAGGGCAACGACCTGACGGTGGGTCTGCTGCTGCCCGAGACGGCGAACACGCGCTACGACCGCTTCGACGCGCCCGCCCTGAAGAACAAGGTCGCCGAACTGACCCGGAAGCAGGGCAAGGTCGAGTACGCGAACGCCGGGGCGAGTGCGAGCCGGCAGATGAGCCAGATGCAGAAGATGATCGACGACAAGGTCGACGTCATCGTGCTCGACGCCGTCGACGCGCACGGCATCGCCGGGCAGGTGAAGAAGGCCAAGGGCGCGGGCATCCCGGTCATCGCCTACGACCGGCTCGCCGAGGGCCCCATCGACGCGTACATCTCCTTCGACAACGACCTGGTCGGCGAGGTGCAGGGCCGTTCCCTGCTGGAGGCGATGGGTTCGCAGGCGTCCAGCTCCGCCAAGGTCGTCATGATGAACGGCTCGCCCACCGACCCGAACGCCAAGCAGTTCAAGGCGGGCGCCGTCGCCCAGCTGAACGGCAAGGTGACGATCGCCAAGTCCTACGACGTCAAGGACTGGAAGGCGGAGATCGCCCAGGCCGACATGGCCAAGGCGATCGAGTCGATCGGCAAGAGCGACGTCGCCGGCGTCTACGCGGCCAACGACGGCATGGCGGGCGGTGTCATCGCGGCGCTCAAGGACGCGGGCGTGACGAAGCTGCCGCCGGTCACCGGGCAGGACGCCGAACTCGCCGGGGTGCAGCGGATCGTGAGCGGCGAGCAGTACATGAGCGTGTACAAGTCCTACCCGACGGAGGCCGAGAACGCCGCCGAGATGGCCGTCGCCAAGGTCCAGGGCAAGGACATCCAGTTCGACTCGCTGACCCGGGACCGGGTCGACAGCCCGACCACCAGGAACATTCCGTCGCAGATGGTCTCCGTCGTCGCGCTGACCAGGAGCAACATCAAGGAGACCGTCATCGCCGACGGCATCTACAAGGCGTCCGACATCTGCACGGCCAAGTACAGCGCGGACTGCGCGGCGATCGGCCTCAAGTAGCCGCGCAGGCAACGGTGGTACGGGGGTCCCCCGTACGGGTCGCTCCGCGGTCGCACGGTGCCGCAGGCCCTGGTGCGGGCTCCGCGGTCGAGGCCCGTACATACCGGGCGTGAACGGTGTTTTCCGGGGGTCGTGCCGTTGGAAGCCGTGTTGCACAGCCGGTCCGGGCCGCGCATAGTTGCGCTGCGGAACCACGCGGAAACCGGGGGTGTGATGGGCCATGGCCGGGCACGGGGCGCAGGAGCATCCTCACGGCGCCGACCGACTGTGCGAGGCGGGGGACCGCGTGTACTCCCGGGCCGTACGGCGCGGCCGGGTGCCGCGCGGCGACGCCGATCCGGTGCCCTGCCTGCTTGAGCTGGCGCTGCTGCACCCGGACCCCGACGACATGGACTTCCTGGTGCCGACGGCGCCGCAGGAGGTCATGACGCGGCTGCTGCGCGGGATGTACGACGAGGTCAGCGAGAGCCACCGGCGGGTGGGCTCGGCGGTGGCCGCCTTCGAGCGGTACGCGGGCCTCGGCCGTCAGGTACGGGTGCCCGCCGCGGGCGCCGAGGGCAGTGCGATCCGGGTCCTGGACGGGCTGTCGCGCATCCAGGCGGCGATGGACGAGGCGACCCAGGTGTGCACGCGGGAGGTGCTGACCGTGCAGCCCGGCGGGATCCGCCGGGAGCACGAGCTGTCGGAGGGGCTGCCCAGGGCGCTGGCGCTGCGCGCCCGCGGGGTGCGGATGCGCGACCTGTACACGCATGTGGCCCGGCACGGGCAGGGCCTGCTCAACTACATGGAGCTGATGGGCGACGCGGCCGAGGCGCGCACGCTGGACGAGGTGATCGACCGGCTGATCCTCTTCGACCGCACGGTGGCCTTCATCCCCGCCAGCGCCGACCACACGATGGCGCTCGAGCTGCGCCACCCGGCGCTCGTGGAGTACCTGGTGACGGTCTTCGAGCGGCAGTGGCGGCTGGCGATCCCGCTCACCGCGCCGCTGCCGGACACCGGCATCGAGGGCATCTCCCACCGTGAGCAGTCGATCGCGGCGCTGCTGGCGGAGGGCCACCAGGACGCGGTGATCGCCGAGCGGCTGGGCATCAGCGTACGCACCTGCCGGGCCCACATCGCCCGCCTGTCGGAGACGCTGGGCGCGGCCAGCCGCACGCAGTTGGGGGTGCGGATCGCCCAGGCGGGGCTGGACGGGCCGCCGCGCGCGGTCGGCGCGGGCGCGGTCGGCGTTCCCGCGGCGCCGGGCCGGGGGTCCCCGACCGTCCGCTGAGGCGACCGCGCGTCCGACTGTGGTTCAGGGCTCCTGCTTGAGGATCCCGGACTGGGCGATGAGGAAGCCGAGTTGGGCGCGGCTGCCGCTGCCCAGGGCGGTGGCCAGCTTGGCGATGTGGGCGCGGCAGGTGCGGACGTTCATGCCGAGGCGGCGGGCGATGGCCTCGTCGACGTGGCCCTCGACGAGGAGTTTGGCGATGGAGTGCTGGATCTCGGTGATGCCGTCGGGCGCGGTCTCGTAGGGTGTTCCGGCGCTCAGCGGGACGGCGCGGCTCCACATGAACTCGAAGACCTTGATCAGGTAGCGGACCAGGCCGGGGTGGCGCAGTTCCAGCGCGACCTGCTGGTCGTCCCTGGTGGGGATGAAGGCGACCGTCTCGTCGCAGACGATGAGGCGCTCCACCAGTTCGTCGATGGAGCGGTACTCCACCTTGCCGTCGGCGAGCCGGGCGGCGTAGGCGAGCTTCTCCTGACTGTAGCGTGCGGTGTGCTGGTAGAGGGTGCGGATCCTGACGCCGCGCTCGATCAGGGGGCGGTCGCGTTCCAGGCCGCGCAGTACGCTGGCCTCGGAGACGCGATCGCTGGGCTGGACGGTGAGCATCTCGGTACGGCACTGGGCCGTGGCGAGGTTGAGCGCGGTGTTGATCCGCTCGCCGCCCTCCAGGACGGTGATCGAGTCGCCGCCGGAGGTGGCCTGGGCGCTCAGGGCCATGAACGGCTCAAAGACGTCTGCGAGGTCGCCGGCCGCCCGGCGGCGTTCGGTGATCTCCCGCTCGATGGGGTTGAGCCGCTGGGCGAGGGCGAGCGCCGGGGGCACGGGGCGCAGCCAGTCCGGGTCGTCCGGATCGGGATGGAGCAGGGCGAACTCGATCAGACAGGGTGCCGGTTCTATCTCCGTGCGGGCGATACGTCCCGCACGGAGGGCTGCCGCGTAGAGGCGGCTGCCGTCCCCGCACAGCTCGCTCATCGCATGGGGATGTGTCGGATTTATGTGATTCGTAGTCAAATCTCCACCCCCCAGGGTCCTGAACATGCAGGAACATGATGCACCGATTGTGTGGCCATGACGTGCCCGAATGAGCCATCGTCGTACGTGACGGGGGAAAAGGGGACCTTCAAGTGAGGACGAAGCCGATTATGGGTAACAGACTGCTTCGCTCGGTGCTTGTCGCCGCCTTCTCCGCCGTTGTGGCCCTCGGCGCGCTGAGTGGCATCCACGGTGCGAAGAGTGATGTTCAGGCGAACAGCACCTGGCCGTCGGTGGCCGTGAACTCCACCACCTCGGGCAATGGCGCCGCTGCGACAGATGGAGCCGGGAGTTGATGTGACCACACCACCCGACGACCGCTCCTTCCGCCGTGAAATGGCCACCGCCTACCGCTCCGGCTGGCACTTCATCGACCTGATCACCGCCATCCCCCACAGTGGTGACTCGCTGATGGTGACCGTCTTCGGAGAGCCGGTCGTCGTGACGCGGGACGAGGACGGTGACGTACGGGCCTTCCGGTGCCTGCGGCGTCCTCGGGGGGCGCCGCAGCCCGTACGGTGTGCCATCCGATACGGAATGATCTTCGTGAACCTGGACCAGCGGGACCACCGGCAGGTGGCGCCGGAGCCCGCCGGCATCAGGACCATCTCAGCCACCCCCCGCAGTGCCTGACGCGATTCCCCCGTCGTAACAGATCGCTCAGGTGCTTCCCCCCGCAGCGGCGTCACCGTGACCTGAACACGGTGACGCCGCTGCAGTTTTATGGGGATTTCCACGGATGCCGCCGTTTTTCTGCTCTGGCTGGAAAAGGCCGCTGGCCGCGCTCGCGCTCAGCCGCGGCCCAGCGCCCGGGTCAGCTCGATCTCGATCACCACGCGCAGCGGGTTGTGCCGCGGGGCGCGCTGGTAGCGCTCGGTGTAGCGGCGTTCCGCCTCGGCGATCCGCTCCGGTTCCGTGCGGACGCGGGCGCGTCCCTCCAGTGTGGCCCACCGCCGGCCGTCCACCTGGCACACGGCCACCGGGGTGCCGTCCTCCCCGGCCGCCAGCACGTTCCTCGCCTTGGCGCTCGTGCTGCTCGTGATCACCCGCGCCAGCCGCGCCTCGGGGTCGTACGTCACGCCGACCGGCACGACGTGCGGCGTGCCGTCGGGGCGCAGAGTGGTCAGGGTGCACACGTGCCGTTCCCGCCAGAAGGTGAGGTACGGCACGTCGGGAGCCCCCGGATCGAGGGTGTACGTAGTGGTGGCCATGGCAAGAATGTATGCGGCGAGCGCCTTGAGTGGAATAGACTCAACTTTGTGCACGTTGTTTGAGTCAGTACTGGGAGACGTGGCAGACCGCTGACGCCGAGGAGGAGAGAAGCGACCGTGGACGCCGAGCTGACCAACAGGAGCCGGGACGCCATTCAGGCGGCCGGCAACCGGGCCGTGTCCGGGGGACACCCGGACCTGACCCCCGCCCACCTGCTGCTCGCGCTGCTGGAGGGTCAGGACAACGAGAACATCGTCGACCTGTTGTCGGCCGTCGACGCCGACCAGGCGTCCCTGCGCGCGGGCGCCGAACGGGTCCTCGCGTCGCTGCCCAGCGTGACCGGGTCCACCGTCGCGCCGCCGCAGCCCAACCGCGAGCTGCTGGCCGTGATCGCGGACGCGCAGAACCGGGCGCGGGAGTTGGGCGACGACTACCTTTCCACCGAGCACCTGCTGATCGGCATCGCCGCGAAGGGCGGCGCGGTCGGCGAAGTGCTCACCGGTCAGGGCGCGAACGCGAAGAAGCTGCAAGAGGCGTTCCAGAAGGCGAGGGGAGGGCGCCGGGTGACCACACCCGACCCCGAGGGCCAGTACAAGGCCCTGGAGAAGTTCGGCACCGACTTCACCGCTGCGGCGCGTGAGGGCAAGCTGGACCCGGTCATCGGCCGGGACCAGGAGATCCGCCGCGTCGTGCAGGTGCTGTCGCGGCGCACGAAGAACAACCCGGTCCTCATCGGTGAGCCCGGCGTCGGCAAGACAGCCGTCGTGGAAGGGCTCGCCCAGCGGATCGTCAAGGGCGACGTGCCCGAGTCCCTGAAAGAAAAGCGGCTGGTCGCCCTCGACCTCGGGGCGATGGTCGCGGGCGCCAAGTACCGCGGCGAGTTCGAGGAGCGGCTGAAGACCGTCCTGGCCGAGATCAAGGACTCCGACGGTCAGATCATCACCTTCATCGACGAGCTGCACACCGTCGTCGGCGCGGGCGCCGGCGGCGACTCCGCCATGGACGCCGGCAACATGCTCAAGCCGATGCTGGCCCGCGGTGAGCTGCGCATGGTCGGCGCGACGACGCTCGACGAGTACCGCGAGCGGATCGAGAAGGACCCGGCCCTGGAGCGGCGCTTCCAGCAGGTGCTGGTCGCCGAGCCCAGCGTCGAGGACTCCATCGCGATCCTGCGCGGACTCAAGGGCCGCTACGAGGCCCACCACAAGGTGCAGATCAACGACTCCGCGCTGGTGGCCGCCGCGACCCTGTCCGACCGCTACATCACCTCCCGCTTCCTGCCCGACAAGGCCATCGACCTCGTCGACGAGGCCGCCTCCCGGCTCCGTATGGAGATCGACTCCTCGCCCGTGGAGATCGACGAACTCCAGCGCGTCGTCGACCGGCTGCGCATGGAGGAGCTGGCGCTCGACAAGGAGACCGACGCCGCCTCGCGCGACCGGCTGGAGAAGCTGCGCCGCGACCTCGCCGACAAGGAGGAGGAACTGCGCGGCCTGACCGCACGCTGGGAGAAGGAGAAGCAGTCCCTCAACCGGGTCGGCGAGCTGAAGGAGAAGCTGGACGACCTGCGCGGCCAGGCCGAGCGCGCCCAGCGCGACGGCGACTTCGACACCGCCTCCAAGCTGCTGTACGCCGAGATCCCGGAGCTGGAGAAGGAACTGGAGGCCGCCTCGCGCGCCGAGGAGGAGGCCGCCAAGGACACCATGGTCAAGGAGGAGGTCGGCCCCGACGACATCGCCGACGTGGTCGCCTCCTGGACCGGCATCCCGGCCGGCCGCCTGCTGGAGGGCGAGACGCAGAAGCTGCTGCGCATGGAGGACGAGATCGGCAGGCGGCTGATCGGGCAGACCGAGGCCGTGCGGGCCGTCTCCGACGCCGTACGCCGCAGCCGCGCCGGCATCGCCGACCCGGACCGGCCCACCGGCTCGTTCCTCTTCCTCGGCCCGACCGGTGTCGGCAAGACGGAACTGGCCAAGGCGCTCGCCGACTTCCTCTTCGACGACGAGCGGGCGATGGTCCGCATCGACATGTCGGAGTACAGCGAGAAGCACAGCGTGGCCCGGCTGGTCGGCGCCCCGCCCGGATACGTCGGCTACGAGGAGGGCGGCCAGCTCACGGAGGCGGTCCGCCGCCGCCCCTACAGCGTCGTCCTGCTCGACGAGGTGGAGAAGGCCCACCCGGAGGTCTTCGACATCCTCCTCCAGGTGCTCGACGACGGCCGCCTCACCGACGGCCAGGGGCGCACGGTCGACTTCCGCAACGCCATCCTGGTGCTGACCTCGAACCTGGGCAGCCAGTTCCTGGTCGACCCCGTGACGAGCGAGGCGGAGAAGAAGGAGCAGGTCCTGGAGGTGGTCCGCACCTCCTTCAAGCCGGAGTTCCTCAACCGCCTCGACGACCTGGTGGTCTTCTCCGCGCTCACCAAGGAGGAGCTGAGCCGGATCGCGAAGCTCGCCATCGAGCGCCTCGCCAAGCGGCTCTCGGAGCGGCGCCTGACCCTGGACGTCACCCCCGAGGCCCTGGCGTGGCTCGCCGACGAGGGCATGGACCCGGCCTACGGGGCCCGGCCGCTGCGCCGC
Organism: Streptomyces sp. NPDC021356; assembly: GCF_040641015.1. NCBI lineage: Bacteria > Bacillati > Actinomycetota > Actinomycetes > Kitasatosporales > Streptomycetaceae > Streptomyces > Streptomyces sp. NPDC021356. Next base: position 214,922 of record NZ_JBFACU010000014.1, on the reverse strand, counting down.
CTGGTGCAGACCGCCATCGGCGACCGCCTCGCCAAGGAGATCCTGTCCGGCGAGATCAAGGACGGCGACACGGTGCGCGTCGACCGCTTCGGCGAGGGGCTGCTGGTGGGTCCCGCGACCGGCAAGACGCTGTAACCGGCCGACCGCGCGCGACGGCCCGCCACCCGCCCGGTGGCGGGCCGTCGCGCGCCATGCGGGCGTGCCCGTCCGCGTCTGTCCGGGGACGGTCCGGCCCGGAACGGTCCGGCCGGGCGGCCACCCGTCCGGCCGGATCGTGTCAGCCCAGGGCTGACAAGACCGCCGGGGCTTGCCACGCCCCGCCCCGCATGGTGGAGGATGGCAGGATCCGTACGAAGGGAAAAACACGGTGAGCATCGACCCGTCCTCGATTCCGAACTTCGGGGGCCAGCCCGAGCCGCAGTCCCAAGGACCGGCGGGCCCCGTCGTCCCGGATCAGGACCTCGTGAAGCAGCTCCTGGACCAGATGGAACTCAAGCACCTCGTCGACGAGGAGGGTGACCTCGTCGCGCCGTGGGAGCAGTTCCGCACGTACTTCATGTTCCGTGGCGAGGACGACCAGCAGGTCTTCTCGGTGCGGACGTTCTACGACCGGCCGCACAAGATCGACGAGAAGCCCCAGCTGCTGGAGGCCATCGACGACTGGAACCGGCGCACCCTGTGGCCCAAGGTCTACACCCACACCCACGACGACGGCACCGTCCGCCTCATCGGCGAGGCGCAGATGCTGATCGGCATGGGCGTGAGCATCGAGCACTTCGTCTCCTCGACGGTCAGCTGGGTGCGGGCCGCGCTGGAGTTCGACCGCTGGCTCATCGAGCAGCTCGGCCTGGAGGGCGAGGGCGGCGAGGCGGACGGGCCGGAGGACGGCGACGCCGAGGCCTGACAGCCGCCCAACCGCCTACAGCGGTGTGTGCGTGATCGCCAGCAGATACGCACCGTAAGCGAACGAGAGCCCGGTCAGGGCGCAGGCCGGAACGGCCGCGTGCCAGGGCCGGGCTCTCGCCGTGCGCACCAGGACCCGCGCGAGCGGGAGCAGGAGCGGGAAGGCGGGCAGCAGGAAGCGCGGCTTGCACTGGAAGAAGCCCGAGCCGCCGCAGGCCACCACCAGGAGCGCGCCGCTGTAGGCGACCAGGGGCAGGGGCGCGCGGTCCAGCACGAGCAGCGCGTACAGCAGCAGGCCCGCAGCGACGATCGTCAGCGCGCCGAAGAACAGGAACGCCTCCTTGTGCAGCAGCAGGTGCTTGACGAAGCGCAGGGCGCCCATCCCGAAGTCGAAGCGGGAGCCCCACAGCCGCTGCAGCCGCAGGTACCCGCCGAGCGGGTCACCGGTGCGGTGCCCCACCCACAGGACGTAGCCGGTCCAGCCCAGCGGGGCCAGCGCGGCGCCCGTCCACAGCCTGTGGGAAACACGACCCCGGCTTCGGTACACCGCCGCGCCAGCCGCGGCCAGCACCGCTACCGCCACGGCCAGCCCGTTGGGCCGGGCCAGGCCGGCCAGCGCGGCCAGCGCGCCGGCGCGCACCCAGTGCCCGGCGAGCACCGCGTACAGCGCCCAGGCGGCGCAGGCCGTGAGCACCGGCTCGCTGTAGCCCATGGACAGCACGACCGAGTGCGGCAGCAGCCCCCACAGCACGGCGAGGGCGGTGCCGACGGCGCGTCCGTGCAGCCGGGCACCGACCGCGTAGATCCCGCCGGCGGCCACCGCGGCGGCGCACCAGGCCACCACCAGCCCGGCGCCGCCCCCGCTGAGCGGGGTCAGCAGGCGCAGGGAGCGGATCAGCGTCGGGTACAGCGGGAAGAACGCCAGGTCGTCGTGGACGACGCCGGGCCGCGGGCGCTCGACGAAGCCGTAGCCGTGGGCGGCGATCCGCAGGTACCACGGGGAGTCCCAGGACCGGGCGAGCAGGGCGACGGGGTGCCTGCCGTGCGTCCATGCGGTCACGGCGACCACCGCCGCCCCGGCGACCCGGACCGCGGCGAACAGGGCGGCGGCCGTGACGGCGGGCCGGAGCAGGGCCTTCCGTGCGGTGTCCGGCTCGGCGACGGGCGGGAACGGTGGCAGGGTGCTGGCACTGGTCACATCGGCATACTGCGGGACGAAGCGGACGCAGGCTGCGGTTGTTCGGCCGGTCGGCGGAAGCCACCGTCCCCCGGACGTACGAACGCGACCGGGCGACGTGACCTTGACCGGGACGGAACCCGGGTCAGGACGCCAGGCCCTGGAGGCGGGCGGTGGCCTCCTGGAGGACTTCCTCCTTCTTGCAGAAGGCGAAGCGGACCTGGGCGCGGCCGGCGTCCGGGTCGTCGTAGAAGACGGAGTTCGGGATGGCGACCACGCCGCAGCGTTCGGGCAGGGCGCGGCAGAAGGCGTAGGCGTCCTTCTCCCCGAAGGGGGTGATGTCGGTGGTGATGAAGTACGTGCCCTGCGGCTGGTAGACCTGGAAGCCGGCGGCGCGCAGGCCCTCGCCGAGCAGGTCGCGCTTGCGGTGCAGGTCGGCGCGGAAGCCGTCGAAGTAGGAGTCCGGCAGGCGCAGCGCCTCGGCGATCGCGTACTGGAACGGGCCCGCGCTGACGTACGTGAGGAACTGCTTGGCGCTGCGGACGGCGGCGACGAGCGGTGCGGCGGCCGTGACCCAGCCGACCTTCCAGCCGGTGAACGAGAAGGTCTTCCCTGCCGAGGAGATCGAGACGGTGCGCTCGCGCATGCCGGGCAGGGTCGCCAGCGGGTGGTGGGCGCCGTCGTAGACCAGGTGTTCGTACACCTCGTCCGTGATCACCAACAGGTCGCGTTCGACGGCGAGTTCGGCGACGGCCGTCAGCTCCTCGCGGGTGAGGACCGTGCCGGTCGGGTTGTGCGGGGTGTTGATCAGCAGCAGCCGGGTCCGGTCGGTCACGGCCGCGCGCAGCTCGTCGAGGTCCAGCCGGAACGCGCCGTCGTGCGGGCGCAGCGTCACCGGCACCCGGCGTCCGCCCGCCATCGCGATGCAGGCCGCGTAGGAGTCGTAGTACGGCTCCAGGGCGACCACCTCGTCCCCGGGTTCCAGCAGGCCCAGCAGGGCCGCCGCGATGGCCTCGGTGGCACCCGCCGTGACCAGGACCTCCGTGTCCGGGTCCCAGGAGAGGCCGTAACGCCGCTGCTGGTGGTCGGCGACGGCCGTGCGCAGCTCGGGGACGCCTGGGCCCGGCGGGTACTGGTTGCCGCGTCCCTCGCGCAGCGCCCGCACGGCGGCCTCGCGGATCTCCTCGGGGCCGTCGGTGTCGGGGAAGCCCTGTCCCAGGTTGATGGACCCGGTCGAGGCGGCCAGGGCGGACATCTCGGCGAAGATCGTCGTCCCGAACTCGGCGAGCCTGCGGTTGAGGAACGGGCGTGCGCTGGAGGTCATGCGGGACATCCTGCGCTCAAGCTCTGGAGTTCCTCAAGTGTGCTTTGGCCGAGGCGGTGCCCGGGCATCTCCCGGTCACGCAACGAGCGAGACGCCCACGGGGGGCCGTTTCGGGGGACCTCCGGGGGACCGTCCCGGGGGATCGGAAGGAGGGTGACGCCATGGTCTTCGCAGTCCTCATGGCGCTGGTCGCGATGGCGGTGGCCGGCTGCCTGGTCTCCGCCGGGCGCCGCAGGCGCCGGGGCGCGGGCCGGGTCCGGCCGGCCAAGCGCGGTCGGGCGGGGTCGTACAGCGCGGGCGGCGGGAGCGCCGGGGGTGCCGGCTGGTGGGCGTCGTCGGACAGCTCGTCGGGCGGCGGTTCGTCGGGGCACCACTCCGGTGGACACCACTCCGGGGGGCATCACTCCTGCGGGGGGAACTCGTGCGGCGGGGGTTCGTCGTGCGGCGGCGGGTCCTCGTGCGGCGGGGGCTCGTCGTGCGGCGGCGGGTGCGGGGGCGGCTGACCCGGGGCGGCGGCGCCTGGTGGTGAGCGGGATGTGCCGTTCCGGTGGGCGGTCCGGCGCACCGAGACGCGCGCCCCTCTGTGCGCCGTGGCGTACGCCGTGGTTGAACAGTTGAGCAGGTAGGCCCTCTGAGGGATGGAAACCCTACGAAGTTGGGTAAAAAGGCTGTGGCGGCGCCGCCGTTCATGATTCGCTCTACCTCGCCGACGCAGCCCCCAGGACATCCTCCACACCTCTTCCGAACTGGTTCTGAACCGGGTTCCGAACCGGGGTGACGGGCCGTCCTCCCCGTGTCGACCGGGGTGCGCCGGGTCCCGACCCTCCTCTCTTCTGCGTGCTAGCGGAGCCGATCCATGCTCACCACCCTGAACACCTCCTACACCGATACGCGCGCGGCCGACCTCGCCTGGGCCCTGGGGCGCGAGCCGCTGCCCGCCCTGGCCGTGCTCGACCTCGAAATGTCCGGGGTGAAACTCCAGTTGAGACTGCTCGGCGCCTCCCACCAGGTTCTCGTGGAGGAGGAGCGGGGCGCCTGTTCGGAGACGGTCGCATGCATCGCCGGCTCCAGCACACCCCTTCCCCTCGGAGTCGCCAAGCGGGTCGGCGACTGGGAGTACGAGTTCGCCGCGCGCGTCGAGGAACTCACTCCCGGCTCCTTCGCGGGCCGCGCCCAGGAGTTGCTCGCCCTCGTCTCCGACCACCCGCACGGCCTCGCCGGTGTCTTCCCGGGCAGCCCGCACGCGTTCACCGCGATGCTGGCCCAGCGGCAGGACGGCCAGGTGCACTGGCGCACCTGGCACGCCTACCCGCAGGACGGCCAGTTGGTGGCGACCCGCACCCGGGTCGGCGCACGCCGGCCGGCCCCGGCCGCCGTCGACTGAACGCGGCCGAACCCCACCGGGCGGGCAACTCCCGTTTCCACACGTGTGGGTGACGCTGCGTACCGCACCCGTGACGTAACGTCGCAGTCGTGATCGAACCGCACGCCCCGGCCCCGCCCCGCCCGGCCCCGCCCTGTCCGGTGTCGTCCCGGAGCGGCCCCGTCCGGTTGCCCGTCCGGCCGGGGACCGGCCGGTTCCTCGTCCTCGCGGGCGTCTTCGTCTGCGCGGCCTGCGGCCTGGTGTACGAACTCGAACTGGTCGCCCTGGCCTCGTACCTGATCGGCGACTCGGTCACCCAGGCCTCCGTCGTGCTGTCCGTCATGGTGTTCGCCATGGGCATCGGCTCGCTCGCCGCGAAGCGGCTGCGCCGGCACGCCGCCATCGGCTTCGGCGCGATCGAGGCGACCCTCGCCCTCGTCGGCGGCCTGAGCGCCATGGCGCTCTACGCCGTCTTCGCCTGGACCGGCGCCTGGGGCGGCCTGTGGGCGAACGGCCCGCGCTGCCTGCTCGTCGGTTTCTCGCTCGCCATGGGGCTGCTGATCGGCGCCGAGGTGCCGCTGCTCATGGAGCTGATCCAGCGGATCCGCCGCCAGGACGCGGGCGGCGCGGTCGCCGACCTGTTCGCCGCGGACTACGTCGGCGCGCTCGTCGGCGGCCTCGCCTTCCCCTTCCTGCTGCTCCCGCTGCTGGGCCAGCTGACGGGCGCGCTGCTCACCGGTGCGGTCAACGTGGTGGCCGGCGGCAGCCTCGTCCTCGGGCTGTTCCGCCGGGATCTGACCCGGCGCGCCCGCTGGCTGCTGCTCCTCGCCAACCTCGCCGTGCTCGGCCTGCTGGCGTCGGCCGCCGTCATGGTCGGCGACTTCGAACGGGCCGCGCGGCACGCGGTGTACGGCGGCGACGTGCGGGTGGCCGTGCAGACCGGCGTCCAGGAGGTCGTCCTCACCGGCGGCACCCCGGGCCGTCCGCTGGACCTGTTCCTGGACGGGCGGCTGCGGGTCGGTCAGGACGAGCGCCGCTACCACGAGGCGCTCGTCCACCCCGCGATGACCGGCCCGCACGCGCGCGTGCTCATCCTCGGCGGCGGCGACGGCCTCGCCGCGCGCGAGGTGCTGCGCCACCCCGGTGTCCAGCGGGTGGACCTGGTCGAACTCGACCCCGCGGTCGTCCGCCTCGCCCGTACCGACCCGGCGCTGTCCCGGCTGAACGGCCACGTGTACGGCGACCGGCGCGTCCACGTGAGCACCGCCGACGCCTTCGGCTGGCTGCGCCGGGCACCGGCGTCGGCGTACGACGTCGTGATCGAGGACCTGCCGGACCCGGGCATCACGGCGAGCACGAAGCTGTACGCACAGGAGTTCTACGGCCTGGCGCGGCGTGCGCTGGCGCGCGGCGGACGGCTGGCGGTGCACGCGGGGCCGTTCTCCGCGCGCCCGCGCGTGTTCTGGACGGTGGAGGCGACCGTGCGCGCGGCCGGCCTGCGGACGGTTCCCTACCGGGTGAGCGGCCGTGACTCGGGCTTCGCCGCGGGCCCCGACCGCACGACCGGCGCGGCCCGCGCGCCCCGCGACTGGGGCTTCGTCCTGGCCGCCCGCACACCACCTGCCCTGGCCCTGGACCGCCGGGCCCCGCGCCCGCGCACCCTCAGCGCGGCCACCCTCGCGGCGGACGCCCGCGCCGCGGCCCGCACCCGCGTCCCCGGCCTGCCGCCCTCGACCCTCGTCCATCCGCGGTACGCGGGCTGACGCAACGTTCCTGCGCGGCGGGAACGGGAGGCGAGGCGGGAGGGAAGCGGACGGGCGGGGCGCGGGGGCGGGCGGCCGGTCCCCCTCTCCCCCCGGGAGCGGGACCGGCCGCCCGCACCTCCAGGCGTCCCCCGTCGGGCGGCCCCCCGTCCGGTCCCCCGCGCCGCCGTCGCCGCACGAACCTATGGGCGCCCGGAGCGCTGTGGAATCCCGCGGCGGGTGGATCCCGCCGTCAACCTGTGCGGTAGCCGCGCCCGGCCCCTACAACTTTCGCGGTACGGCGAAAGAGGGACGCGGTGGCCAGGGCCCGGGGACTACGCTCCGGCGATGCGGACCCACCCCCGCGCCGTCGGCGGTCTGACGGCCCTGGTGCCGACGGCCGTCGCGTGTCTGCTCGGCGCCGAGGCGGCCGCGCAGGGATGGCCACCGCTCGACCCCCTCGCCTGGACCCTCGTCGCCCTCGCGAACCTGCCGCTGGCCCTGCGCGGCCGGGCCCCCGTCACCGTCCTCCTCCTCGTCCACCTGAGCTGGATCGTCTACGTCGGCCTCGGCCACTGGCCGGTCGTGGACTCGCCCGCCGCCATGGCCGCCCTCTACACGGTGGCCGCCACCCGTCCCACCCGTACCGCCGCCGCCTGCGCCGTCCTGCTGGGCGGGACCTGGGTCTACGCGGGAGTGGTCAGCGGATCCGACACGATGGTGTCGGTCGTCGGCCAGGCCGTCGGCTACCCCCTCGTCCTGTGGCGGTTCGGCCACGTCGCCCGCAGGAGTGCCGAGCTGACCGTGCGGCTGCGCGCCGAACAGGCCCGGCGGGCCCGGCGCGAGGTCGCCGTCGAACGGGTGCGGATCGCGCGCGAACTGCACGACGTGGTCGCCCACCACATGGCCGTCATCAACATCCAGGCCGGCCTGGCCCGCTTCGTCTTCGACACCGACGCCCGCACGGCGCGCGAAGCGCTCACCGCCATCGGCAGCGCGGGCGGCGAGGCGCTGGCGGAGCTGAGACGCATGCTCGGCCTGCTGCGCGCGGACGGTGTGGACGGCACGGAGGAGGACCGCGCCGCCACCGAGCCGGCCCCCGGCCTCGACCGCCTGGAGGAGATGGTGGAGCGGGTCAGGGCCGGTGGCGTCGGGGTCGAGGTGCGGGTGCGCGGCATTCCCAGGGCCCTGTCACCGGGCGTGCAGCTGTGCGTCTACCGCGTGGTCCAGGAGGCCCTGACGAACGTGCTGAAGCACGCCCGGGGCGCGCACGCCGTCGTCGAACTCGGCTACCTCCCGGGCGAGCTGGACGTATCGGTCACCGACGACGGATCGGATCCGGCCACAATCCCCGGACCCGGGGGCCACGGCTTGATCGGTATGCGCGAGCGCGCCAAGCTCTACGGTGGGTCGATCGTCGTCGGCCCGCGACGCGAGGGGGGATACGGCGTGCATCTGACCCTTCCGACGCCGCCGCCGGAACAGAGCGCACGCCGGGGAGACGCCGTCGCCGAATGATCGACGTGCTCGTGGTGGACGACCAGTTCCTCGTACGGAGCGGACTGGCCGCGCTGTTGCGCGCCGCCCCCGGCATGCGGGTCGTCGGGGAGGCCGCCGACGGGGCGGAGGCGGTGGCGGCGACCGCGCGGACCCGGCCGGACGTGGTCCTCATGGACATCCGCATGCCCGGGATGACGGGCATCGAGGCGACCCGGCGGATCCTCGCCGGGGCGCCGGACCCGGCGCCGCGCATCCTGATCCTGACCACCTTCGACCTCGACGAGTACGTGTACGGCGCCCTGCGGGCCGGCGCGGCGGGGTTCCTGCTCAAGGACGCCGGGCCGGAGCGCCTGCTCGCCGCGGTGACCGCCGTGCACGGCGGGGACTCCCTGTTCGCGCCCGTGGTCACCCGGCGGCTGGTGGAGGCGTTCACGGAGCGGACGGACAGCCCGCCCGCGCCCGCCGACACCCCGGCCGGGCTGGGCTCGCTGACCTCCCGGGAGGTCGAGGTCCTCCGGCTGGTCGCCCGCGGCCTGACCAACGCCGAGGCCGCCGAGCGCCTCTTCATCAGCGAGGCCACGGTCAAGACCCACCTCAACCGCACGATGACCAAACTCGGCCTGGCCAGCCGTGCGCAGGCAGTGGTACTGGCCTACGAGACGGGCCTGGTCCGCCCGGGGGACGGGAGCTGACTTCCCGGCGAGGGGCCCGGGGGAGGGTAATCCTGCGCGGCACTGGGTAGTCTCGGCTGACATGGAGCACGAGGTGTTCGTTCCGGTTCCGGCCCGGCGGCTGCGGGCGGCGCTCGCCGACCCCGCGCAGGTGGCCCGGGCGGTCCCCGGCCTCCAGCAGGAGGCGGCCAGCGAGCCCGTCGCCGGACGCCTGAAGGTGCGGATCGGCGGCCACTCCATCACCTACCGCGGCACCCTGCGCGTCCTGGCCCGTGACGACGGCGGTTACGCCGTCGAGGGCGAGGCGGCCGAGGCGCGCGGCACCGGCTCGGTGAAACTCGCGCTCACCCTCCGCCTGCGTGACACCGACGAGGGCACGGCCCTCGTCTTCGGCGGCACCGCGTCGGGCGGGGGCCGGGTCGCCGAGTTGGACGCGCAGGCCGTACGGACGGCGGTGAACCGGCTCCTGAACCGCTTCGCGGAGAACCTGGCGACGGCCACCGCCGAGACGGCGCAGTCCACGGCGCAGTCCCTCGCGACGGAGGACTTCGCCCCGTCTGCCACGGGCGACTTCGAGGCCACCCCGGACGCCGAGGACTCCCCGGCCCCACCACCCGGCCCCGCCGAGGCTCCCGGCACAAAGGCCGCGCGGACGGAGGCCGGCGGCACACAGACCCCGGGCGAAGAGGACGCGGACACGGAGCCCCCGGGCCCCCGCGCCGCCGACGCCCCCGCCCCGCCCCCGGCCGGGCACGCCTCCGTCTTCGACACGGAAATCCCTCCGCCCTCCCTGGACCCGCTCACCGAGGACGAGGACGAGGACGAGGAGGAGGGGGCGGAGGAGAGCGAGGAGGGCGCCGAACCGGCCGGCGAGGCGGGGAGCGGGCGCGCCGCCCCCGCCGCCGAGGGCCCCACCGAGGACTTCACCGAGGCCACCGAGCCTCCGGCCGAGGCGGCGCACGCCCGGCGGACGATGATCGGACGCAGCGCGGAGGAGGTCGACCACGCGCCTCCGCGCGGCCGGTACGCCCCCGTCCCCGCCCCGCTCACCGTCTCCGCGGGCCCCACCCTGCGCTGGGCGGCCCCCGCCGCCGCCCTGGTCGTGGCCTCGGCGATCGTCGTGGGCCGCGCCCTGCGCCGCCGCCGCTGAACCGGGCCGCGCGCGGCGGACCGGACCGGGGCACCCGCCGCGGGTGAGCGGGGCCGCCCCCCCACCACACTCCCGGCCGACCCGCACTGGAGCGCGCCCCCTGATCGGGCACCTGGGCCTGGTCGGACCAGTAGCCTCGTCGCGTGAGTGACGAAGACATCACGCTGACCGCGGGTGACGCGGAAGCGACCGTACGGCCGGGCCACGGGGGCCGCATCGGGGGGCTCCGGGTGGGCGGGCTCGAACTGCTCCGCCAGGGGGACCGGTTCGGGTGTTTCCCGATGGTTCCCTGGTGCGGCCGGATCCGCGAGGGCAGGTTCCGGGACGGTGCCACCGTCCACCAGATGCCGCTCAACTCCCCGCCGCACGCCATTCACGGCACCGCCCGCGACGGCGCCTGGCGCACGGCCCGCACCTCGGCGGACGAGGCGGTGCTGACGTACGACCTCGTCGGCCCCTGGCCCTACCCCGGCCGTGTCACCCAGGTGGTCGCGCTGACCGAGGACGCCCTGACGCTGTCGATGTCCGTGGAGACGTACGACTCCTCCTTCCCGGCGCAGATCGGCTGGCACCCGTGGTTCCGGCGCAACCTGGGCGGGCAGGACGCGCGCCTCGCGTTCGAGCCGGCCTGGCAGGAGGAGCGCGGCGACGACCACCTGCCCACCGGCCGCCGTATCGACCCGCGGCCGGGCCCCTGGGACGACTGCTTCGGCATGCCGGGCGGCGTCGACGTCACCCTCACCTGGCCGGGGCAGCTGGAGCTGAAGGTGACCAGCCCCGAGGAGTGGGTCGTCGTCTACGACGAGCAGGAGGCCGCGGTGTGCGTGGAGCCGCAGACCGGGCCACCCGACGGGCTCAACACCCACCCGCGCCTGGTCACCCCCCTGGAACCGCTGGAGGCCACGACCACCTGGGCCTGGCGCCGCGCTTAAGCTGACTGCCATGAGCGACGTACGCGGCGAGCTGCTGCAGCAGATCAAGGACAAGGCCGTGGTGCACGGCAAGGTGACCCTGTCGTCGGGGAAGGAGGCCGACTACTACGTCGACCTCCGCCGCATCACCCTCGACGGCGTGGCCGCCCCGCTGGTCGGTCAGGTCATGCTCGACCTGACCGCCCACCTCGACTACGAGGCGGTCGGCGGCCTCACCCTGGGCGCCGACCCGGTGGCCACCGCGATGCTGCACGCCTCCGCCGCGCGCGGGAAGACGCTGGACGCGTTCGTCGTGCGCAAGGCGGGCAAGGCGCACGGTCTCCAGCGCCGTATCGAGGGCACCGAGGTCGCGGGCCGCCGCGTGCTCGCCGTCGAGGACACCTCCACCACCGGCGGCTCGGTGCTGACCGCGGTGGAGGCGCTGCGGGAGGCCGGCGCGGAGGTCGTCGCGGTGGCCACGATCGTCGACCGGGCCACGGGCGCGGCCGAGGCGATCGCCGAGCGGGCGGGCGTGCCGTACGTGTTCGCGTACTCGAAGGACGACCTCGGCCTGGACTGAGCCGCGTCCGCCGCCGCGGCGCGGGCGGGGTGCGGGCCGCGCGACCCGGAGTTCACAGGCTGGACAGGGTGTCCGAAGCATTCGGCTCCGTCTGCGAAGATGGGGCCGACGATGACGTCACTCCCTAGGTCAGGGCCGTAAGTACGCAGAACGCACCCCGCACATACAAGGAGCGGACAGATGCCCATCGCAACCCCCGAGGTCTACAACGAGATGCTCGACCGGGCGAAGGCAGGCAAGTTCGCCTACCCGGCCATCAACGTGACGTCCTCGCAGACCCTGAACGCGGCCCTGCGCGGTTTCGCCGAGGCGGAGAGCGACGGCATCGTCCAGATCTCCACGGGTGGTGCCGAGTTCCTGGGCGGCCAGTACAGCAAGGACATGGTCACCGGTGCCGTGGCCCTGGCCGAGTACGCGCACATCATCGCCGAGAAGTACCCGGTCAACGTCGCGCTGCACACCGACCACTGCCCCAAGGACAAGCTCGACGGGTACGTGCGTCCGCTGCTCGCGCTGTCCAAGAAGCGCGTCGAGGCCGGTCTCGACCCGCTGTTCCAGTCCCACATGTGGGACGGTTCCGCGGAGACCCTCGCCGACAACCTGTCGATCGCGCAGGAGCTGCTGGAGCAGGCCCGCGCCGCCAAGATCATCCTTGAGGTCGAGATCACCCCGACCGGCGGCGAGGAGGACGGCGTCTCCCACGAGATCAACGACTCCCTGTACACGACCGTCGACGACGCGATCCGCACCGCCGAGGCGCTGGGCCTGGGCGACAAGGGCCGCTACCTGCTGGCCGCCTCCTTCGGCAACGTCCACGGCGTCTACAAGCCGGGCAACGTCGTCCTCCGCCCCGACCTGCTGAAGGACCTCAACGAAGGCGTCGCGGCGAAGTACGGCCGCCCGGCCGGCAGCCAGCCGTTCGACTTCGTCTTCCACGGCGGCTCCGGCTCCACGGAGGACGAGATCCGCACCGCCCTGGAGAACGGCGTGGTGAAGATGAACATCGACACGGACACCCAGTACGCCTTCACGCGTCCCGTCGTCGACCACATGTTCAAGAACTACGACGGTGTCCTGAAGGTCGACGGCGAGGTCGGCTCCAAGAAGACCTACGACCCGCGCACCTGGGGCAAGCTGGCCGAGGCCGGCATGGCCACGCGCGTGGTCGAGGCCTGCGGCAACCTGCGCTCCACGGGCACCAAGATCAAGTAACCCGCGTTCCACGCGCCGCCGCGTCCTACGCTTTGTCGCGCTCCGCGGCGTGCTGCGTTCCGCGTGCCGAGTACCGAGTGCCGTGACGCACCAGCGAGCCCGCGCCTTTCGGCGACGGGCTCGCTGTGTTGTCGGTGCTTCATCCGGCTCGCGGCGTCAGCGCTTGAGTTCGGCGTACGCCTCCGCGCTGCTGTCCTGAAGGAACTGCCAGCAGCGCGCCGCCTCCTCCTTCTCGTCGATCTCCCCGGCGGCGCGGGCGAGTGCGGCCAGGCAGCGCAGGAACCCGCGGTTGGCCCGGTGGTCCCAGGGGATGGGGCCGTGGCCCTTCCATCCGGCCCGGCGGAGCTGGTCGAGGCCGCGGTGGTAGCCGGTGCGCGCGTACGCGTACGACTCGACCACCCGCCCCTCCTCGAAGGCGTCGTCGGCGAGCATCGCCCAGGCCAGCGAGAACGTCGGGTCCTTGGCGGCGACCTCCGCCGGGGACTTCGACTCCTCGCCCAGCAGGCGGTACGCCTCCTCGTTCTCCGGGAGGCGGGTCGGCTCCGGGCCGCCCAGCAGGTTCTTGTGCGTGGTCATGGAAGCAGTCTGCCACCCGGCGGCCCGCCGCCGGGATGCCACCGCAGAGATGCCGCCGCGGGGTACGGAACCTCCCGTAAGGGACGAATCCGGCCGCACGAAAATGGCCAAAGTCGAGCGGGGCCGCCCGTGACGGACGGGTAGCTTCCTGTGCGACGGGGTGTGACGGCGTGCGACAGCTGCTGACATGTGGGGGAGGCGGGGGCGGTGAGCGGCATCGTGATTCATCTGCCGCCGGGCGGTACGGACGGCGGCCGTGGGCCGGGCGGTGGCGGAGGGCCCGGTGGTGGCGTGCGGCCGGGCGGAGGCGGAGGGCCGGGTGTCCGCGGGTTCGACAGAAGGCTCGACCGGGGGCTCGACCGGGGGTTGACCCTGCGGCTCGGCCCGGGAGAGGTGGCGCGTTTCGGCCGCGGATCGGCGACGGTCCCCGTCGAGCTGCGCCTCGTGGACGCGGCGATCTCGCGGCTGGCCGGGGAGATCCGCGTGACCGACGACCACTGGCAGCTCAGCAACTTCAGTACGACCCACAGTTACCTGGTGGAGAACCCGGAGGGGGCGGGCGAGTACCTGAGGGTGCCGCCCCGGCGGGCGGGGGCGCCCATTCCGTTCGAGTTCGCCCGCATCGTGCTGCCCACCCGCCGCGACACCACCGTGGCCTTCCACGTGTTCGCGCCCGACCACGTCTACCTCGACGCCGACGGCCTGGACGGCCCGGACGGCACAGGGGGCCGGAGCAGCCCCTGGGAGAGCCGTACCGTCATGGCGTACTCGCTGGACGAGACGGCCTCCTACTTCCTGGTGCTGGTCGCCCTGTGCGAACCGCGGCTGCGGGACGAGTCACCGGTCGCCGTGCCGACCACCCCGCAGATCGTCGAACGGCTCAGGGGCCACGCCGCCTGCGCCAGGCTCACCGCGCGCGCGGTCAGCTCGCACATCGACTACCTCGCCGAGGAGAAGATCCGGGTCGGTGTCCCGGACGAGGACGACCCCGCCCGGGTCAACCGACGCAACGGCAAGCGGGAGGCGATCGTCGGCGTCGCGCTGCGGTTCGGGCTCGTACGGGAGGAACACCTCGCGCTCCTGCCGCCCCGCGGCGGGGCCGGCGGACGCCTCCGGCGGACGGCGGGATGACACGGCGGGCGGCGGGCCGCGGTGGCGGCCGCCGGTGCGGCGGGCGCGCACGGTGAGCGGGGCGGACGGCAGTTGGGGGAGCGGCGGCGGTGACGGCGGTGGCGCCGGTACGGATGTGCTGCCGCGCGGCTTCCGGATCGGTGGCTGGGAGGTCGCGGAGCCGATCGGCACGGGCGGCTGGGCCACGGTCTACGCGGGCCGCCCCGCCCTCGGCTCCCGGGATGGCGGCGCGGTCGCCCCGGACGGCGATGCGGCTTCCCGGGACGGTGACGGGGCTGCCCCGGATGGCGATGGGGCTGCCCAGGACGGCGATGGGGGCGCGGAGCGCGGCGCGGGCCAGGTGGGTGGCGGGAGGCAGGAGCGCACCGCGGGTCAGGAGTGGGGCGTGGGCCGGGAGCGTGACGCGGGCCGGGAGCGGGGCGTGGGCCGGGAGCGTGACGCGGGCCGGGAGCGGGGCGGGGGTGACGGAACTGTCGCGCTCAAAGTGCTGCCGACCGCCGGTCTCGCCCCGCGTCAGGCCCGGAAGGTCGCGGAGACGGCCCGCCGAGAGCTGGAACTCGGGCGCCGGGCCGGCCACCCGAGGCTGATCCGCGTACTGGACTGCCTCGTCCTGACCGCGCCGGACCACCCGGCGCTGGACGGAGCGATCGTGCTCGTCATGGAAAGGGCCGAGCGCAGCCTGCGGGACCTGCTCGGCACCGGGCCGGACGAGGCCGAGGCCGCCCGGGTCGTCCGCGAGGTCTGCGAGGGCCTCGCGCACCTGCACGGCGCCGGCTGGGTGCACGGGGACCTCAAGCCGGACAACGTCCTGCTGGGAGCGGACGGTTCGGCCCGGCTCTCCGACTTCGGGCTGGCCACGGAACTGACCGGCGCCCACGGCACCCACGGGTACGCCCCGCCCATGGGCACGCTCGACTACCTCCCGCCGGAGCGGTGGAGGGCCCCGGTCGGCGAACACGGCGTACGGGTCCGGCCGAGCGCCGACGTGTGGGCCCTGGGCATCCTGATCCACGAGGTGTTCGCGCGCGGCGCCTCGCCGTTCCCCGGTGCCACACCCGCGGCGCGCAGTGCCGCCGCGCAGGAGTACGCCGCCGGGCGGGCACCGCTGCGCATGGACAACGCGGTACCGCCGTTCTGGCGCGAACTGGCCGCCGACTGCCTGGCCCCCACTCACGCGGCCCGCGCCGGGCACACCGCGGAGAGCCTGCTGCGGCGCATCGCCGAGCGGCGCCCCGCGCTCCCCCGCTCCGACCGCGGCGGGCGGCGGCGCCCGCGCGGCGTGCTCGCGGCCGTCTCCGTCTCCGTGTGCGTGGCGGTGGCGGTGGGGGTGGGGGTGGCGGTCTGGGCGTTCGCCGGGCGCGACGAGGCAGCCGGGCGGCAGGCCGCGGTGGCGGACCGGCCGGCGGGCAGCGTCCGGGTGTTCAACGTCGACCAGCGCTGCCGGGGCCGGACGGACCGGTCCCCGCAGTGCAGTCTCGGTCTCGCGATCGACCCGCTGCGGCCGTACACCATCGACAACGTCGTCCCGACCCGGGTGTGGAACGGGGACGTCCTCGCCGTCGACTGCCGGCTGGACCGCGGGACGTCCATCATCGACGAGGCGGACGAGCGGTCGGCCCAGTGGTTCCAGGTGCGCCTCCCGCGCGGCTCCACCCGTCCCACGGCATGGCTGCCCGCCGTACGCACCAAGGACCGCCCGGCGGTCCCGGCCTGCCCGCGCCCGACCACCGCGCGGTAGCCGGACCAGGACCGGGCCGGAAGCCGGACCAGGGCCGGGCCGGAAGCCGGACCGGGGGCCGGATCGGGAGCCGGGCGGGGCCGGATCGGAAGCCGGGCCGGGAGCAGGTTCCTGTCACTCCGGATCGTTCCGGATGCCCTCTCCGCCATCCTCGCGGCTACCGTCCGTACCGGCCCGCTCACTTGGTCCCGCGTCGCGCCTGCCCGCCGGTCAACTCGTCCCGCTCGCACCGGCGGTGGGCCACGCGGCCCGATCCGGGCTCTCTCCGACCCGTACCCCCACCGGAGGTCCGACCGATGGCCGACGAGCCACGTCCCCAGCCCAGCAACCAGCACAGCCGTCCCGGCAAGTACAGCGCGTACGGCCGGCCCGGCGCGCCCGAGCCCTCCCGCCGCCGCGCGCTCACCGCCGGCCTGGGGATCGCCCTGGGCGCGGGCCTGGCCGCCGTCCCCGCCACCACCGCCGCCGCCGCGTCCCGCGACGGCGCGCCCCGAGCGCGTACCGGCGCACGGGTCCAGCAGAGCGGCGCCTCCCTGTGCGACCGGCCCGGCGACTCGGCGAGCGCCCAGGGCCTGGGCTCCGGGGACCTGGCGATCCCCTACTACCGCGAACACGACGGCACATGGGGCTACGTCTTCGGCGACTCCTGGGCCGGCATCCAGCAGACGGGTGCCTACCTGGGCTCGCCGCTCATGCTGAACCAGGACCGTTTCGACGCCTCGGGGCAGACGCCGATCTCGTTCACCTGGGCGATGCCCACCGGCGGAGCCGCCCGGCAGCTCTTCGACTACGGCCACCAGCAGGACCACGGGCACGGCTGGGAGTTCAGCCGCATCCCCAACGACTGCATCGAGTTCGGCGGCCGCACCTACCTCCAGTACACCTCCGTGAACACCTGGACCCCGGACGCGGGCCGCGACGGCTCCCTGATGTCGGGCGTCGCCTACTCCGACGACCACGGGGTGACCTGGACCGACTACCCGTACCACTGGGCCGGTGACGTCCAGGGCGTCAACCAGTCCATGTACGGCATGTGGTCGTTCGCGGGCATCGACCCCGACGGCTGGCTGTACGTCTTCTCCAAGCGCTGGAACGGCAGCCACCGCAACACGGCCGACGGGGGCGCGATCCAGCTGTTCCGCATCCAGCCGGGCGACTTCCGCGCCGGCAACTTCGGCGCGCAGCAGAACTGGGCCTACGTGGACGGTGGTTGGCGCTGGACGACGGCGGCCGCCCCCTCGCCGATCCTCACCGGCAACAACATCGGCGAGTTCTCGGTGAAGCGGATCGGGTCGACGTACTGCATGAGCTACTTCGACGTGGACGACTACGCGATCTGCACCCGGACCGCTCCGCGCCCCGATGCGGTGTGGAGCGCGCCGGTGCCGCAGATCGTCGGCAACAACACCTTCCCGCCCGGCCACTGGGGCAGGCCGCAGGTCCCCTTCCTGTACGGCGGATACATCCACCCCGGCAGCGCGAGCGCCACGTCGCTGACGCTGATCGTCTCCCAGTGGAACGGGCAGCAGGGCAGCCCGCCCTACTGGGCCCTCCAGTTCGACGGGATCCGCCCGTGAAGGGCGCGACCCGTCACGGTCACGTGCGGCCCGGGAAGGACGGACCCCGTTCCCGCCATGTGCGGCCCGGGAAGGACGGACCCCGTTCCCGCCATGTGCGGCCCGGGAAGGACGGATCCCGCTCCCGTCACGTGCGGCCCGCGACGGGCGCGGTGAGTGGCGGCCGTGGTGCCGCGCGGCGCGCGAGATCCCTGCTCGTGGCGGCGCTGGTCACGGCCGCCGCCCTGACCGCGCTCGGCGGCGGGACCGCGCAGGCGCGGGGCGGGCACCCGGTGCCCGGCCCCCTGCGGAACGCGGCGCCCGCCGAGGCGTACTGCGACGTCCCCGCCGACCGGGACATCGCCGTGACGCGCAAGGTCTACGAGGTGGGCCAGCGCATGAACGTGTCCGACAAGGTGATGCTCGCCGGTTTCGAGACCGGCTGGGTCGAGTCGCGGATGAACAACCTGGCGTGCGGGGACCGGGACTCCCTCGGCGTCTTCCAGCAGCGGCCCTCGCAGGGCTGGGGGACCCCCGAGCAGATCCTCGACGTCGACTACGCGGCGGGCAAGTTCTTCGAGGTCGCCCAGCAGATGGAACCCGGCATGGAGGGCAGCACCGCCGGGCAGCTCGCCCAGGCCGTACAGCGGTCGGCGTACCCGGACCGCTACGACCAGGCGGAGGACGTCGCCCGGCGGATGCGGGACGAGGCGTTCTGGCCCTACGGCACGATCGGCGCGAAGTACGCGAGCCTGGGCGGCGCGGACGGCGTCGTCGGTCCTCCGCTGCGCGCCGAGGCGGACGCCTCCCTCGGCGGGCGCTTCCAGGAGTTCCGCAACGGCATCATCCTGTGGCACCCGGACGTGGCCTACTGGGTCCACGGCGACATCCTGACCAGTTTCTGGGCGACGGACGCGGAGCGCCGCTGGGGCTTCCCCACGATGGACGAGGCCGACGGCGCGCAGGCGCCCGACGGCACCCGGGGCCGCTACCAGTTCTTCGAACGGGGCCTGTTCCTCTGGTCGCCGCAGACCGGGACGCACATCGTCCACGACGCGATCTACGACGCCTTCCACGCGGCCGGACACGAGGCCGTGCTCGGCTACCCGGTCACCGACGAGGTGGACGAGGACGGTGGCGGCCGGGCCCAGCGGTTCCAGCAGGGCACGATCCACTGGAACCCGACCAAGGGCACCTGGATCACCCACGACTGATCCACGTCTGATCCGCGTCTGACCCACGACTGATCCTCGTCTGACCTGCCACTGATCCACGGCTGAACCACGACTGATCCTCGTCTGACCTGCCACTGATCCACGGCCGTTCCACGGCTGATCCACGGCTGATCCACGAATGACCCGCGACTGACCCGTGGGTGCTTACCGGGGGTGCCTACCGGGGGTGCTTTCCAGGTGTTCTCCGGCACCGGGCCGGCCGGGGCGGGTGCCGCCCCGGCCGGCCTTGCGATCTGTGCCGATGCTGCGGAGGATGCGGGTGGGGACCGGGGCCCCCGTGCCGGCATCGGCAGGGGCGGACCGCTACCCGGAGTACATGCAGGAGACAGCGATGTCCCAACAGGCTCACCCGATGCCCGGGCCCGCCGAGGCAGCTGAGCCCGAGACCCCGCATCTCGACTTCGAAGGCACGACGCCGTACGAGGACTACGTCAGGGCGGACGTGCTCACCCATCTCCAGCACACCCTCTCCGACGATCCCGGAGAGATGGTCTTCCTGGTCACGACCCAGGTCATGGAGCTGTGGTTCACCGTCATCGTCCACGAGTGGGAGACCGCGGCCCGTGCGCTGCGCGCGGACGACGTCCCGACCGCGACCGCCGCGCTCAAGCGGTCCGTACGGGAACTGGAGGCGCTGAACGCCTCCTGGAAGCCACTCGGGCAGCTCACGCCCGCCCAGTTCAACAGCTACCGCAGCGCCCTCGGGGAGGGGTCCGGCTTCCAGTCGGCGATGTACCGGCGCATGGAGTTCCTGCTCGGCGAGAAGTCCGCGTCGATGCTCGTCCCGCACCGCGGCGCGCCCCGCGTCCACGCGGAACTGGAGAAGGCGCTGCACGAGCCGAGCCTCTACGACGAGGTCCTGCGGCTGCTCGCCCGGCGCGGGCACGCCGTCCCGGACGCCGTCCTGCACCGTGACGTGGCGCTGCGCTACAAGCCGTCGGACGAGGTGGAGGCCGTCTGGACGGCGCTCTACGCCGGTGACCCGGCCGACGACCTGGCCCGCCTCGGCGAGGCACTGACGGACGTGGCCGAGCTGGTGTGGCGATGGCGCAACGACCACCTGGTCGCCACCCGGCGCGCGATGGGCTCCAAGCCGGGCACGGGCGGCTCCGCCGGGGTGGCCTGGCTGGAGAAGCGCGCGCAGAACAACGTCTTCCCCGAGCTGTGGACGGCGAGGTCCCATGTCTGAGCTTCTGAGCAGGGCGGAGGCGCTGGACGCCGCGGACGAGCTGGGCGCGTTGCGGGACCGGTTCGTGCTCGACGAGGTCGTCTACCTGGACGGGAACTCGCTGGGCGCGCTTCCGGCGCACGTCGCGGACCGGGTCGCGGACGTCGTGCGCCGCCAGTGGGGCGAGCTGCGCATCCGCTCCTGGGAGGAGAGCGGCTGGTGGACCGCGCCCGAGCGGATTGGCGACCGGATCGCCCCGCTGGTCGGGGCGGCACCGGGCCAGGTCGTGGTGGGCGACTCGACGAGCGTCAACGTCTTCAAGGCGCTGGTGGCGGCGGTGCGGATGGCCCGCGAGCCTGGCGGCGGGGAGGCCGGTGGCCCTCGCGACGAGATCCTGGTCGACGCGACGACGTTCCCCACGGACGGGTACATCGCGGGTTCCGCCGCCCGGATGACCGGTTGCACCCTGCGTCCCGTGGCGCCGGACGAGGTCCCCGGGGCCCTCTCCTCCCGTACCGCCGCGGTCCTGCTGAACCACGTCGACTACCGCACCGGCCGCCTGCACGCCCTGCCGGCCCTGACGGCCGCGGTGCACGGGGCCGGGGCGTACGCCGTCTGGGACCTGTGCCACAGCGCGGGCGCCCTGCCGGTCGGGCTGGACGAGCACGGCGTCGACCTTGCGGTCGGGTGCACGTACAAGTACCTCAACGGCGGCCCCGGGTCACCGGCGTTCCTGTACGTGCGCCGTGGCCTCCAGGACCGCTTCGACTCCCCGCTGCCCGGCTGGAACTCGCACGCCGAGCCCTTCGGTATGCGCCCGGAGTACGAACCGGCGCGGGGCGCCCCGCGGGGCCGTGTCGGCACGCCGGACATCCTCTCGCTGCTCGCCCTGGAGGCCTCCCTCGACGTCTGGGACGGGGTGCCGATCGAGGCGGTGCGGGCCAAGTCCCTGGCGCTGACGGACTTCTTCCTGGAGTGCGTCGCCGCGTACGTCCCCGCCGGACGCGTGGAGTCCGTGACTCCGGCCGCGCACGGGCAGCGGGGCAGCCAGGTGGCCCTGCGGTGCCCGGACGCCAGGGCCGTGATGAAGCGGCTGATCGAACGCGGTGTGGTCGGCGACTTCCGCCACCCGGACGTCCTGCGCTTCGGCTTCACACCGCTCTACGTCGGGTTCGGCGACGTGGAACGGGCGGCGCGGGTGCTGGCGGCGGTGCTCGGCGAGGGGTAGGCGAGGGGTAGGCGAGGGGGTAGGGGGCCGGCGGTAGGCGGCCAGTGCAGGCCAGGTGCGGGCCAGGTGGGGGCCGCTCCGGTCGCCCGGGGCGGAGGCGTGCCCGTCGCCTCCGCCCCGGGACCCGCACCAGAAGGGGTTCACCGAGCGTGACGTCCGCGTGTCGGCGCACGTCACCGGCCTGATACCGTCCCGGCCAACGGCCGAACCGATCCCTCGTCCGTCCAATCTGTCCCGTCAATTCCGTTCCTTCGCTGAGAGGTTGGAGCATGCCGGACGCCGCCGCACCCTGCGCTGCCGCAGAACCGGAGAACCCCGCCGGCGGTGCCGCCGCCGCGCGTGCCGCGGCGGAGGAGGAGGCCGTCCTCTCGCACCCGGCCGTCGATCCGGACGCCACCGCCGCGTACGGCGACCACCCCGACCAGGTGATCGACTTCTACGCCCCGCGCGGGGCCCCGGCGGACCCCGGTCCCGTGCCGCTCGTCGTGGTCCTGCACGGCGGGGCCTGGCGGGCACCGTACGACCGCCGCCACATCACCCCGTTCGCGGGCTTCCTCGCGGGCCGGGGCTTCGCCGTGGCCAACGTGGAGTACCGGCGCGGCGCCTCCTCCGCCTCCTCCCCCTCGTCTGTCGCGGACGGAGGCCAGGAGGGCGTGGCTCCGGTGGCGGGCCGCTGGCCGGAGACCTTCGACGACGTGGCGGCGGCGCTCGACGCGCTGCCCGCGCTCGTACGGGAGGCACTTCCGCGGGCGGACGTCCGGCGCATGGTGCTCACCGGCCACTCGGCGGGCGGCCAGCTGGCCCTGTGGGCGGCGGCGCGCCACGTGCTGCCCGCCGACGCGCCCTGGCGCACCGACCGCCCGGCCCTGCTGCGCGGTGTGGTCGCCCTCGCCCCGATCGCAGACTTCGAGGTCGCGGGGAAGCTGAACGTGTGCGGCCAAGCCGCGCTGCAACTCCTGGGCGGCCCGGCGGAGTTCGAGGCACGCAGGGTATACGCCGACCCGTCTCTGCTGCTGCCGACCGGCATCGCGACGACGGTGGTGCAGGGGCGTGCGGACGTGGACGTCCCGTACGCCGTGGCGGAGTCCTATACGGAGGCGGCGGCGAAGGCCGGGGAGGTGGTGGGTCTGACCCTGCTGGAGGAGGTCGGTCACTTCCCGCTGATCGACCCGGCCGCGGACGCCTGCGCGGTGGTGGCGGAGGAGATCGCACAGCTGGCGTGGTGATCCGGGGAGACGGGAGCGCGTGGGGCGGTCCCGGTCGCTTCGGCCCGGCCGCTCGGGTCGTGTTGCTTCAGTCCGGCCGCTCGGGTCGTCTCGCTTCAGCCTGCCGCTCGCGGGGTGGTCGCTTCAGCCTGCCGCCCGGGTCGTGGTCGCTTCAGCCTGCCACCCGGGTAACTGCCGCTCGGGTGCTGTCGCTGGTGCTGTCGCACGGGTCCTGTCATACCCGTAATACCTGAGAGCTACGGCCGAGAACAGCTCTGCGGCGGGACGCGAACGACGTCCCCGGATCCGTAATTTCCCTTCCAGGCGAGCCCGGCGAGCGGGCCCGACGGAGGGGGACGCGGGCCATGGGGCTTGAGCGGACGAAGGGTGCGACTGCACCACGCGAGGCGGCGAAGGGTGCGACTGCACCACGCGAGGCGGCGAAGGGCCGTCCGGCGCACCGATGGCGTCGCGCCTTCCTCGCCGTCCTCGTCATCGCGGCGGTGGTCGTGCCGCTGTCGGCGGCGGCCCGTCCCTGGACCCCCGCCCCGGCCCCGGCGGTGCTCGCCGCTCCGACGCGGGCCACATTGGCCGCGGCCTACGCGGCCAACCGGGCCAACGCCGCACAGGCCTCCCGCATGGCCGCCGCCCACGGCGACCCGCACCGCGCGGCCGTCGAGCGGGAACTGGCATCGCCCTCCCGGCAGTTGCTCACCTTCGACGGGCGCGGCCCGGGCCGGGCCACCGAGGTCGTCGGCGACCTGGCGCACGCGGACCGCGTCGCGGTCCTGGTCCCCGGGTCCGACACCTCACTCGACACCTACGACCGTTTCCGGGCGGGCGCGCAGGCCCTGTTCCGCGAGCTGACCCGCCAGGCACCGCCCACCGCCCACCCGGCGGTCGTCGCCTGGCTCGGCTACGAGACGCCGGGCACCGTCAGCACCACCGTCCTCACCACCGGCCGCGCCGAGCAGGCGGCCCCGCACCTGAGACAGCTGGTGCACGATCTGCGGGCGGTCGTCGGCGCGGCGCCCGGCCGGTCACCGCACCTCACGCTGGTGTGCCACTCCTACGGTTCGGTGGTCTGCGGCCGGGCCGCCGCCGGCCTGGCCGTGAGCGACATCGCCCTGATCGGCAGCCCCGGCACCGGCGCCGGCTCCGTGGCCGCGCTGCACACGCCGGCCCGCGTGTGGGCGGCCCGCGGCGCCGACGACTGGGTGGCACACGTACCGCACGTGCGGGCCGACCTGTTCGGCACGACCGTCGGCTTCGGCACCGACCCCATGGACCCGGCCTTCGGCGCCCGCGTCTTCCGCGCCGGAAAAGGCGGCCACAGCGCCTACTTCACCCCCGGGTCCCCGTCCCTGACCAACCTGGCCCGGATCGTCCTGGGCACCCCGAAGGAGCTGCGGTGACCGACCGAACCCGTGGCGCGCGGCAGGCGAGAGCCGTGCGCGTCCACGCACCCGCGCTCGCCCGGATACGGGCGGCGGCCCACCGCATCGACGCCGCGACCCCGTCCGGGAGGGACCGGTCGGTGGACGCGCTCCGGGCGTTCGCCATCCTCGGCGTGGTCCTGGGCCACTGGCTGGTGACGGCGCTGGTCGCGGGCGCCCACACCGGCTCCCACGCGACGCTGCACACCGCGAGCCCCCTGCACTTCATGCCCTGGCTGACTCCGGTCTCCTGGGTCTTCCAGACCCTCGCCGTGTTCTTCCTGGTCGGCGGCCATGTGGCCACTCGGAGCTACGCCTCGGCGCAGGCCCGTGGCACCACCTACCGGAGGTGGCTGCGCGCCCGGCTGTCCCGCCTGTTCAAGCCGGCCGCGGCCGTACTGGCCCTCTGGACCACCGCTGCGGTCGCGCTCCTGCTGACCGGCGCGGACCCGAACACGGTTCGCACCCTCGTCAAGCTGGCCCTGTCGCCCATGTGGTTCCTCCTGGTCTTCGCCGCACTGACGGCCGCGACCCCGCTGCTGACCCGGCTCAATCCGCTGTGGCCGCTGGCCGTCGTCCTGCACGTGGACCTCCTTCGATTCGGGCTCGGCGCACCGGGCTGGCTCGGCTGGCTGAACCTGCCGGCCGGCTGGCTCGTGCCGTTCACCCTCGGCGCGGCCTGGACCCGCGGCGAACTGGACCGCCGCCGCGCGGGCTGGCTGCTGCTGACCGGCGGTGCGGCGGCCACGGCCGCGCTGGTCGCCTGGGCCGGGTACCCGGCGTCGATGGTCGGCGTCCCGGGTGAGGCGGTCTCCAACCTCGATCCGCCGACCCTGGCCGTCGTCACCTTCGGCCTGGCGCAGTGCGGCCTGGCCCTCCTGCTGCGGGACCGGCTCGCCCACGCGATGCGCCGCCCGTGGGCCTGGGCGGCGGTGGCCCTGGTCAACCTCTCCGCCATGACGATCTTCCTGTGGCACCAGACCGCGCTGATGGCGACCACTGCCACAGGCCTCCTGGCGGGCCGCCTCCCCGGCCTGCACACCCTCCCCGACGGCCTGGGCTGGGTGGCGGCCCGCCTGGCCTGGCTGCCCGTCTTCGCCCTGGCCCTGGCCGTCTGCTGGGCGGCCTTCCGCGGCTTCGAACACGGCCCGCGCCGCCCCGCGAACCGGCCGTCCCGGGTGGTGCGGGTACACCGGGGCGAGCGCAGGGCGGCACAGCGAAGGCCACACGGTGTCTAGGGTGGGCGGCGTGCTCCGACGCCTCCGTACGACACTCGGCGACCGCCCCTCGCCGCTGTCCCCGCCCCTGTCGAAGTACCGGTGGCTGCGGGGACTGGCCTACCTCGTCGTCCTCTGGCTCGCCGTGTTCCTGCCGCTGGAAGGCGGCCAGGACATCGCCCACAACTACCGGCTCACCGCGCAAGTGGGTCTCGCCGCCGGACTCGCCCAGGCCACGGCGGTCGTCCTGGCGCTGTGGCGGCCGGTTCCCGCCTGGTTGCTGTCGCTGAGCGCCGTGGTGGTCACCGCGTTGCTCGGCCGGGACTCCCTCGGCCTGGCCGGTCAGGGCCTGGCGCATCCGGTCCCGGCTCCTGTCGCAAGCCAGGTGCCGGGGGTGTCGGACGGGCCGAGCTGGCCGTGGACCACACCGGAGATGGCGGTGCACATCGCCGTCCTGGTCCTGCTCGCGCTGCGCGTGCCCGCGAGCCGCGCGGTCGCGGCACTGCTGGTCACCGGCCTGGCGACATACGGGCTGGAAGGCGTCCTCGGCGCCGAGCGCTTCACCGGGACCGGGCTGGCCGCCTTCGCCCTGTTCGCGGTGGCCGTCCTCGTCGGCAGCGTGCTGCGCGGCCTGCGCGAGACGCGCACCCAGCTCGTCGAGCAGACGACGATCACGGCAGAGGAACGGGCCCGCCGCACCCTCCTGGAGGAACGCAGCCGCATCGCCCGGGAACTGCACGACGTGGTCGCCCACCACATGTCGGTCATCTCCATCCAGGCGCAGGTCGCCCCGCACCTGACGCAGGACCCGTCCGACGAGCTGAAGGAGAACCTGGCCGGCATCCGGCAGAACGCCCTGGAGGCGCTCGCCGAACTGCGCCGGGTCCTCGGCGTGCTGCGCTCCGCCCACCCCGACGACTTCCACGGGCTCGGCGAGTCCGGGACCGGTGCCGCGCCGCAGACACCGCAGCCCACTCTGGACCGCCTCGACGCCCTCGTGGAGAACACCCGCACGGCGGGGCTGGCTGTCACCATGGACGTCAAGGACACCCGGCAGACGTCGCAGCCCTACCCGCCGGGCGTGGAGCTGTCGGCGTACCGCATCGTGCAGGAGGGGCTGAGCAACGCCCTCAGACACGCGCCGGGTTCGACGGTCCGGGTCGAGGTCACCCACGTCCCCGACGGCCTGTACCTGAGCGTCGTCAACTCCCGTCCGCAGCGCCCGGTCCTGCCGTCCCCGGGTGCCGGACACGGCCTGCTCGGCATGCGGGAACGGGCGGGGATGCTGGGCGGTCACGTCAGGGCGGCCAGGACCCTGCACGGCGGCTTCGCCGTCTCCGCGTTCCTGCCCCGCGACGGCAAGGCCCCGCTCGCCGCCCCGGTCCCGCCGGGGGCCCCCGCCCTGCCCGTCGTCTACACCGACCCGGCCGCCCTGCCCGTCGTGTACCTCGAGCCACCGGCCCCGCCCGCCACGGCCGAGGACACACCCGCCCCCGGCCCACAACCTGCGACAGGAGAACAGACCCCATGAGCAGCGGCACCATCCGCGTCCTCATCGCCGACGACCAGCAGATGGTCCGGCAGGGCTTCACCGTGCTGCTCAACACCCAGCCGGACATCGAGGTGATCGGCCAGGCCGTGGACGGTCTCGACGCCGTCGCCAAGGTCACCGAACTGGTCCCCGACGTCGTCCTCATGGACATCCGCATGCCCGAGATGAGCGGTATCGAGGCCACCCGCCGCGTCACCGCGGGGACGCCCGGCACGAAGGTGCTGGTGCTGACCACGTTCGATCTCGACGAGTACGTGTACGAGGCGCTGTGCGCCGGCGCGTCCGGGTTCCTGCTGAAGGACGCCTCCGCCGATCAGCTGGCCGAGGCGGTCCGGGTGATCGCGGCCGGTGACGCCCTGCTGGCGCCGGGGATCACCCGTCGGCTGATCGCCGAGTTCTCCCGGATGAACGGCAGACCCCGTACCCCCCTGAAGGCCCGCGTCGGTGTCCTCACCGAGCGGGAGACGGAGGTGCTCGCCCTGATCGCCCAGGGCCTGTCCAACGCGGAGATCGCCGAGCACCTCGTCGTCGCCGAGCAGACGGTGAAGACCCATGTCGGCCGCATCCTGGTGAAACTGGGCCTGAGGGACCGCACCCAGGCGGCGGTGTTCGCCTACGAGTCGGGGTTGGTCCGTCCCTCGGGGTACTGACGTGCGTTCCGATGTGCGTTCCCGCGTGCGTTCCCGCGTGGGGCCGGGCCGTACCCGTAGTACCTGAGGGGGAGGCCGCAGGACCCCTCTCAAAGGGGACGACCGCGACCCGGGCCGGCGCCTACCGTTTTCATCGTGACCGAGACGACCCAGACGCAGACGGCGCCGGACGGCGCGTTCAGCCCGTACAAGCCCCGCAGCCCCGAGTACCGGCTGGCGGCCAACGCGCTGCGCGGGCTGCGCGAGGACCTGTTCCACGGCGCCTCCGTGTACCGCCCGCTGCCTCCCATGAGCACCGAGGGCCCACTGGTCGGCCGGCTCCCGGGCCGGATCCGGGAGTACGTCGCCTGGACGCCGCACGGCCTGGTGGCGGCCGTCGGCGTGCTGACCATGATCGCGGCCTGGCTGGGCGCCCAGGGCAGCGTGACCGCCCCGCTCTACGCGCTCGCGGTCCTGGCCCCGCCGCTGGTGACCCTGAGCCGTCCCGCCCTGGCCTTCTGGCTGGCCCTGGCCGCGACCGCGGGCACGTCGATCGTCTCCGGCAGCTGGGGCCTGTGGCCCTGGCAGCCCGAGAACTTCATCTCCTACCTGACCGTGCTCACGGTCGTGGCGATCCGCACCCGGCCGCGCACGGCGGCGTGGATGTGGCTGATCACCGCCCTCTACTGTTCCGCGGCCGAGGCCGTGCTCGGCTACCACTTCGAGAACAACTCCGGACCGATGCTGCTGGTGTCGGCATTCGTCCTGCTGGGCGTCACCGTCTGGCACATACGCAGGGAGGCCGAGCAGACGGTCAGCGCCCAGCAGACGGTCACCGCGCACGAGAGGTCCCGCCGCACCCTGCTGGAGGAGCGCACCACCATCGCCCGCGAGCTGCACGACGTGGTGGCGCACCACATGTCCGTGGTCGCCATCCAGGCGGAGGCCGCCCCCTACCGGGTCCAGGATCCGCCGCCGGAGCTGGAGAAGGCGTTCGCCACGATCCGGGTGAACGCGGTGGCGGCCCTGACCGAGCTGCGCCGTGTCCTGGGCGTCGTCCGCGCCGAGGACTACGAGGCTCCGGAGGCCCCGCAGCCCACCCTCGCCGACCTGGACACGCTGCTGGCGAACGTGCGGGAGGCGGGCCTGAGCGTGGAGAAGGTGCGGACCGGCGCGGTGCGCGAACTCCCGCCGGGTGTGGAGCTGTCGGCGTACCGGATCGTCCAGGAGGCCCTGAGCAACAGTCTGCGGCACGCGCCGGGCGCGACGGCCCGCGTAGAGGTCTCCTACGTGCTGGGCGGTCTCGGACTGCGGATCGTCAACGGTCCGATGCCGGAGGCGTACCTGGTGAAGCCCTCGCCCGGCGCCGGGCACGGCATCACCGGGATGCGGGAGCGGGTGTCGATGCTGAACGGCGAGATGACGGCCGGGCCGGCGGACGGCGGCGGCTACGAGGTGGCGGTGTTCCTTCCCGTCACCGCACCGACCGGGGACGACGCATGACGGGGCGCACGATCCGTGTACTGATCGCGGACGACCAGATGATGGTGCGCGAGGGCTTCTCCGTCCTGCTCAACGCCATGCCGGACATCGAGGTCGTCGGCGAGGCGGTCAACGGCCGGGAGGCGGTCGCGAAGGTCCGCGAGCTGTCCCCGGACGTCGTCCTGATGGACATCCGCATGCCCGAGCTGAACGGCATCGAGGCGACGAGGGAGATAGTCGCCGGGGACGGCGCGTCGAAGGTGCTGGTGCTGACCACCTTCGACCTCGACGAGTACGTGTACCAGGCGCTGCGGGCGGGAGCGGCCGGGTTCCTCCTCAAGGACGCCTCGGCTCGGCAACTCGCCGACGGTGTGCGGGTGGTGGCGGCCGGCGAGGCGCTGCTGGCCCCCTCGGTCACCCGGCGGCTCATCACGGAGTTCTCCCGGATGTCCGAGCCGCCGCGCCCGCCCTCCGGTGCGCAGTCGGCGTACGGGGACCTGACCGAGCGGGAGACGGAGGTGCTGGTCCTGATCGCGCAGGGCCTGTCGAACGCGGAGATAGCCGAGCGGCTGGTGGTCGCCGAGTCGACGATCAAAACCCATGTGAGCAGGGTCCTGGTGAAGCTGGGTCTGCGGGACCGTACGCAGGCGGCGGTGTTCGCCTACGAGGCGCGGCTGGTGAGACCGGGCTGACCGGTCAGCTCGCACCATACGTACTTGCCACGGTTGCCGAACCTGGAGAGAGGATGCCATCCCCACACGTCCGCACAGGCCCGGACCAGTCCGAGCCCCCGGCCGGCCTCGTCGTCGGCGAGGTCCGCCAACCGCCCGGGTGCGTCGGGTGGTTCGGGGTCCGCGTCCCACGCCCCGATCCGCAACACCGTGCCCGACCAGCGCACCCGCAGAGCGGCAGGCCCCTTGGTGTGCAGCACGGCGTTGGTGATCAGCTCCGTGGCGAGCAGTTCGGCGACGTCGACGAGGCGGATCAGCCCGTGCATGGTGAGGATCAGACGGAGGGTGCGGCGGCTGATGGTGACGGCGCGGGGGTCGTTGGGGATGTAGAGGGAGTACTCCCAGGGTTCGTTTCCGGGCATGCGTGGACTCCGTTCGAAGAGGTGAGGTGAGGAGAGGGGCGGCCGGCCTCCGGGCAGTGGCATTGCCGCACCCGTCCTGGCAGGACGGAGCGGTGCGCTTCCGGTGCCCCGGGGTTCCGCAGGGTGTGCGTCGCGTCACCGACGGTATTTCCTAGTCTTAGGAAAGTGCAACCTGTTGTCGTATTCTGGCGCTCGAACGAGGGAAGCTCGCACAGGAGTTGAAGCAAGGAGGCCCAGGTGCCGCCGAAGAGGCATCTCACCGCTCGACGCGTGAGGCTGGGCGCTGAGCTGCGCAAACTGCGAGAGGCTACGGGCATGACGGCCCGGGAGGCCGCAGAGCTGCTGGAGGCCGACGCCGTCCAGATGAGCCAGATCGAGTCCGGCACCGTGGGTGTGAGCGCCAAACGCGTGCGCCGCCTGGCGGCCAACTACGCCTGTGAGGACTCCGCGTTGATCGAAGCGCTCGTCGCGATGGCGACCGACCGCACGCGGGGATGGTGGGAGGAGTACCGGGACGTACTTCCCCTGGTGTTCCTGGACGGTGCCGAGGCCGAGCACCATGCGGCGTTCCTTCGCGAGGTGGTGATCCACTACGTCCCCGGGTTGCTGCAGACCGCCGACTACTCGCGCTCTGTGTTCACCTACACGCGCCCCGAGCTGGCCGAGAGCGAGGTCGCTCTGCGTGTGGAACACCGGTTGAAACGCCGTGCTGTGATCGAGCGGGAGCCTCCGACTCCGTACGAGACGATCGTGCACGAGTTCGCTCTGCGGGTACATGTGGCTGACCGACGGGCCTCGCTCGCTCAACTGCGGTTCATCCTGGACAAGATCGAGGCGGGCCAGGCCACCGTGCGTGTCATCCCGATCGAGCGCGAAGGCTTCGCAGGCGCCGGGGCCTCCATGCTGTACTTGGGAGGCCCGGTCCCCCAGCTGGACACAGCACTTCGGGATGCTCCGACCGGGGTGGCGTACATCGATGCGCAGCCTCAACTGGAACAACTGCGAAAGCTCTTCAAGAGAGTGCACGCGGCGTCACTGGACCCCACGGCGTCGCGCGACTTGATCCTCCGACTGACCAAGGAGCTGTAATGCACTGGCGCAAGTCCACCTACTCCGGAGGCGGCGACGGCGACGCCTGTGTCGAGATCGCCTCGTTCTCCACCCAGGTAGCCGTCCGCGACTCCAAGGCCCCGGCCCGCGGCGTCCTCTCCGTCCCTGCCCCTTCCTTCGCCGCGTTCGTCGAGGCCGTGAAGCGGAACCCCCGGCCCGCCGGGTGACGCGCGCCCCGGAGGCGGACTCAGCGGGGGCGGGACGCGAGGGTCAGGAGGTCGGCGGCCGGGCCCACCAGTGACCGGCCGGCCGGCCACACCGCGCGCAGGGAGCGGCGCAGTTCCACGCCCTCGACGTGGACGGGGGCGAGGCGGCCGTCGGCGACGTCGGTCCGTACCGCCAGTTCGCTGATCACCGCCGGTCCGGTTCCGGCGATCACCGCGCCGCGTACGGCGGTCGCCGAGCCCAGTTCCAGGACCGGGCGGGCTTCTTCCGCGCCTGCCCGGCGCAGGGCCTGTTCCAGGGCGATCCGGGTGCCCGAACCCCGTTCGCGGACGACGAGGGGGGTGGCGGCCAGTTCGTGCGTGGTCAGGGGGGAGCGGCGCCGGGCCCAGGGGTGGGTGGGCGCGACCACGACGAGCAGCCGGTCGGTGGCCACCGTCCTGCTGTGCAGGCCCCGCGGCACGCGCGGCGACTCGATGAACCCGATCTCGGCCTCACCGCCGTGCAGCAGTTCGGGAACGTGCTCGCTGTTGGTGACGTGAAGGCCGACGTGCAGGTCGGGGTGGGTGGTGCAGAGTTCGCTGATCCACTCGGGGACCAGGTGCTCGGCCACGGTCATGCTCGCGGCGATCCTCAGTGTGGCGTCGAGCCGGCCGCGCTGCGCCTCGACGCTGGTCATCAACGCCGCCAGTTCGTCGAGGACGCGCTGGGCCCGCCCGGCGACCACCTGTCCGTCGGCCGTCAGCCGGGAGCCGCGCCGGGTGCGGTCGACGAGGGGCAGGCCCAGTCTGCGTTCCAGCGCCGACAGCCGCTTGCTGGCGGACGGCTGGGTGATGCCCAGCTCCCCGGCGGCCCGGCCGAGACTGCCCAGCTCTCCGACGAGCACCAGCAGCCGCAGCGACTCGACGTCCGGGGGAGCATTCATGGTCTCAGCATACGGACGGAACCGGTGCCAGTCAGTGGGCCCGGTCATGCCCCACGGCTATGACCTTCCCCTGAACAGTGGGCTACCGGCCTGGTCAGAGGCTGTCCACAGTGAAGATCATGAAAGACGTCAAGTGCGCACCGGGGCTGCTGCTCGCCGTTGCCGTGGCCGGGGCGGCGACCGTGGTGGGCGGTTGGTTGCCCGTCGTCGGAGGTCCGGTCTCCGGCGTGGTCATCGGCGTGCTGGTGGCAGCGGTGCGGCGGCCGGGCGAGCGGTTGCGGCCGGGGATCGCCACCGCGAGCCGGTTCGTCCTGCAACTCGCGGTGGTCATCCTCGGGTGCCAGCTCTCGCTGGCGCGGGTCGTGGAGGTCGGCGGCGGTTCGCTGCCGGTGATGGTGGGTTCGCTCGCCGCCTGCCTGGGGGCCGCGTACCTGGTGGGCCGCAGACTGGGCATCGGCGGTGACCTGCGGACCCTCATCGGGGTGGGCACCGGGATCTGCGGCGCGTCCGCCATCGCCGCGGTCACCCCGGTGATCGGGGCCGCCAGTGCCGAGGTCGCCTACGCGATCTCGACGATCTTCCTGTTCAACATCTCGGCGGTGCTCCTCTTCCCGTTCCTCGGCCATCTGCTGGGCCTGAGCCAGCACGCCTTCGGGCTGTTCGCGGGCACCGCGGTCAACGACATGTCCTCGGTGGTCGCCTCGGCCACCACCTACGGTGACGAGGCCGGCCAGTACGCGGTCGTCGTGAAGCTGACCCGGACGCTGCTCATCATCCCCGTCTGTCTGGGACTGGCCGCGCTGGCCAGGCGCCGCGCCGCGGTCACCGCCGCGGGCACGGCTCACCCTGCGCAGAGGACCAGTGGTGCCCCGCGCCCGAACGTCTTCGCCCTCGTGCCCTGGTTCCTCGTCGGCTTCCTGCTGACCGCCCTGGCCAACACCGTCGGACTCGTCCCGGCCGCGGCGCACCACGGCCTGAACACGCTCTCCGTCTTCCTCATCACGGTGGCCCTCTCCGCGATCGGCCTGTCGACCGACCTCGGCGGCCTGCGCCGCGCCGGTCCCCGGCCCCTGATCCTGGGCGCCGTCCTGTGGGGCGTGGTGACGGTCACCTCCCTCGCCCTGCAGTTCGTCACCGCCTCCTGGTGAGCCGTCGTGCGTCTCCCGTACGGGGGTGGGCACGGGCAGGCGGGACGTCCTATCGTCCGTCCATGACGGCTGCATCCGACCTCGCGTTCGACCCGTGGGACCCGGCGTTCGTCGCCGACCCGTACCCCGCCTACGCCGAGCTGCGCGCCCGGGGCCGGGTGCTCTACTACGAGCCCAGCGACCAGTGGCTGGTCCCGCACCACGCGGACGTGTCGGCGCTGCTGCGGGACAGGCGGCTGGGCCGGACCTACCAGCACCGGTTCACGCACGAGGACTTCGGCCGCACCCCGCCCCCGCCGGAGCACGAGCCGTTCCACGTCCTCAACGACCACGGGATGCTCGACCTGGAACCGCCGGACCACACCAGGATCCGGCGCCTGGTGTCGAAGGCGTTCACCCCGCGGACGGTGGAGCGCCTGAAGCCGTACGTCCACCGGCTGGCGGACGAACTCGTCGCCGGGCTCGTGCAGACGGGCGGCGGCGACCTGCTGGCGGACGTCGCCGAGCCGCTGCCGGTCGCGGTGATCGCGGAGATGCTGGGCATCCCGGAGCGCGACCGCGACCTGCTGCGTCCCTGGTCGGCGGCGATCTGCGGGATGTACGAGCTGAACCCGTCCGAACAGACGGCGGTGAAGGCGGTGCGGGCGTCGGCGGAGTTCTCGCAGTACCTGCGGGAACTGATCGCGGCCCGCCGCGCCGAGCCGGGAGAGGACCTGATCTCCGGGCTGATCGCGGCCCACGACGAGGGCGACCGGCTCACGGAACAGGAGATGGTCTCCACGGCCGTCCTGCTCCTCAACGCCGGTCACGAGGCCACGGTGAACGCGACGGCCAACGGCTGGTGGGCCCTGTTCCGCAACCCCGACCAGTTGGCGGCGCTGCGCGCGGACCACTCCCTGGTCCCGTCCGCCGTCGAGGAACTGATGCGCTACGACACGCCGTTGCAGCTCTTCGAGCGGTGGGTGCTGGACGAGATCGAGATCGACGGCACGACGATCCCGAGGGGAGCGGAGATCGCCCTGCTCTTCGGCTCGGCCAACCACGACCCGGAGGTGTTCAACGCGCCCGACCGTCTGGACCTCACCCGCCGCGACAACCCCCACATCTCCTTCAGCGCGGGCATCCACTACTGCATCGGCGCACCCCTGGCCCGCATCGAGCTGGCCGCCTCCATGACGGCCCTCCTGGAACAGGCCCCGTCCCTGCGCCTGACGGCGGAACCGCGGCGCAGACCGAACTTCGTGATGCGCGGCCTGGAGGGGTTGGGCGTGGAGGTGGGGTGATCACCCGTCCGGCTGATCACGGCGAGGAACCCCCGCGCTGGTGATCGAACGCCCGCCAAGCTGGTGTGCGCCTGCGGAGGGCACCATGACGGTCATGGCAGAGCGCACGTCGCAGAGGTCCCAGATGTCGGTGGAGGAATTCGAGCTGATCGCCCGGTTCGCGGCCACGGAGACCGACGACGCCGTCAGGTTCGAGTTCATCGACGGACGGATCGGGGTCAAGAAGGTGACGAACGGCAGCCACGGTGAGATCGCCATGTGGTTGGCTTTCCGGTGCAAGGAGGCACGGCCCGACCTCACCCTCAACACAACGGGCCAGGGGGTGAAGGTCGAGGCGTACCGGAAGGGGCGTGTCCGGCCCGACGGGGCGCTTGCGCCTGTGGGCTATTTCAACGGACAGGGCGACTGGGCCAACCCGGACGGCGTGCTGATGGCGGTTGAGATCACGTCGTACGACTCGGACACCCCCAGCCGCGACCGGGTGGAGAAGCCCCGGACCTACGGTGAGGCGGGCATCCCGGTTCACCTGCTGATCGACCGTGACAGCCGCTCGGTCCTTGTGCACTCCGAGCCGGACCTCGACCGCGGGTACCGGACGATTCACATGGTTGCGCTCGGCGACAAGGCCGTCCTCCCCGCTCCCGTCGGTATCGAACTCGACACCGAGGACCTGAAGCAGTACATGGACTGACGCGCCCGTCCTCAGCCGGTCAGATCCCGCCGCCGAACCCCCGCCAACCCCCCGCCCACCAGCACCGCCGCCACCCCCAGCAGCACCGCCACCGGGCCCCACCCCGGTTCGCCGCCCGGCAGCTTCGGCAGGTGGCCGTAGGGGGAGAGGTCCAGCACCGCGCGGGGCAGGTCCAGCGCCGGGCCGATCCAGCCGACGAGCCCACGGGTATCAGGGGCGCGTCACCAAGTCGTTCGGCGAGAAGTTGTACATCCCGGAGCCCTTCGGCTGCACGCTGGTCACCGACGGCTTCCACCCGCCCGCCGGGCTCAGGCCTGGCGGGGCACCACCAGCCCCCAAGCCCCCTCCCGCACCGTCCACGTCCGGGTCCGCACCGGGCCGGAGACCACCGCGTCCGCGCGGTAGCGGAAGTGGGCACCCGAGACGGTCACCGCGCGGCCCTCGGCCAGCAGGGGGGAGGCCTCCGCGCCGGGACCCGACAGTGGCCGGACCTCCACCTCGGCGAGGCCGCGGGCGCCCGGGACGACCGACACCGCCTCCACCGGCTGGTCCAGGTCCACCACGGCCACCCCGTCGACCTCCACGCGGAGCCGGGAGGGTGCGGGGACGGTGTCGGCTGCCGTCCGGGGCGGGCGGGCCACCAGCGTCCGTACGAGCGACTGGCAGGTCCGCAGCCAGTCGCGGCCCGCCCCCGCGCCCGCCGCCGCCCCCGCGCCGAGCGCCGGCGCATCCGCCGGAGCCTCCCGCAGCCCCAGGGGCGGGATGTGCAGCGCGCCCAGCACCACCCCGTCGCTGTCGTCGGCGAGCAGGTCGAGGCGGCGTACGGCACCGTCGAGCACCGCCCGCGCCGCCGCCACCGTCCCCGTCGGCACGCCCAGCGAGCGGGCCAGGTGCACGACACCCCCGACCGGCACGACCGACAGCACGCATCCGGCCAGCTCCCGCCGCTGGTGCAGCACGGTCACCGCCCGCAGCAGCGCGCGGTCGTCACCGACCACCACCGGCCGCCGGGAGCCGCGCCGCGCCAGCGCGCGGGCGAATTCCTCCGGCCCGTCCGGCAGGCACACCTTCGTGGCGGCACCCGCGCTGAGCACGTCTTTCGCGAT
Source organism: Streptomyces sp. NPDC021356 (assembly GCF_040641015.1). Taxonomy (NCBI): domain Bacteria; kingdom Bacillati; phylum Actinomycetota; class Actinomycetes; order Kitasatosporales; family Streptomycetaceae; genus Streptomyces; species Streptomyces sp. NPDC021356. The sequence continues at coordinate 178,718 of NZ_JBFACU010000014.1, read as the reverse complement.
CCGTACGGACTCCCCGTCGGTCCGCCGGGCGACCGGGTCGATGACCACGAGCAGCGGATCGGACGTCGGATAGGTCGCCACCTCGGTCCTGCCTCGCTTCCTCGGGTAGCATCTTTGTGCAAGAGCCCCTTGCGCTATTGCGCCAGGGGCTTCGTCTATTCCGGGGCATCCGGTCCGACGGTTGCGCGGCCGAAGACGGTCGCACGGTGCACGCGGCGGTGAACCCGCGTACGCCCCTGACCTTGGACATGCCCCGCCCGGAAGGGGTGTACGCGCGTGCCCGCACTTGTGCTGCTCGGTGCTCAGTGGGGTGACGAGGGCAAGGGAAAGGCCACCGACCTGCTCGGTGGCTCCGTGGACTATGTGGTGCGTTACCAGGGCGGCAACAATGCCGGCCACACGGTCGTCGTCGGCGACCAGAAGTATGCACTGCACCTCCTCCCTTCCGGAATCCTGTCGCCCGGTTGTACGCCCGTCATCGGAAACGGCGTCGTCGTCGACCCGTCGGTCCTGCTCTCCGAGCTGAGCGGTCTGAACGAGCGCGGCGTTGACACGTCGAAGCTCCTGATCAGCGGAAACGCGCACATCATCACGCCGTACAACGTGACCGTCGACAAGGTGACGGAACGCTTCCTCGGCAAGCGCAAGATCGGCACCACCGGCCGCGGTATCGGCCCGACCTACGCCGACAAGATCAACCGCGTCGGCATCCGGGTCCAGGACCTGTACGACCAGTCGATCCTGACCCAGAAGGTCGAGGCGGCCCTCGACGCCAAGAACCAGATCCTCACCAAGCTCTACAACCGGCGCGCGATCGCCGTGGACCAGGTGGTCGAGGAGCTGCTGGGCTACGCGGAGCAGATCAAGCCGTACGTCGCCGACACGGTGCTGGTCCTCAACCAGGCGCTGGAGGACGACAAGGTGGTCCTCTTCGAGGGCGGCCAGGGCACGCTGCTGGACATCGACCACGGCACGTACCCCTTCGTCACCTCCTCCAACCCGACCGCGGGCGGCGCCTGCACCGGCGCCGGCGTCGGCCCGACGAAGATCAGCCGGGTCATCGGCATCCTCAAGGCCTACACGACCCGCGTCGGCTCCGGCCCGTTCCCGACCGAGCTGCTCGACGAGGACGGCGAGGCGCTGCGCCGCATCGGCGGCGAACGCGGCGTGACCACCGGCCGCGACCGCCGCTGCGGCTGGTTCGACGCGGTGATCGCCCGCTACGCCACGCGCGTCAACGGCCTCACCGACTTCTTCCTCACCAAGCTCGACGTCCTCACCGGCTGGGAGCGGATCCCGGTCTGCGTCGCCTACGAGATCGACGGCAAGCGCGTCGAGGAGCTGCCCTACTCCCAGACCGACTTCCACCACGCGAAGCCGGTGTACGAGTACCTCCCCGGCTGGCAGGAGGACATCACGAAGGCCAAGACCTTCGCCGACCTCCCGAAGAACGCACAGGCCTACGTCAAGGCCCTGGAGGAGATGTCCGGAGCCCCGATCTCCGCGATCGGCGTGGGCCCGGGCCGGGACGAGACGATCGAGATCAACTCGTTCATCTGACCGCTCGCCCGGCCGTTCGTCGGGCCGTTCGTCGGGCCGTTCCCCCTGCGGCGGCCGTCGTCCTCGTGCGACGGCCGCCCCAGGCGCGAGGGCGCAGGCACGAGGGGGCCGGCACGAAGTCCTAGCTGAAGACGATCATCGCTCCCTGCGCCAGGCTCCGCGTCGCCGCCGCGTGCAGGCCCAGCCAGACGTGGCGTTCGCGGGCGAAGGGGCTCGGGTCGTAGGGGGCCGGGGCCGCGGGCTGTTCGAGTTCCGTGGGGCCCGGCGGCGGGGCCGGGGGCGCCGGGGGGTTGGCCGGGTCGATGCCGAGGGACGGGGCGACGTGCTCCAGTTCGCGCAGCAGCGCCTGGGAGGAGCCCAGCGGGCCGCCGCCGGCGAGGAGTTCGTCGTTGGACAGGGGGTGCGGGAAGTCCACGGGGACGTAGGCGCCCGCGTGGTCGTAGTGCCAGACCAGGTGGGACTGCTGGGCCGTCGACTCGAACATCTCCAGCAACTGCTCGTAGTCACCGCCCAGTTCGTCGACCGGCGCGAGCGGCAGGCCGCAGAGCTGGAGCAGGTGGGCGCGGCGCAGGAAGTGCAGCGCGTCGTAGTCGAAGCCGGCCACCGGCGCGACGTCCCCCGACAGGCCCGGCATGTACTGGTACACCGGCACCGGCGGGAGCCCGTTCTCCGCGAGCGCCTTGTTGTACTGCGCGAGTTCCTCGGCGAACGGGTTGTCGGGGGTGTGGCACAACACGTCGACGAGCGGTACCAGCCACAGGTCGCAGGCCAAAGAGGGCTCCTCACTCAGCGCTCGGGCGATGCGCGGCGCTCGGGTGCCGCACAGCGGTCAGGGAAGCGTAGTCGGTGCGGCGAGGGTCTGTTCGGTTCGTGCCGGAAGGCTTCGTTCGTGCAGGTCCCATACCCACACCCCGCCGGTCCACTTCCCGGGGCGGCCCACCAGCCGGGTGACGGCCGTGCGCAGGGCGCCGTCGTTGGGCTGCGGGGCGAGGACGAGGACGCCCGCGTGCCAGTACGCGAAGTCCTGCCGCGCCTGGGCCCGCCGGTCGCCGTCGATGGCGGGGACGACCCCCGTGTAGCGCACGTCGCGCAGCAGGTCGGACGTGTTGCGCGGTGAGGCGCCGTAGATGCCGATGCGGTCCGGGCCCCAGGGGCCGTTGAAGTAGCCGCCGGGCAGCTTGAAGCCGAGGTGGGCGGCGGTCTGCCAGTGCAGGGCCTCGGCCGCGCCGGGATCGGGCAGGGGCACCGGGACGAGGGTCTCGCCGTCGTGGACGTACGGCTTCCACAGCCCGGCCGCGATGAACTCCGGCACCGGAACGCGGTCCACCGCCTTCAGCGGGGCGGGCACCAGCGGCAGCAGGGCCAGGGCGACGGCCAGCAGGCCCGTGTAGAAGGTGCCCAGGCTGCGGCTCTTCGCCAGGCGGGCCAGGGCGAGGGCGAGCAGCATGCCCAGCGCGGGCGCGCAGATCATCGCCACCCTGCCCTCGATGACCGACTCGAACAGCGGCAGCCGGGCGAGCAGCGCCCACGGGCCGGGGTAGACCCAGTCGGTCAGCGGCAGGCGGATCTTCTGCCCCAGGGACAGCACCGCCGCGCCGGCCGCCGTCACCGCCAGCGCCTTGACGAGGGCGTGCTCCCAGAGCCGTACGACGATGCCGAGGGCCAGCAGGAGCAGGGGCCAGCCGTAGAAGGCGTTCTGCTCGGTGGGGTTCAGGGACAGGGCGCCGGCCCGCTGCGCGTCCCCCGCGAACAGGGAGCGCTCGGCGAAGGCGAGCAGCGCCAGCGGGCTGTTGCCCGCGTTGTCGCCGTGCAGCACGCTGCCGTAGCTCTGCGCGCCCGCGAACTGCCAGTACAGCGGGTAGGCGACGAGCGGCAGGCACACCGCGGCGCCGATCAGCAGACCGCGCAAGAGCGGCCGCCAGGCCGCCTTCGCCACGTCCCGGCGCACCAGCGCGTACGCGGCGGCGAACAGCACCAGGCCGAGCGAGGCGAGCAGCAGCGGCTCCTCGCCGAGGAAGACCTGGTACGCCGTCAGCAGCCCGAGCACGATGCCGTCGCGCCGCACCCGCACGCCCTCGCACAGGCGCAGCACCCGGTCGATGATCAGCGGGATCACGAACAGGATCACGAAGTTCGGGTGGGCGTTGGCGTGGCTGACCATCGGCGGGGCGAACGCGGCCAGCGCCGCGCCGGTGAAGGCCGCGCCGCGGTGGCGTACGACGCGCTTGACGATCAGCCAGTACCAGGCGGCCGCGGTCGCGGCCAGGCCCAGCGTCATGCACAGGCTGAGCGCGGCGGCGGGGCCGAACGCCAGCGTGACGGGCGCGAAGGGCGCCGACAGGCCCAGCATGACCGTGTTGGCCATGAGGTTCACGCCGTCCGGGAAGCCCTGGAGGTCGGTGAAGAGCGGGTTGTGGAGGTGGGCGACGCTGTCGGCGGCGACCGCGAAGAACCACTCCCACTGGTTCTGGTCCTGCATGGAGTCGGGCAGGTAGCGGTGGGCGGGGTCGAAGAAGCGGCCGGAGTACAGCGCCACCGCCATCAGCAGGAACGCGGCGCCGGCCAGCAGGTCGGCGGGGCGCGCAGAGCGGGCCTTGAGCCGGGCCAGTTCGGCGAGGACACGGCCGTAGTCCAGCGGGCCGACCTTGGAGCCGGACCGGTGCGACCAGCGGACCGGGACCTCGGCGACGGGCCGGCCGGCGCGGTGGAAGTGCTGGAGGACCTCGACGTCGATGCCCCAGCCGTTGAGCCGGGAGGCGGCGAAGGCGCTGCGCGCGCTGTCCCCGTCGAAGAGTTTGAAGCCGCACTGGGTGTCGCGGATGCCGGGCACGGCGACCCGGCGTATGAGGAGGTTCCCGGCGCGGCCCAGCAGTTCGCGCACCCGGTGCTGGTGGCTGCCGATCGAGGCGCCGGGCACCGCGCGGGACCCGATCGCGGCGGCTTCGCCCTCGCCGATCGCCTCGTCGAGCCGGTCCAGTTCCTCGATGGGGGTGGCGAGGTCGGCGTCGGTGACCAGGACGCGCCGGCCGCGGGTGGCCAGCACGCCCAGGCGCAGGGCGTGGCCCTTGCCGCGGTTGCGGTCGGCGGCGACGAGCCGGATCCGCCGGTCGTGGCGGGCGGTGACGAGGGCGCCGGTGCCGTCGGTGGAGCCGTCGTCGGCGACGACGACCTCCCAGGCGCCGAAGCGGGCCTCGTTCTCGTCCAGGTAGGCGGTGACGGCGTCCAGGGTGGGGCCGAGCCGGCGCTCCTCGTTGTAGGCGGGGATGACGACCGACAGCGCGACCGGCGCTCCGGGCGGTTCGGCGGCGGACGGGCCGGCGGCGGGCACGGCGGCGTCGTCGCTCATGCGCCGGCCAGCCGGTCGACCAGGGCGAGGGAGTGCGCGTGGTAGGCGGCGACGATCGCGCGGGCCGCGGCGGTGTCACGGCCGGCCAGCGCGTCGACGAGTTCGGTGTGGCCGGTCCACAGCAGGCCGCGCAGGTCGCCCAGGCGGCGCAGCGGCTGCACCGCGCACACCCAGGACTGCACGCGTATTCGGTGCAGGAAGTCGGCGAGGTAGGGGTTGCCGAACAGACCGCTCAGCTCGCGCCAGAACCGCAGGTCGTAGCCGATCAGCACGGTCAGGTCGCCTGCGGTGGCGGCCCGCTGGGCCTCCTCGCCGCGCCGGCGCACCCCGGCGAGCGCGGCCGTCAGGCGCGCCTCCCAGAGGTCGTGCGGGGGGTGCGGGGGGTGCGGCTCGTGCGGGGGGCGCGGGGCGGGCAGGGGGGCCCGGCCGTCGAGGAGGGCCTGGAACATGCCGTCGGTGACCAGGCCGCGGGCCTCGATCATCTCCCGGTGGTCGGCCGTCGAGTACTCCCGCACCCGGAAGCCGCGGTGCTGGTCGGACTCCAGCAGGCCCTGCGCGGACAGGTCGACGAGCGCTTCGCGCACCGGGGTGGCGGACACCCCGTACTGCTCGGCGATCTCCTTCACCGTGAACTCCTGCCCCGGCTGGAGCCGCCCGGCCAGCACCTCGTCCCGGAGCGCGTCCGCGATCTGCTGCCGCAGGGTGTTGCGGGTCACGGCGCCGGTGCCGCTGATGCCGGCCATGGTCGGGGCGTCTCCCTTGCGCGTGCGGTGGCGTACTCGCCCGTGTGTCCTGCCCGTCCACGGACGTGGACGCCCACCGGGTGTGCGTCCACGTCCGTGTACGTCTACAAGCACGCCACCTTACGCGTTCGGGTTCCCCCGGCCGCCCGGTGAACCGGGCGGCCTCACCGTCGTACGACGGCCTGTCACCCGGTGTGCTCGTCGGCCGCGGACAGCGCCGCGTCCAGAGCCGCCAGGCCCTCCTTCAGCTCGGCCTCGGTCACGGTGCACGGCGGGACGACGTGGGTGCGGTTCATGTTGATGAAGGGCCACAGGCCGTGCGCCTTGGCGGTGGCGCCGAAGGCCGCCATCGGCGCGTTCGCCTCGCCGGCCGCGTTGTACGGCACCAGCGGTTCGCGACTCTCGCGGTTCTTCACCAGCTCCAGCGCCCAGAACATGCCGACGCCGCGCACGTCGCCGACGCTCGGGTGCCGCTCGGCCAGCTCGCGCAGCCCCGGCTCCACGACCTCGGTGCCGAGCCGCTTCGCGTTCTCGACGATCCCCTCCTCGGCCATCACGTTGATCGTCGCGACGGCCGCCGCGCACGCCAGCGGATGCCCGGAGTACGTCAGACCGCCGGGATAGGGGCGCTTGCCGAACGTCTGTGCGATCTCGCCGGAGATCGCCACACCGCCCAGCGGCACGTACCCCGAGTTCACACCCTTGGCGAAGGTCATCAGGTCCGGTACGACGCCCGACAGGTCCGCCGCGAACCACTCACCGGTCCGCCCGAACCCCGCCATGACCTCGTCCAGGACGAACACGATCCCGTACTTGTCGCACAGCTCGCGCACCCCGGCCAGGTATCCCGGCGGCGGCATCATGATCCCGGCCGTGCCCGGGACGGTCTCCAGGATGATCGCGGCGACGGTCGAGGGCCCCTCGAAGGCGATCGTCGTCTCCAGGTGCTCGAGCGCCCGCGCGCACTCCTGCTCCTCCGTCTCGGCGTAGAAGCGGGAGCGGTAGAGGAACGGCGCCCAGAAGCGCACGACCCCGGCCGCGCCGCTGTCGGAGGCCCAGCGGCGCGGGTCACCGGTGATGTTGATGGCCTGCTGCGTGCCGCCGTGGTACGAGCGGTACGCCGCGAGCACCTTCGGCCGGCCGGTGTGCAGCCGCGCCATCCGCACCGCGTGCTCGACCGCGTCGGCGCCGCCGTTGGTGAAGAAGATCTTGTCCAGGTCGCCGGGGGTCCGCTCGGCGATCAGCCGCGCCGCCTCCGAGCGGGCCTCGACGGCGAAGGCGGGAGCGAAGGTGGCCATGCTCGCGGCCTGCTCCTGGATCGCCGCGACGACCTTGGGGTGCTGGTAGCCGATGTTGGTGAAGACGAGCCCGCTGGCGAAGTCGAGGTAGCGCCTGCCGTCGTAGTCCCAGAAGTACGACCCTTCGGCACCGGCCACCGCCGGCGGGTCGATCAGGTCCTGCGCGGACCAGGAGTGGAACACGTGCGCGCGGTCGGCCGCCTTCACGGCGGCGCCGGCCTCGGGGTTCGGCTGGGGGGTCCGGTGGGCGGGGGAGGGCTGAGGGGTCATACGGCGAGCGTAGAGGGGCCCGCGGCGGAGCCGGTATCGGCGCCCTGTCTGCGGGAGGGGGGATTTGACGACAGGTTGTCGACGGCGGGCGGCCGGGCGCGGATCCGGTCGCACGCTGTTACGGAACCGTAGAGGGCGGCCCGCTCCGCGCCCCGTGGCTCGCACTATCCTCGGGCTGACGCACAGGGGCGTCGGGGACGTGTCGGGGGATACCGGGGAGGCGGTTGGGCCATGGAGAGACTCGCGCCCGGCGATCCGCGGGAGATCGGCGCGTACCGGCTGCTGGCGCGGCTCGGCACCGGGGGAATGGGCCAGGTGTACCTGGCACGCTCGGACCGCGGCCGTACTGTCGCCGTCAAGCTGGTGCGGCGGGAGCTTGCCCGGCGGGAGGAGTTCCGGGCCCGCTTCCGGCAGGAGGTCGGGGCGGCCCGGCGGGTCGGCGGTCACTGGACGGCACCCGTGCTGGACGCGGACACCGAGGCCGCCGTGCCCTGGGTCGCCACCGGGTACGTCGCCGGGCCCAGCCTCCAGCAGGTCGTCGGCCACGACCACGGGCCGCTGCCCGAGCGGTCGGTGCGCATCCTCGCCGCCGGTCTCGCCGGGGCGCTGCGGGACATCCATGCGGCCGGCCTCGTCCACCGCGACCTCAAACCGTCCAACGTGCTCGTCACGATCGACGGACCGCGGGTCATCGACTTCGGCATCGCACGGGCGCTGGAGACCGTCACGGACGGCGGGGTCACCCGGGCCGGGGCGCTGGTCGGCTCACCCGGCTTCATGGCGCCCGAGCAGGTGCGCGGTGACCGGGTCACACCCGCGTGCGACGTCTTCTGCCTCGGTTCCCTGCTCGCCTACGCGGCGACCGGCGCCCTGCCCTTCGGCACCGCCGACAGCGGGGTGCACGCGCTGATGTTCCGCATCGCCCGGGAGGAACCCGACCTGGAGGGCGTCCCGGAGGGCGTCGCCGGCCTGGTCCGCGCCTGCCTGCGCAAGGACCCGGCGGCACGCCCCTCGGTGGAGGGGATCATCGAGAGCACCGGCGCCGAGGACACGGTCGTCGACGGCCGCTTCCGCGACCCGTGGCTGCCGAGCGCCCTGGTGGCCCAGCTCGGCCGGCACGCGGTGCGGCTGCTGGAGACGGAGGACCCCGAGGGGCCGCGGGGCGGGGCGCGGGCGGAACCGGCCCCGGCGCCCGCACCGGGACCGGCACCGGCGCAGAGCCCGCAGGAGAGGCCGGGGCCCGCCGGGGAACGCACCCCCGCCCCCGCCGCCGAGCCCACGGCCGGCACGGACTCCACCCTTCCCACGGAGAACTCCGCGGCCCCCACGGCTCCCACGGCTCCTACAGATCCCACGGCCCCCACGGCCCCCACTGCCCCCACGGCCCCCACTGCCCCCACAGCCCCCACGGACCCCACCGTGGTGGCTCCCGATGCCGTCGCCGCCGCGCCCACGCCACCGTCTCCGGGACACCCCGGCGACCGGGGCGGCACGGCGGGCCACCTGCCGACCGCGGTCGACGACCAGACACCCCCGCCGGGCCCGGCCCCGACCCCCGCTCACCCGGGGCACGGTGGGCCCCCGCGGCACCCGCAGCAGCACCCCGGGCACCACCCGCCCCGGACCGGCGACCCGGCGCCCGGCCCGCCCGGCGCGACGGCCCCCGCCCCGTACGCCGGCTCCGCAGCGACCCCACCGCACGGCCATCCGCAGTACGGAAGCCATCAGGACGGACATGCGCCGTACGACTCGCAGCGGGAGGCACGCCCGCCGCACGGACCCCATCAGGACGGGCACCCGCCGCACGGCAACCAGCAGGCCGGGCACCCGCCGTACGGCAACCAGCAGGGGGCACGCCCGCCGCACGGCAACCAGCAGGACGGGCAGCCGCCGTACGGCAACCAGCAGGACGGGCAGCCGCCGTACGGCAACCAGCGGGAGGCACGCCCGCCGCACGGCAACCAGCAGGACGGGCAGCCGCCGTATGGATCGCAGGGGGAGGCGCACTCGCCGTACGGGCCCCGGCAGGGCGGCCCCCAGCCGTCCGGGCACCCGCCGCACGGCGCGGCGCCGGCCGGCTCCACCCCGTCGGCCGGCTCCACCCCGCCGTTCGGTCCCACCCCGTCACTCGGCCTCGCCGCGCAGTTCGGCCCCACTCCGCCGTTCGGTCCCTCCCCTCTCCCGGCGCGGGGCGGGCCGCGCAGCGGTGGGCTGTCCACGGTGGCGCTCGTCGTCGTGGCGATGGTGGTCGCGCTCGGCGCGGGCGGCTCGGTCTACGCCCTGATGCGGGGCGGCGGCAACGCCGGCCCCGGCCCGTCCCCGACGGTCACCGCACCCACCACGACCGGCCCCGGCCCGTCCCCCACGGCCTCCCCGCCAAACCCGGCCGCCCCCTCGGGCGGGGAGATCCCGACGGGGTACCTCGGCACCTGGAGGTCGTCGATCGACACCGCCTTCGGCCCGGGCCCCCGGCGGCTCACCATCTCCCAGGGCGGGGTCGGGGACACCGTGCTCACCCTGGTCGCCGACGGTCCCACCGAGTCGGGCGGCAGCTACCACTGCGTGTTCGAGGCCCCGCTCGCCGCGCCGCCGGGCGCCGGTGGCGCGCTGGAGATCGGTCCCTCGACGGTCTCGGCCGGGCCGGGCGGCGCGTGCAGGCCGGGCGCGGCCACGCAGCTCGTCCTGCTGCCGGGCGGCGGCCTCCAGCGCATCAACAAGGACAGCGGCGAGCAGCTGACGTACGACAAGGCGGGCGGCTGACGTACGCCGCCCCTCCCACGACCGCCGGTCCCCGGCTCCTCACCGGGGTTCCGGCGGCCGCTGCCGGGGCATGTTCGGCCGGGTGCCGCCCGGCGGCAGCGGAAAGCGGCCCGGGCCGGTGCCGCCCAGCTCCGGCCGGCCGCCGCCGGGAGCGGCGTCCCGGAGCCCCATCGGCACCGCCCCGACGCGGAACTCCACCATCCAGTCGGCCGTCTCGGTGCGCACCAACTCGGTCACGTCCTCCGAGAACCGCCGCAGCACCGCCAGGCACCGCTCCGCGGCCTCGCCCGCCGTCCCCTCGGCCGGGCCCAGCACCTCCCGCACGCACTCGGACGCCCAGTCGAACTGGAGCGTCTGCAGGCGCCGCTGCACGGCCTGCGCCGTCGCCACGTCCCGCATCCATCCCGAGGTCACCCCGAAGTACCGGTCGGTCCCGACGCACGCCGCCGACAGCAGCAGTGCCAGACAGCCCCACGGCGCCACCCCGCCCAGCACCCCGGTGAGGTCCAGCAGGGGCAGCGCCGCCCCGGCCACCGCGCCGGCCGCCGTCCCGCAGCGCAGGGCCCGCGCCCCGCGCCGTTTCCACACCCGCTCCGCCAGGTAGCGGGTGGCGGTCCGGAGCGCGCCGTGTTCCACCCACCGGTACAGCTCCTCCAGCCGCTGGGCGGGATCGCCCCAGTCGCCGAGCGGGAGGGCCCGTCCGGCCAGGTCCCCCGGCCGCAGCCCGGCCGCTTCGTCGCCCCGCCTGTCCCGAGGCGGACGCTCGGGCTGCATCTCCGGCTGACCCACCCGGCACTCCCTACTGATCACGTGCTGTGACGCTCTGCTGACCACTTTCCGATCAACCTGGTCGACGTTCCGACCACGGGCTGTGGCACTGGCTGACGCGCCGACCCCTTCCTACCCCCCAACGGGTGGCGAAGAGGACGGAAGCACCGCTTTTCCGCCCGGAAGAGGGCCTTGATCAGGTATAGGACTCACCCGAGACTCACCCGAAAGAGTGGCGGGGCGCCGCCCGCCCGGACCACGTAGGCTCGTGCCAGCGGGGAAACGCCGAAGGCACCGGCGGACGGACCCCGCCCGGACGCCCGGACCATCCGGTCATCCGGACGTGCCGTACGAAAGCAGGAGCTGATCGTGATTCCCGGTGGTGGCCAGCCCAACATGCAGCAGCTGCTCCAGCAGGCCCAGAAGATGCAGGAGGACCTGCAGCGGGCCCAGGAGGAACTGGCGCAGACCGAGGTCGACGGGCAGTCGGGCGGCGGCCTGGTGAAGGCCACCGTCACCGGCGCCGGCGAGCTGCGCGCCCTGAAGATCGACCCGAAGGCGGTGGACCCCGAGGACACCGAGACCCTCGCGGACCTGATCGTCGCCGCCGTCCACGCGGCCAACGAGAACGCCCAGACCCTCCAGCAGCAGAAGCTCGGTCCGCTGGCACAGGGCCTCGGCGGCGGCAGCGGCATCCCCGGGCTGCCTTTCTAGGCGGCCCGCGGGCAACTACCGTACGTACCGAAGCACCACACAGGAAGGACGGCGGTCCGGTGTACGAAGGCGTGGTCCAGGACCTCATCGACGAACTGGGGCGACTGCCCGGCGTCGGTCCCAAGAGCGCGCAGCGGATCGCCTTCCACATCCTGCAGGCGGAGCCGGCGGACGTGCGGCGGCTCGCCCAGGCCCTGACGGAGGTGAAGGCGAAGGTCCGCTTCTGCGCCGTCTGCGGCAACGTGGCGCAGGAGGAGCTGTGCGGCATCTGCCGCGACAGCCGCCGCGACCCCGCCGTCATCTGCGTCGTCGAGGAGCCCAAGGACGTCGTCGCGATCGAGCGCACGCGCGAGTTCCGCGGCCGCTACCACGTCCTGGGCGGGGCGATCAGCCCGATCGAGGGCGTGGGCCCGGACGACCTGCGCATCCGTGAGCTGCTGGCCCGCCTCGCGGACGGCACGGTCACGGAACTGATTTTGGCCACGGACCCGAATCTGGAAGGCGAGGCGACGGCGACGTACCTCGCCCGCATGATCAAGCCCATGGGCCTGAAGGTCACCCGCCTGGCCAGCGGCCTCCCGGTGGGTGGCGACCTGGAGTACGCGGACGAGGTCACCCTCGGCCGCGCCTTCGAGGGGAGACGACTCCTAGATGTCTGACGCCACGCTGCATGCGACCAGCCAGAACCCCGACGACTTCGCGGTCCAGATCGCCGACCAGATCGAGAGCTTCCTGGTCGCCGTCACCGAGGTCGCCAAGGGCGACGAACCGGACTCCGCGGTGCCCTTCCTCCTCCTGGAGGTCTCCCAGCTCCTGCTGGCCGGCGGCCGGCTCGGCGCGCACGAGGACATCGTCCCCGACGAGCGCTACGAGCCCGACCCGGGCCCCGAGCAGGACGTGGACGTCCTCCGCGAGAACCTGGCCCGGCTCCTGGAGCCCATCGACGTCTACTCCGAGGTCTTCGACCCCTACGAGCCGCGCCGCGCCCCGGTCCCCGCCCGTATCTCCGACGACCTCGCCGACGTCGTCAACGACCTGCGTCACGGCATGGCCCACTACCGCGCGGGCCGCACCACCGAGGCGCTGTGGTGGTGGCAGTTCTCCTACTTCTCCAACTGGGGCGGCGTCGCCTCCGCGACCCTGCGGGCCCTGCAGTCCCTCGTGGCGCACGTCCGCCTCGACCAGCCGCTGGAGGAGCTCGACGGCCTCGACACGGACCAGGCGATGGGCGACGAGACCCTGGAGTTCGAGGCGGGCCAGGTCATGGCGGAGGAGATCGGCACCCCGCTGGGGCTGCACGGGGCGCAGTAGGACGGCGTTCGCCTCCTCGTCCGGCGGCGCCGCGACGACTGTGACGCCGCCCACGTTCCGCGTGCGGGTCCGCCCCCTGGGCATGAGCCGTCCTGGTAAGCGGGCTCCGGAGGTCTCAGCATGCGGTATCGCAGAGGGGAAATTCGGACGCTCGATAGACTGAGTCGACCGCACTGCACACGCGCAGGTGCGACAGACACGGACTGAGCGAGGAGCGCACGTGGGCCTTGTCGTGCAGAAGTACGGAGGCTCCTCCGTAGCCGATGCCGAGGGCATCAAGCGCGTCGCCAAGCGGATCGTGGAAGCCAAGAAGAACGGCAACCAGGTGGTTGTCGTGGTCTCCGCGATGGGCGACACGACGGACGAGCTGATCGATCTCGCCGAGCAGGTATCCCCGATGCCTGCCGGGCGGGAGTTCGACATGCTGCTGACCGCCGGGGAGCGGATCTCCATGGCTCTGCTGGCCATGGCGATCAAGAACCTGGGCCACGAGGCCCAGTCCTTCACCGGCAGCCAGGCAGGTGTCATCACCGACTCGGTCCACAACAAAGCCCGGATCATCGATGTCACGCCCGGCCGCATCCGGACCGCGCTGGACGAGGGCAACATCGCCATCGTCGCCGGTTTCCAGGGCGTGAGCCAGGACAAGAAGGACATCACCACGCTGGGGCGCGGCGGGTCCGACACCACGGCCGTGGCGCTGGCCGCCGCCCTCGACGCCGAGGTGTGCGAGATCTACACCGACGTGGACGGCGTGTTCACCGCCGACCCGCGGGTGGTGAAGAAGGCCCGGAAGATCGACTGGATCTCGTTCGAGGACATGCTCGAACTGGCCGCGTCCGGGTCCAAGGTGCTGCTCCACCGGTGTGTGGAGTACGCCCGCCGGTACAACATCCCGATCCACGTCCGCTCCTCCTTCAGCGGGCTGCAGGGCACGTGGGTCAGCAGCGAGCCGATTCGGCAGCCGAGTGAGCAAGGGGAACAGCAGGTGGAGCAGGCCATCATCTCCGGTGTCGCGCACGACACCTCCGAGGCCAAGATCACGGTCGTCGGCGTGCCGGACAAGCCCGGCGAGGCCGCCTCCATCTTCCGTACGATCGCCGATGCCGAGATCAACATCGACATGGTCGTGCAGAACGTGTCCGCCGCCTCCACCGGCCTGACGGACATCTCCTTCACGCTCCCCAAGGCCGAGGGCCGCAAGGCCATCGACGCGCTGGAGAAGAACCGCTCCGGCATCGGCTTCGACTCGCTGCGCTACGACGACCAGATCGGCAAGATCTCCCTGGTCGGCGCGGGGATGAAGACCAACCCGGGCGTCACGGCCGACTTCTTCACCGCGCTGTCCGACGCGGGCGTGAACATCGAGCTGATCTCGACCTCCGAGATCCGCATCTCGGTGGTCACCCGCAAGGACGACGTGGCGGAGGCCGTGCGCGCCGTGCACACCGCCTTCGGGCTCGACTCCGACAGCGACGAGGCCGTCGTCTACGGCGGCACCGGGCGATGACCGTGCACCGCCGGGGCCCCGGGCACGGAGGCGTACGACGATGACCGTACGACCGACGCTCGCGGTCGTGGGAGCGACCGGAGCCGTCGGCACGGTCCTGCTGCGGATCCTGTCCCAGCGCGCGGACGTCTGGGGCGAGATCCGCCTGATCGCCTCCCCGCGCTCGGCCGGCCGCAAGCTGGCCGTGCGCGGCGAGGAGGTCGAGGTCCTCGCGCTGAGCGAGGACGCCTTCGACGGGGTGGACATCGCCCTGTTCGACGTCCCCGGCGAGGTGGCCGCCCGGTGGGTCCCGGTGGCCGCCGCCCGGGGCGCGGTCGTCGTGGACAACTCCGGTGCCTTCCGCGCCGACCCGGACGTGCCGCTGGTGGTTCCCGAGGTCAACGCGCACGCGCTGCGGCGCCGTCCGCGCTCCATCGTCGCCAGCCCCGACTGCACCACCCTGACCATGATCGTGGCCCTGGGGGCGCTGCACGCCGAGTTCGGGCTGCGCGAGCTGGTGGTCTCCTCGTACCAGGCGGTGAGCCAGGCCGGGCAGGCGGGCGTGCAGACGCTGCGCCGCCAGCTGTCCCTGGTCGCCGGTACGGAGCTGGGGACCGGCCCCGGTGACGTGCGGCGGGCCGTCGGCGACGACACCGGGCCCTTCCCCGAGCCGGTGGCGCTGAACGTGGTGCCGTGGGCCGGGGCGCTGTGCGACGACGGCTGGTCCTCGCAGGAGATGAGGCTGCGCGACGAGTCCCGCAGGATCCTCGGCCTGCCCCGGCTGCCGGTCGCCGTCACCTGCGTACGCGTGCCGGTGGTCACCACGCACTCCCTCACCGTGCACGCCCGTTTCGAGAACGACGTCACCGTCGACAAGGCCCGCGAGATCATCGCGACCGCACCCGGCGTCGTGCTCTACGACGATCCCGCGGCGGGCGAGTTCCCCACCCCGGCCGACGTGGTCGGCACCGACCCCACCTGGGTCGGGCGGGTGCGGCGCGCGCTCGACGACCCCACGGCGCTCGAACTCTTCGTCTGCGGCGACAACCAGCGCAAGGGTGCCGCGCTCAACATGGCGCAGATCGCCGAACTGGTGGCCGCTCAGGCGGAGTGAGCCCCCGTCATATGACGGACGGAAAAGGCATGGCCACAGCCGGGTCCCTTTGTAGGATCTGTGTAAGAGGTGTGGACCAGTTGTCGGTCCAGGCCACTTGAACCCTGCTGCCCCGGCGTCCGAAGATTTCCCCTCCCGCCCTCCGCAACCGCGCGCAGGGCGGGAGGCGTCTTTGCGGTCGCCTTTCGGGGGCGTGGGGACGCTGCGGGGCGTGGGGACGCCCCGGTCGCTTCGCGGCACGCCGCGACATAGGGGAAGAGCGGGACACATGAGGGCATGTGGGGCACCGGCTGTTGTGCCGCCTGACGCGAGAACGTCGTCGGACGCGCCACCGGGCCCGGCCGGCGCAGAACCGGCGTCCGGCGCGTACAACCCCCGAGGGGGCAGACGTGTCCAACTGGCGTGGCAGAGGTACTCGACTTCAGTGCGGCGACCCGCGGCGCCGCTCTGCGGCCGCCCCGCGCGGCGCTCCGACCGCGTAGACCCGGGATCCCCGGGATCCCCGGCATCCCCGGCATCCCCGGTCTCCCCGGTATGTCCGGCCCGCCGGGCGCGCCCCGCCCGGCCGGCGCGCCCGGCCCGGCCGGTGGCATGCCGGTGATCGCCCCCATGCCCGCGGCGCGGCCCACCCGCATACCGAACCAGCGTGACGCCGTCGAGGAGACCGTGGCGGCCGGCACCACCGTCGACCACCTCACCGAGACCTACCGCGCCCACTACCGCTCTCTGCTGGGCCTGGCGGCGCTCCTCCTCGACGACACGGCCTCCTGCGAGGACGTCGTCCAGGAGGCGTTCATCCGCGTCCACTCCGCCCGCAAGCGCGTCCGTGACCCGGAGAAGACGCTCGCTTACCTGCGCCAGACGGTCGTGAACCTCTCCCGTTCGGCGCTGCGCCGCCGCATCCTCGGCCTGAAGCTGCTGTCCAAGCCCATGCCGGACATGGCCAGCGCGGAGGAGGGCGCCTACGACCAGTTGGAGCGCGACTCGCTGATCAAGGCGATGAAGGGGTTGCAGCGCAGGCAGCGCGAGGTGCTGGTGCTGCGCTACTTCGCCGACATGACCGAGGCACAGGTCGCCGAGACCCTCGGCATATCCCTCGGGTCGGTGAAGGCGTACGGCTCGCGCGGCATCGCCGCGCTGCGCATCACCATGGAGGCGCGGGCATGAGGGAGAACGCCGAGGGACGCGACTCGCACGAACGCCACGAGCCCTACGCGTGGCACGAGCCGGGGCAGCAGGAAGAGCACCACCACACGCCGTCGCACGCTGGGAACGCAACCGTGAACGAGAGCCCTGAAACGAAGGGCCCTGAAGCGAAGGACCCGGACTCGAAGGGCCCGGATCTCGTGGGCCGGGTCTTGAAGGAGCCGGTCTCGGAGGACCCTGGCCCCGTGGGCCCGGTTTCGGAGGGGCCCGCCCTGAAGGGCCCGGGCTTCGAGGATCCGGTCTCGGAGGACTCGGAGCCTGTGGGCCCGGATTCGAAGGGCTCGGTATCGGAGGGGGCCGCCGCGAAGGGGCCTGGTCCCGTGGGCCCGGGCTCCGTGGGCTCGGTATCGGAGGGCTCGGTCTCTGAGGACCCGGCCCTGAAGGGCCCGGGCTTCGTGGACCCGGTC
This sequence comes from Streptomyces sp. NPDC021356, assembly GCF_040641015.1. Lineage (NCBI taxonomy): Bacteria > Bacillati > Actinomycetota > Actinomycetes > Kitasatosporales > Streptomycetaceae > Streptomyces > Streptomyces sp. NPDC021356. The sequence continues at coordinate 161,732 of NZ_JBFACU010000014.1, read as the reverse complement.
TCGGACGGCCCTGGCCCCGTGGGCCCGGAATCGAAGGATCCGGTCTCGAAGGACCCGGGCTCGAGGGCGCCCGCTGGTCCCGAGGGCGATGCCCCCGGAGGGCTTGCCCCGGACGAGCTGGCGCTGCGCCGGATGCTGCACCGGGCGGTCGAGGACGTCGAGCCGCGCGAGGAGACGCTGGAGCACCTGCGGCGCGCGGTTCCGGCGCGGCGGGCCCGCAAACGGCAGGCCGCCGTCGGCATGGCCGCCGCCGCCCTGTTCCTGGGCACCGCCGTCCCGGCCCTCGTCCACGTGTCGCAGTCCACCGGCTCCACCGCGGACCCGGCCATCGCGGGCCAGGCCTCGCAGGCCCAGGGCGGCGCCGGGGCGGGCAAGGACGCGGACGGCGGGACGAGCACCGCCGGCGCGTCCTCGGACCGTCCGACCGGCAAGCGGACCGGCGGCAAGAAGGACGACACCAAGGACAGCAAGGCCCCCGTACCGGGCAGCGCCCCCGGCGCCACGGGCAGCCCCTCCGCTCCCGTCCGCACCGGCGCCCCGGTCTGCACGGCCGCCCAGCTGGGTTCCGCCACCGCCACCGTCAGCGCCCCCGACGCGGCCGGCGCCGTGTACGGCACCTTCCATGTCACCAACGTCTCGCCCGGCAACTGCACCGTGGGCGGCCCGGGCTCGGTCACCACGCTCACCGAGGGCGCGGCCGACGCCTCCCGGGTCAGCGTGGTGCAGCACACGGCGGGGGACGCGGCGGCCGGCCTGCCCGACCCGTCCACGGAATCCGCGGCACTGGTCCTGTCCCCGGGGACGGGGTACGAGGTGAAGTTCGCCTGGGTCCCCTCCGACGCCTGCCCCACCGGCGGCGACGGCGGATCCGGGGGCAGCGGCGGCACCGGCGCTGCGGGCGGCACGGAGACGGGCAATCCGTCGTCCGGCCCGTCGCCGACCCAGGAGGCGAGCACCGAGGGCGGCACGGCCACGGGCCCGGAGACCGGTACGGGCGCGGGTACGGCGCCCCAGCTCGTCCGGGAGGACGGCGGCGGCAAGGCGGACGGGAGCGTCGTGGTCTCGCACACCCCGGAGGCCGGCTCACCGGAGGTCTCGGCGACGGTACCGGACGCCTGCGCGGGCACGGTCTACCGGACCGGAGTGCTGGCGACGACGACGCCGTAGGCCGGTCGGGGCGGGACCCCGCCGTGCCACGGCGTGTCGTGTCCGCCGGACCGGCCGGACATCCGCCGGACCGGCGGGTCAGACCGTGGCGGGGTGCTCTTCCGGGGATCCGCCGGGCCCGCCGGGACCCCGCGGGTCCCCGGGAGCCCCGGAGTCCTCGGGCGCCAGGCCGAGCGCGGCGTCGCGTGCGGTCTCCACCTCGCGCCGGACCAGCCGGAACCACATGAAGACCACGAACCCGGCGAAGACGAACCACTCACCGGTGTACCCGAGGTTCTGGAACGCCTTCAGGTCCAGCCCGCTGCCCTCGGGCGCCTTCGCGGGCACCGCCTTCATCCCGGAGTCGGCCTCGTCGAGCGTGACCCACGCGTCGTACACGTCGTACGGCACGAGGTTGACCAGCGAGGCCGCGCTGATCGCCCCGGTCTGCCCGGCCGGCAGGCCGCCCTGCGCACCCGCCCCGTTGTCACCGGGTGACTCGGAGGCCTGGAGCGCCCCGGTGACGGTGACCTCGCCGGTGGGCGGCGCGGGGGCCTTCGCCGCGTCCGCGTCACCCGGCAGCCAGCCGCGGACGACGGGCAGCGCCTTGCCGGAGTCGGTGCGCAGCAGCGTCAGGACGTAGTACCCGCTCCTGCCGTCCAGCACGCGGTCCGGGACCAGCAGCTGCTTGCCGTACCGGCCGGTCGCGGTGGCCCGCATGCCCGAGGTCCGCTTGTCGACGGGGAGCAGCCCCGCCAGCGGGCGCGGCGCCTGCGTACGGGCGGTGGCGGACTGCTCCGTGAGGGCGCGGTGGTCCTCCACGCGCGCGTCGAACCGGCTCAGCTGCCACGATCCCATGAAGACGCAGAACGGGATCGCGAGCAGCACGAACACGTTGATGCCCCACCAGCGGGGCGTCAGAAGAAACCGGTACACGGCTCAACCGTACGGTGCCCGCCCGGCGCGGCAGGCCGCGGGGTCAGAGTTTTCCACAGGCGGGTGAGCGTGGAGGGGGGCCGTGTCGAATGTTTTCCACAGGCTGGGGAACCTGGCGGCACGTTGTCGGTCGGGCCAGGCACTATGGGGCCATGACTGAGAGCAACGGGCCCGGGGCGCAGGCTCGGCAGAGCGGGCGGAGCCGGCAGGGGCGGACCGAGGACGCGGCAAAGACGCGGGGGCCGGAACAGGGCCCGGGACAGGGGGCAGGGGTGACCGTGGATACGCCGGCGAGTCCGGGCGCGTCCCGGGGGCCGGGGCTGCCGGACTGGGAGAAGCGCTTCCGGGCGCCCCGGGTGTCCCTGCCCGACTGGGCGGAGGACGCACCGGACCGCTCCCTGTTCGTGTCGAACGCGACGGGGACGTACGAGCTGTACGCCTGGGACCGGGCGAGCGGCGCCCAGCGCCAGGCCACCCACCGGCCGAACGGCACCACGGACGGCGTGCTCTCCCCGGACGGCGCGTGGATCTGGTGGTTCGACGACAAGGACGGCGACGAGTTCGGCATCTGGCGCCGCCAGCCGTTCGACGGCGGCCCCGACGAGGCCGCCGTGCCGGGCCTTGACCCCTCCTACCCGGCCGGCCTGGCACTCGGCCGGGACGGGCGTACGGCGGTCGTGGGCCGCTCCACGGACGAGGACGGCACGACGATCCACCTCGCGCGCGTGGGCTCGGGCGAGGCCCCGGCGGAGATCTACCGCCACCGCGAGTCGGCGGGCGTCGGCGACCTCTCCCACGACGGCGGCCTCATCGCGATCGAGCACACCGAGCACGGCGACGCGATGCACTCGGCGCTGCGCGTGCTGCGCCCGGACGGCACGGCGGTCGCCGAGCTGGACGACACCAAGGGCGGCACCGTCGAGCTGGGCCTCGAAGTGCTGGGCTTCGCCCCGGTCGACGGGGACACCCGGCTGCTCGTCGGCCACCAGCGCAGGGGCCGCTGGGAGCCGCTGGTCTGGGACGTGGCGACGGGCGAGGAGACCGACCTGGCCCTCGACCTGCCCGGCGACGTGAGCGCCGAGTGGTACCCGGACGGCGGCGGCCTGCTCGTCGCCCACAGCTTCGAGGCCCGCAGCGAGCTGTTCCGCTACGACCCGGCGACCCGCGAGCTGACCAGGATCCCCACCCCGCCGGGCACCGTCTCGGGGGCGTCGGCCCGCCCCGACGGCAGCGTGGAGTACCTGTGGTCGTCGGCGGCCGAGCCCTCGGCGGTCCGGTCGACGAACGGCCGGGTGGTCCTCGATCCGCCCGGCATGAAGTCCCCCGGCTCGGTCCCGGTGGAGGACGTCTGGGTGGAGGGCCCCGGCGGCCGCATCCACGCCCTCGTGCAGAAACCGGCGGGCGCCACCGGTCCGCTCCCCACGGTCTTCGACATCCACGGCGGCCCCACCTGGCACGACAGCGACTCCTTCGCCGCCGGCCCGGCCGCCTGGGTCGACCACGGCTACGCGGTGGTCCGCGTCAACTACCGGGGCTCCACGGGCTACGGCCGGGCCTGGACGGACGCCCTGAAGCACCGGGTCGGCCTGATCGAGCTGGAGGACATCGCCGCGGTCCGCCAGTGGGCGATCACCTCGGGCCTCGCCGACCCGGACCGGCTGATCCTCACCGGCGGCTCCTGGGGCGGCTACCTCACCCTCCTGGGCGTCGGCACCCAGCCGGACGCGTGGACCCTGGGCATCGCGGCGGTCCCGGTCGCCGACTACGTCACGGCGTACCACGACGAGATGGAGGCCCTGAAGGCCATGGACCGCACCTTGCTGGGCGGCACCCCGGAAGAGGTCCCCGAGCGCTTCGAGGCCTCCTCCCCGCTCACCTACGTGGACCAGGTCAGGGCCCCCGTCTACATCTCCGCCGGGGTCAACGACCCCCGCTGCCCCATCCGCCAGATCGACAACTACGTCAAGCGCCTCGCGTCCCGCGACGCCGTCCACGAGGTCTACCGCTACGACGCCGGCCACGGCTCGCTGGTGGTCGACGAGCGCATCAAACAGGTCCGGCTCGAACTGGACTTCGCCGAACGCCATCTGCCGAAGTAGCCGCCCCGGCCTCGGGAGGAGAGGGGCGGTGCGGGGGCCGCGGGGCTCCGGTGGGGGACGGCGCGGGAGGCCAGGGGTCTCCGGTGGGGGGCGGTGCGGGGGGCCGCGGGGCTCCGGCGGGGAGGGTGCGGGAAAGGCCACGGGCCTCCGGTGGGAGGCGGTGCGGGAGGCCCCGGCCGCGGCCTCCTACACCGCGCCTTCCCGTTCCTCCCGCCCCCGCCGGCCCAGCAGCTCCGCGAGTCCGCGCCGGGTCGCCGCCAGGACGACCCGGTCCTCCTTCCGCAGGACGTACGTGTCGGGCAGGTTCCACCGCGGCCCGGCCGCCCGACCCGGCAGGGGCTCCGTGCCCCCCGCCGCCTCCTGGGCGGCGGGCTCGCGCCGCTCCCCGGCCCCGCCCGGCGCGCCCGCCTCCAGCGCCAGCACTCGCCAGTACCCCGCCCGGAACGCCTCCGCGACCGTCCTGCCCTCCAGCTGCGGATGCCCGCCGACGTCCACGGACGCGAACAGCAGCACCCGCCGCTCCACCGGGACCGCCCCCAGGATCTGCCGCCCGAACATCGCCCCGGCGAACGCGGGGGCCGCCAGGTGCGTCACGCTCCGGCTGCGCGTCCGCGCCCGCGGATGCGCAGCCCGCAGCGTCCGGTAGACCGCCGTCGCGAAGTCGTCGTCGTACAGCCGCAGCACCACCCGCAGGTCGGGCCGTACCGACCGCGCGTACAGCACGGCCTCCAGGTTCGTCGTGTCCGCGCTCGTCACCGCGAGCAGCGCGTGCGCGCGGTGGATCTTCGCGGCCTCCAGCACGCCCTCCTGCGTGACGTCCCCGAGCACCACGGGCACCCGCAGCCGCCGCGCCGTCGCCAGCCCCCGCGCCTCCGGATCCGACTCCACGCACACCACCGGGACCTGGAGTTCCCGCAGCCGCGTCAGCACCCGCGTGCCGACCTTGCCCAGCCCGAGGAGCACCACGTGCCCGCCGAGTCCGCGCGGCGGCCTGCGCAGCGCGGACCCCGACCGGAAGGTCCCCAGCGCCTCCAGCACCGCGGCGAGCAGCACCGGCAGCAGCAGCAGCCCCACAAGGCCGGACAGCAGTTGGAGCACCTGCCGTCCCACCGTCTGCCCGATCGCCGGGTCGTCGATGGCGAACAGGTCGAGCAGCGTCAGATACAGCGCGCCCAGCGGACGTACCCCCGTGACCAGCCACAACGCCACCGCGAGCGCGAACACGCACGCCACGAGACCCGCCACCGACCACCGCAGGCGCCGCGAGAACAACGACGTGAGCGGCGGGACGACACCGACCCCGCGCCCGGACGGCAGGGGAGGCCCGGCGGCGTACGACACCTGCTCCAGCACCACCGTGCCGCGCCCGGTGGCCTCCCGTACCGCCGCCGCGTCCGGCAGCAGCCGGGGCCGCTGCTCCCCGCTGGCCTCGGACCCGTCGGCACCGGCCGGATCGCTGCTGGTCGCCGACAGCAGGGCCAGCGTGCACAGCCCGGGGTCGGCGACCTGCCCCGGCGCGGGCGGCGGCCGTTCGACCGCGTGCAGCAGCAGCCCCTCGGTCTGCACGACCTTGCTGGTGCCGACGACCGCACCGGCGGCCAGCGCGGGCGCGGCCGTGTCGGCGTCCGACAGCACGGTCGTGGACGCGTCGCCGGCGAGCGGGGCGTCGCTGTCGCCGGTCGCCAACGCGGCGGCCTGGTCCAGGAGTTCCTCGATGTGCTGCCCGAGCCGCCGGTTGTACAGGCGCAGGACGAGCCGCAGTCTCGGGTTGAGCCGCCGGACGGTGAGCGCGGCCCGGATGTTGGTCTCGTCGTCGTCGTACACGAGGGCCAGCGCGGTCGCCCGCTCCACCCCGGCGTCCAGGAGCACGGCCTCGGTCGGCTCGGCCGCTTCCACCACCCGGTCCGCACCACCACCGGCCCCGCCGCCGGTCCCACTGCCGCCCCCGCCGCCGGCGCCACCGGGACCGGCGCCCGCGTGAGCGTTCCCGCCGTTCCCGCCGGTCCGGCCCACGGCGGCGCTCACCACCCGGTCCAGCAGCGCCGAGGCGGACCGCGCACGGCCGACCACCGGCGGCCGTACCGCGCGCTCGGAGGCAGGCACGACCAGCGTGACCTGCTCGCCGTACACACCGCGCAGCTCGGCGGCCAGACGGTGCGCGAGCCCGTCGTCCCCGCACACCACCATGTGCGCCCCCGTGCCGCCCGGCGCACCACCTTGATACGGAACGCTCCCCACGAGGGAAAAGACTGCCCTACGGGGGCAGGTGGTTCCAGCGGCTCGAGCTCCGGGGAATCCGGGAGAATCGGACAGAGGGGTCGCGCACGGTCGGCAATCCCTCGCCACGGACAGGCCGTATGTACGGATATGTCAAGGTTCCGGTTCCCTGTGGGTCGTCTCCCGGACGAGGCTCTGCTCTCCGGGCTGGCCACCGGTGACCCGGAACTCGCCGTCAGCTTCGTGCGGCGGTTCCAGCACCGGGTCTACGGCGTCGCCATCGCCGTCACCGGTGATCCGCAACTGGCCGAGGACATCGCCCAGCAGACCTTCGAACGGGCGTGGCACCACGCGCAGATCTACGACTCGCGGCGCGGTTCGGTCACCACCTGGCTGACCACCATCGCCCACAACCTCGCCATCGACGCCGTCCGCGCCCGGCGCCCCGAACCGGTGGCGCCCGAGGACCTCGACGCGGTCCTGGACGCCGTCAGCGACACCCCGGAGCAGCACGCGCTGGCGGACGAGGCGTCGGCCCGGCTGCGGGCGGCGGTGGCGGAGCTGCCGCCCGCACAGGGCCGGGCCCTGGTGATGGCGGGCATCTACGGCATGACCGCCCAGCAGATCGCAGACCGGGAGGGGATCCCGCTGGGCACCGCCAAGACACGGATCCGGGCGGCGATGGGGAAGCTGCGGACCACGCTCGAATCCGACCGGCGAGGCGACCATGAGCAGTGACGTGACCTGCGAGAAGCTGCGCGATTTCGGCGCCGAGCTGGCGCTTGGCGTGCTGCCGGGCCGCGAGCGGGCCGGCGCCGTGGCGCATCTGGAGGGGTGCGCGGACTGCCGGGAGCACGTCCGGCAGCTGACCCAGGTCGGCGACCGGCTGATCGGGCTGCTCCCGTGCAGCGAGCCACCGGTCGGGTTCGAGACCCGGGTGGCGCAGGCGCTGACCAGGGGCGCGCAGATGCGCGAGGGACGCGACGGGCGGGAGGGACATGAGGGACACCTGGGGCGCGCGCGTGCGCGTGCGGCCGGGCTGCGGGGCCGCGGCATCCGGCCGCGGATCGTCGCCGCCGCCACGGCCTTCGTCCTCGCCGTCGGGTTCGGCGGCTGGTCGGTCGGCACGGCGGTCGAGTCCGCGCTGGCGGGCCCCGCTCCGTCCGGCACGGGCCGGGAGACGGGCCTGCTGTGGGGCGGGCTGACCTCCGTCCGTCCGGTGTCCGGACGTCCGGCCGGTGAGGTGTACGCCCACGCGGGCTCCCCCGGCTGGGTCTACATGACGGTCGATCTCACCGCGGCCGGTGCCGCGTACACCGGCAAGGTCTCCTGCGTGCTGGTGCGCCAGGACGGCAGCGGCGTCCGGGTCGGCACCTTCGACCTGTACGACGGCAAGGGCGCGTGGGGGGCACCGGCGCCGCCCATGGACCGCTCGGCGCTCGCCGGGGCCCGGCTGACGTCCGCCGACGGGACGGTGCTGGCGAGCACCCACTTCACCACCGCCTCGGCGTACTCCGGCTGACCCCGGCCGGCCGCGGCAGGGGCTGATCAGCGGCAGCCGGTCCCGCTCACTTCAGCAAGCGCGCGCAGCGCCGCCGCCAGCTCGGGGACCGTGGGCCGTGCTGCCGGGTCCTGCCGCAGACAGCCGTCGACGGCGGCGGCGAGCGCGCGAGGCAGGCGCCGCCGCGCCGAGACCGGCGGTGCCTCGGCCTCCAACTGCGGATACCAGCCCCGGCCCTCCCCGCCGCCGTCGCCAACGCCAGTGCCACCGCCGCCGCCGCCAACGCCAATGCCACCGTCGCCGTCCCGGCCGCTGCCGCTGCCGCTGTGCACGGTCACCCCGCGGTCGAAGGGCACGTCGCCGCAGGCCGTCTCGTACAGGGTGACGCCGATGCCCCACACGTCCGCCGCGGCCGTCAACGATCCCCCGCGTGCCTGCTCCGGCGCGAGGTAGGAGAAGGTGCCCACCCCGGGCGGGGCGGGACCGGGCGGCCGGGCCACGCTGAGGTCGAGCACCTTCGCGCAGCCGTGGTCCACGACGACGTTGGACGGCTTGAGATCGAGGTGCAGCAGGCCGCGGCCGTGCAGGTAGTGGACCGCGGAGCACAGCTGCACCCCCAGGAGCGCCACGTCGGCGGCGGCCGGCCGCCGCCGCAGCCGGTGGACGAGACGGGACAGCGTCTCCCCGGTCAGTGTCTCCAGGACGACCAGCGGCTGCGGTGCCGTGCGGACCTCGTACCCGCGGACCAGGTGCGGATGGGTGAAGTTGCACAGCCAGCGGCCCTCCCGCAGCAGCCGTTCGGCCGCCGCCTGCTCGGCACGGCGGTCGGGGCGCAGCACCTTGAGGACGCACCGGCAGGCCCGTTCCTCGCTCCAGGCGTCGTACACGTCCAGCCATCCGGTTCGGGCCAGGTGCCCGAGGACGCGGAAGCCGGGCACCGGCCGGGTGCCCGGGGCCAGCACGGGGCCCGCCGGGGGGCGGCTCATGACAGTACGGCCCCCCGGGAGGGAGCGGCCATGGCGTGCAGCCGGTGCAGCCGGGCGTACGCGCCGCCGTGCCCGAGGAGTTCGTCGTGGGTGCCGCACTCGGCGATCCGGCCGCGGTCGAGCACCACGATCCGGGAGGCGTCGGCGACGGTGAGCAGGTTGTGCGAGATGACGACGGTCGTCCGGCCCGACATGAGGCGGCGCAGCGGGGCCATGATCCTGCGGCCGGATCCGGCGTCGAGGCCGGTGGTGGGCTCGTCCAGGAGCAGCACGGGCGCGTCCCTGATCAACGCGCGGGCGATCGCCAGACGCTGGCGCTGGCCGCCCGAGAGCGTCCGGCCGCGCTGGCCGACCGTGGTGTCGTATCCCTGCGGGAGCCGCCGGATGAACTCGTCGGCATGCGCCGCCCGTGCCGCCGCGAAGATCTCGGACTCGGTGGCGCCGGGCCGGCCGTAGGCGATGTTCTCCCGCACGGTGCCGTGCAGGACGAGGGTCTCCTGGAGGACCACCGCGACACTCTCGCGCAGGTCGGCCAGGGCCAGGTCCCGCAGGTCGGTGCCGTCCAGGCGTACGGCGCCCAGGTCGGGGTCGTAGAAGCGCAGCTGGAGCTTGGCCACGGTGGACTTCCCGGCCCCGCTGGCTCCGACCAGGGCCAGGGTCTCGCCGGGGGAGACGCGGAAGGACACGTCGGTGAGCGCCCAGGGGGCCGCGGGACCGGACGGGATGCCCTCGCGTCCCGGGCGGCCTTCGCGTCCCGGGCGGCCTTCGCGTCCCGGGGGGCCTTCGCGTCCCGGGGGGCCTTCGCGTCCCGGCGCGGTGTCGCCGCTCGGGCCGGCCGCCGGGTAGCGGAAGCTCACCGCGTCGAACTCGATCTCACCGCGTGCCCGGCCGATCCGGCGGGTGCGGGGCGCCTCGGTGACCTGGGGGCGCTGGTCGAGCAGTTCGACGATGCGTTCGGCGGAGGCGGAGGCGGCGTAGAAGGTGGTGCCGAGGCGGGACAGGTCGCGCACCGGGCCGTAGAGCTTGCCGATCAGGGCCAGGAAGACCAGGAGGCCGCCCAGGGTGAGCTGGCCCTGGGTCAGTTTCCAGGTGCCGAGGCCCATGACGGCGAGCGCCCCGCACATCTCGATCAGTTCCACGAGCGGCCGGTACAGGGCCCGGATCCGGGTCGAGGCCATGGCGGCGTGGAAGGTGCCGAGGCTCTCGCGTTCGAAGCGGCGCGCCTCCCAGGCCTGCCGGTTGTACGCCTGCACGAGGGCCACGTTGCCCAACGACTCCTCGGCGACCGCCGTGAGCGAGCCGCCGCGGCGCCTGCGCTCCCTGGACGCCGCCTTGACCAGACGCGAGAAGTGCCGCGCGGAGCCCCAGAACAGCGGCACGATGACGAGCGCGAGCAGCGTGAGGTCCCAGCGCAGGTAGAACAGGACTCCCAGGAAGACGCCCAGTTGGAGGACGTACGAGAGGACGTCGGCCACGCCCGACAGCAGGAACGTCTCGACGGCGTCCACATCCCCCGTGATCCGTGACAGCACGTCCCCGAGCCGCCGCCGCTCGAAGAACCCGAGCGACAGTCCCTGGACGTGCCGGAAGACGTCGGAGCGCAGCGCCAGCAGGAAGCTCTCGCTGGTGTACGCGGACATCATGTCGTCGGTGAACCCCAGGACCCCGGAGACGACGACGAGTCCCAGGCATGCCGGGGCGATCCAGAGGAAGGGGGTCAGGTTCCGGGGGACGAGCACGTCGTCCACCAGGAGCTTGAACAGCCACAGTTCGCCCGCGTCGACGAGCGGCCAGGCCAGGCTGAACAGCGCCAGGGGGACGAGCCGGCCCCGCCGCCCGCGGGTGTAGGGCCAGAAACGCCGGAAGGCCGCACGCGGGCTCAGCGGGGGAGCGGCGGCGACGACGGCCTCGCCGCCCGACGCGCCGTCCGCCTCGCGGCCTGTCTCGCCGCCTGCCCCGCAGCCCACCGACAGCAGTCGCCGCAGCACGGGCCGCCCGCGAAGACGGGGCGGACCGGGTGGACAGGGCCGGCCGAACGGAGCGGCGCCCCGGGGAGCCGCTCCGTCCGGCCCTGCCGGTCCGGTGTCAGCCGTGGCGGCCAAAGTCGTCGTCCTCGTCGCGCGAACGACGCCGACGGCCCCTCATCGAGGATTCGTCGTGCCCGTGGCCCTCGCCGTGCCCGTGGTCCCCGTGGTCCCCGTGGTCACCGTGGCCGCCGTGGTCACCGTGCCCGCCGTGGTCGCGGCTGCTGGCAGGGAAGAGATCCTTGAAGATCGCCATGGCATGCCTCCTGCTCTCCGTCTGGACTCGTACTGACCCACTGGGTACGTGACGGAGGGCAGGAGGGATGGTTCTGCCCGGAAAAATCTCCGCGGACGTGGCCGCGTCCGTGAGTCTGTCCGCCGTCAGTCGCCGTCAGTCGCCGTCCGCAGCCGTCAGCCGCCGTCAGCCGCCGTCAGTCGCCGTCCGCAGCCGTCAGCCGCCGTCCCCGTACGACAGGTCGGAGCACAGGTCGTCGTCCGCGGAACGGGCGTCGTGGGCCAGCGAGTCGGGGACGGTGCCGGGCGGCGCCGCCGGGGTGGAAGGTCCGGCCGCCTCCGTCGCCGTGTAGGAGGAGCCCACGACGACATCGACGCCCCTGCCGCCGGCGGAACGCAACTCGGCCCCCGGGAAGAGGCGCGCGACGGTCTCGGCCCGGCTCCGCAGCCCGGCCCCGTACTCGACGACCGTGGTGGTGTGCTGCCTGCTGAGCGCGTTGCCGGTGGCGGTGACCGTGAAGCCGTGCCGCGTGAGCTCGGCGGCGGCCTCGGCGGCGAGGCCGCGGGTGCTGGTGCCGTTGAGGACGGCGACGTCGATACCGGCCCCGGAGACGCCCCCGGCGGAAGCGGACGAGCCGGTACCGGCCGAGGAGGGACCGGTACCGGCCGAGGACGGAAGAGCCGCAGCCCCTTCCCCGGCTCCCTTGCCGCCGCCCCCGGCTCCCTTGCCGTTCCCACGGGCGTCCTTGCCGTCGATCGTGCGGTCGGCCTTCAGCGCGGCCCACAGGTCGGAGGCGTCCGGCTCGACGACCGCGACCCGGGCGCCCTGGTAACGCCAGGGCACGGTCACGAACTTGGTGTTGTGCAGGTCGATGTCCTGCAAGGACATCGCGAAGGAGACCAGCTTGGCGGCCGACCCCAGCCCCGGGTCGACGGTCATGGACCGGGTGGCGGCGGTGGCGAGCGGCAGCAGCTTGGTGGGGGAGAACCCGTCACTCTTGATCTTCTTCAGCAGACTGGAGACGAACGCCTGCTGACGCTTGATGCGGCCGATGTCGGAGCCGTCGCCCATGCCGTGGCGTATGCGGACGTAGTCGAGCGCCTTCTGCCCGGAGACGGTCTGCTGCCCCTTGCGGAAGATCACGGCGCCCTTGGTGGCGCGGTGCGGGTCGAGGTCGCCCTGGTAGATGTCCTGCGGGAGGCACACCGGCACTCCGCCGACCACGTCCGTCAGCGACGCGAACCCCTTGAAGTCGACGACGACGGTGTGATCGACCCGCAGCCCGGTGAGCGTCTCCACCGTGTTCTGGGTGCAGGCCGGGTTCCCCTTCTCCGTCTGCCCGACGGAGAAGGCGGCGTTGAACATGGTGTGCTCCTGCGCCTTGCTCCACGAGCCGTCGGGCAGTCGGCACGGCGGCACGGTGACCAGGGTGTCCCGCGGGATCGACACCGCGATGGCGTGCCGGTGGTCGGCGTAGACGTGCAGCAGGAAGGCGGTGTCGGACCGGCCGATGTCGTCCTTGCTGCCACCGCCCAGCGCGCTGTTGCCGTCGTTGCGCGCGTCCGACCCGATCACCAGGACGTTCTCCCCCTGGGAGGAACCGGCCTGCGGACGGTCCCTGGACAGGCCGTCCCCGTCGAACGTGTTGATGCCGCCGTTCAGTTTCAGGTAGATCCAGCCCAGCCCGGCCGTGCCGAGCACGGTGACCGCCAGGGCGACCATCAGCACGGTCCGCCACGGTCCCCGCCCGCGCCGCCGCCCCGCACGGGTGCCGCGGCTCCTGCCGCCTCTGCCGCGCCGGGATGACGGGTCGCTGGTGGGAGTGGCCATCCGTGCGCGTTCCTGCGTCCGACTCATACAGAGGAGACGTACGAACAGTCCTAAAGGTTGCAAGATTGCGCAAGCTAGCAATAAGTGAGGAGGTGTCCGCCACGCGTACCCGCATGCCGGCCGCTCACCCCCTCCGCGCCCCCGCTCAGGGACTGGCCACATCGAACCCGTACCGCACCGGCCCGCCACCGCCATCCCCGTCATGCGCCCGCCGGTACAGATGGACCCCCTCCACCCGCACGCCGGTCGGCTCACCCTCCACCCGGCAGGGATAGGTCACCTGCACCACCCGGGGCCGCCCGGCGACCTCCACCCGCATTCCGTCCGCAGGACCCCCGTCGAGCACCGCGGGCTCCCACGCCGTCATATCGACTGTCTCCATGAAGACAGTTTATGGATTGCGCAATCCGCGTAGAAAGAAGCCGCCTTCGCGCGGCTGGGCGAGGCCCTGGCACCGGAGGGCGGGGTCCCGGAGGCCGGGGGCGGGGTCCCGGAGGCCGGAGGCCGGGCCCCGGGAGATCGAAGGCGGGGCCCCGGGGGCCGGGGGCGGGGCGTTCTCCGAAAGCTCCCAGGATCTCTCCGTACGCGCCCTGGACGGCACCCGCTCCCTCACCCTCACCGGCCCCGGCGGCGGCAAGCCCACCACCGCACCGGCCCTGGCCGACGAGGCACGCCGGCGGCAGGTCGTCACCAACCTCGTCGGCAACGCCGTCGCCCACACCCCCGCCGGCACACCGGTCCGCATCGGTGTCGGCACCACCGACGCGGACGCCGCCCTGGAGGTGGCCGACCAGGGGCCCGCCTGACCGTTGCGGAACGCGCCCGTGTCTTCGACCGCTTCTACCGGGCCGACGGCTCCCGCACCCGCACCCGCGCCACCGGCGGCGGCTCCGGCCTCGGTCTGGCCATAGCCCACGGCCTGGTCGCGGCACACGGCGGCCGTATCGACCTCCACACCGCCCCCGGCGCAGGCTGCACGTTCCGCGTACTGCTCCCGCTTCCGCACGCCCCCTTCCTCAAGCAGGCGTGAAACGCCGGTAACGCGGAGAGACACGTACGCAGAAACAAGCAAGGCGCCTACAGAAATCTGTAGGCGCCTCACCTGCTGTTTCAGCTGTCGGGGTGGCGGGATTTGAACCCACGACCTCTTCGTCCCGAACGAAGCGCGCTGCCAAGCTGCGCTACACCCCGATGTCACTGCTTGTCGCGGCGACGACGTTTACTTTAGCCCACCGGCGGCCTGAGGCGAAATCCGGTTTTGATGCGGCGGCGGACCGGGTTGGGGCGGGCGTGGTCCACGGCTACGAGGAGGAGGGCGAGGGCGTAGCAGGAGAGGCCCAGGAGGAGGGCGTTGCCCAGGACGTGTTTGTAGCTGTGCCGGCCGACGTCCAGGAAGGCGTACAGGTAGCGGTGCGCCGTGCCGGTGGGGAGCAGTGCGCCGCGGGCCAGGGAGAAGGCCAGGTAGGCCAGGGGGTAGAGCAGCCAGGGAGCTGCCTGACGCAGGTGGAGGCGGGCCGGGGCGGTCAGCAGGAGCCAGTCCAGGAGGGCGGCGACCGGGACGGCCGTGTGCAGGAGGAAGCCGGCCGCCGACTGCCAGAGCGGGTGGGTGGCGGGGGCGTCCGTGATCGAGTACGGCGGTGACGCCTCGGACAGGAGCAGGTGGTAGACCAGGGCGCTCATGGTGACGTAGAGCACGGCCGCTCCGGTCAGGGCCGCGGGGGCGGGGCGGCGGGCCGTCCAGGCGCGGCGGGCCGAGAGGGTGAGGACCAGGGTGAGCACGAGGACGGCCTGGACGGCGAAGTGGCTCAGGACGTGCAGCGGCGAGCCGGTGACCATTTCGGCGGACACCGCCGCCGCTGCCGTCAGGGCGACCAGGAGGCGGTACGCCGCCGTCCACGGGCGCCGTACGGGAGTCACCACGGCGGTCGCGGGGACGACGGAGGGCGCCAGTGCGGAGATGCCCGGGATCGCGGGGAGGCCCGGTATGTCCCTCGGGATCGAGGGCGTCGGGGGGACCGGAGGTATCGGGGCGGTCATGCCCTCACGGTAGGAAGCGGGGGCATGACGGGCGATTTGGGTGGGCTGTGTGGGTTACGGGCCGCGGACCCCCGGCCCCGCCGGGACGTGTCCCCTGGGCCTCCGCCCGCTCCGCGCGATCAGCCCTCTCCGTCCCCTCCGCCCGCTCGGCCCTCTCCGTCTCCTCCGCCTGCTCGGCCCTCTCCGTCTCCTCCGCCCCCTTCTCCTCAGTCCTTGCCCACCAGCGTCAGCAGCGTCGCCTCCGGGGGGCAGGCGAAGCGGACCGGCGTGTAGCGGTTGGTGCCGCAGCCCGCCGAGACGTGCAGGTAGGACGTGTGGCCCCCGGACGTGTGGGTGGACAGGCCCTTGACCCGGTCGGTGTCCAGGTCGCAGTTGGTGACCAGGGCACCGTAGAAGGGGATGCAGACCTGGCCGCCGTGGGTGTGGCCGGCCAGGATCAGGGGGTAGGCGTCGGCCGCGAAGGCGTCCAGGGCGCGCAGGTACGGGGCGTGCACCACGCCCATGGAGAAGTCCGCCCCGCTGGACGGGCCGCCGGCCACGCGTGCGTAGCGGTCCCGCTTGATGTGGGGATCGTCCAGGCCGGTCAGCTCGACCGAGACGCCCTCGACCTTCAGGTTGCCGCGGGTGTTCGTGAGGTTGAGCCAGCCCGCCGCGTCGAAACCGTCGCGCAGGTCCTCCCACGGGTTGTGGAGGGCGCCGACCACGGGCGCGTTGCCGTTGAGGCCATGGCGACCGCTCGCCTTCTCCAGCAGGTAGCGGGCCGGGTTGCGCGGCTTGGGGCCGTAGTAGTCGTTGGAGCCGAAGACGTAGGCGCCCGGGAACTCCATCAGCGGGCCGAGCGCGTCCAGGACCTCCGGCACACCCTCCGGGTCGGAGAGGTTGTCGCCCGTGTTGATCACGAAGTCCGGGCGCAGGCCGGCGAGCGAGCGCAGCCAGCGCTGCTTCTTGCGCTGGCCGCCGACCATGTGGATGTCCGAGACCTGCAGGACACGCAGGGGGCGCATGCCGGAGGGCAGTACCGGGACCGTCACCCGCCGCAGGCGGAAGGAGCGGGCTTCGAACCCGGCCGAGTAGAGGAGACCGGCGGTCGCGACCGCCGTGATGCCCAGGGGAACTCCGTATCGCGCGCGCATGTGTCCATCGTCTCAAAACCGAACCCTGCTGCGGAAATCAGCCGCTGCGACGAAATCCGGCGAGCCGGCCGTGGCACCGGTTCGCCCGTCATCCCTCGCCGGTCGCCTTCAGTCCCCCGTGCCGGTCCGGCCTTCAGTCCCCCGTGCCGGTCCGGCCTTCAGTCCCCCGTGGCCGGTCCGGCCCTCAGCTCCCGTGGCCCGTCGCCTTCAGCCCCCGGGGCCCGTAAATCAGCGCGCGGCGGGGTCGTCGTACCTGCGACAATCAAGTCCATGACCACGCTCAAGTCGAAGCTGCACGACGACCTCAACGCCGCCATCAAGGAGCGCGACGAGCTGCGCTCCGCGACGCTCCGGCTGACGCTCGCCGCGATCACCAAGGAAGAGGTCGCGGGCAAGGAGAAGCGCGAGCTGTCCGACGACGAGGTCCTCAAGGTGATCACCAAGGAGGCCAAGAAGCGTCGTGAGGCGGCCGAGGCCTTCGCGCAGGGCGGTCGTACCGAGTCGGCCGAGCGGGAGAAGGCGGAGGGCGAGGTGCTCGCCGCGTACCTGCCCAAGCAGCTGTCCGACGACGAGCTGCACACGATCGTCGCCCAGGCGGTCGAGGAGGCCAAGGCGGCCGGTGCGGAGGGGCCGCGGGCCATGGGCGCGGTCATGAAGATCGTGAACCCGAAGGTCGCGGGGCAGGCCGAGGGCGGACGCGTCGCCGCCGTGGTCAAGAAGCTGCTGGCCGGCTGAACCGGCCGGGTCGGGGGCGGTCAGGCCCGGGCTGGGGCCCTGGGCCACGTCCGATCGGTACAGAAGAAGGGCGCCCGGCTGTCCGCCGGGCGCCCTTCTTCTCTGTTTCGGCCTTGCTCTCTGCTACGGACTTCTTCTCCGCTACGGCCTTGTGCTCCGCTGCGTGCGCGGGCGGGCGTACGCCCTCGGGCCTGTCGGCTCAGCCGTGTAGGCCGCCGTTGCTGTTCCTGTGCGTGCCGCCGCCCTGGCCCTGGATGAAGCCTCCGGGGAAGCCGGGGAATCCGCCGCCGCCGTTGCCGGGGGAGCCGCCGTTACCCCCGCCGTTTCCCCCGTGGCCCTTCCCCTTGTTCTTGTCCTTGTTCTTGTTCTTGTCTTTGTTCTTGCCCTTGTCCTGACCCTGGTCCTGGCCTTTGTCCTTGCCGCCGTCCGGGATCGAGATGATGTTGAAGGACGGGGCGGGCTTGCCCTGCAGTGCGCCCGTCATCGCGTCCCGCCAGATCGGGCCGGGCACGTCGGCGCCGTAGACCAGGCCGTGCATGACGCCGCCGATGCGGATGTCGGTCATCTTGACCTTCTGGGTGGCGCTGCCGACCCACACCGCGCCCGCCATGTTCGGCGTGTAGCCGACGAACCAGGCGTTCTTGCGCTCGTCCGTGGTACCCGTCTTACCGGCGTTGTCGCGGTCCGAGAGGCCGGCCTGCTGGCCGGTCCCGGAGTCGATCACGCCCTGCAGCAGCGTGTTGACGGTGTCCGCGGTCTTCTCGGACATGGCCCGCGAGCAGGTCGACCTCGGCACGGGCAGGGGCTTCTCCTGGCCGCCGATCTTCTGGGTGATCGACTCGATGGCGACCGGGGTGCAGTAGGTGCCGCGGGAGGCGAAGGTGGCGTACGCGCTGGCCATCGTCAGCGGCGAGATGCCGACCGCGCCGAGCGCGATGGAGGGCGCCTGCGGCAGCTTCTTGCCGTCGCCCTGCACCACGTGCAGCTTGTCGGTCATGGTGGTCACCGGGCAGAGACCGACCTCGGAGATCATCTGCACGAAGTAGGTGTTGACCGACTTCGCCATGGCCTCCTTCATGGCGTACGGGCCGTGCTCGGAGGTGCTCTCGTTCTCCACGTTCTCGTGGTACGAGTTCACCCAGCGCTTGCCGTCGCACGCCTGGACCGGGCTCGGGTACGGCATCTTGTACGGCGACGAGTACTCCTGCGTGGGCGGCTTGCCGCCCTCGATCGCCGCCGCCGCCACGAACGGCTTGAACGTCGAACCGGTCGGGAACCCGTAGTTCGAGCCGCCCGCGTCGCTGCCGACCGAGTAGTTGATCTCGGTCTCGTTCTTCCCGTAGCCGTACGGCTTGGACTGGCCCATCGCGACGATCTTGCCGGTGCCCGGCTCGACCAGGACGGCCGCCGAGGCGACGGGGTCCGACTGGTAGATGTGCTGCTTCAGCGAGGCCTGCACCGACGCCTGCGCCTGGGGGTCCAGGGTGGTGCGGATGGTCAGACCGCCCTGGTTCCAGACCTTGGCCCGCTCCGCGCGGGTCTTGCCGAAGACCGGGTCGTTCAGGAAGACCTTCTCGACGTACTTGCAGAAGAAGGCCGAGTCCTTGACCGCCGTGATGCAGCCGTTGCGCGGGCGGGTGACCTTCAGTTCCAGCGGTGCCTTCTTGGCCTTGTCGGCCTCCGCCTGCGAGATGTCCCCGACCTCGGCCATGCGCTGCAGCACGGTGTTGCGCCGCTTGGTGGCCTCGGCCTCGTCGTTGACCGGGTCGTAGCGGCTCGGCGACTGGACGACGCCGGCCAGCAGCGCGGCCTCGGGGAGGGTGAGGTCCTTGGCGTGCTTGGAGAAGTAGCGCTGGGAGGCGGCCTCGACGCCGTAGGCCTGCTCACCGAAGAAGGTGATGTTCAGGTAGTTCTCGAGGATGCGCTTCTTGCCCAGGTCCTGCTCGACCTGGATCGCGTACTTCAGTTCCTTGATCTTGCGGCCGAGGGTCTGCTGCGTGGCCTGCGCGACCTTCGTCGGGTCGTCGCCCGCCTCCTCCACGAAGACGTTCTTCACGTACTGCTGGGTGAGCGTGGAGGCGCCCTGGGAGACCCCGCCGCTCGTCGCGTTCTTGTTGAGCGCGCGCAGGACGCCCTTCAGGTCGATCGCGCCGTGCTGGTAGAAGCGCGAGTCCTCGATGGCGACGATCGCCTTCTGCATGTACGGCGAGATGTCCTTGAGGTCCACCACCGTGCGGTCACGGGAGTAGACCTGGGCGAGCTGGCTGCCGTGGCTGTCCAGGATCGTGGTGCGCTGGCTGAGCGGCGGTCGCTTGAGGTTGGCCGGGATGTCGTCGAACCCCTGGACCGATCCCTTGGCCGCCAGGCCCAGCGCGCCGGCCGCGGGCAACGCGATACCGGCCAGGACCGCTCCCGCGAGCACACTGACACCGAGGAACTTGGCGGCCTGCTGCGTGGGCGACTGGCCACCGCCGGAGCGCTTCTTTGGCATGAGGGCAGCCTACGTTCTCATTCGCCGGACACGCGTATATGCCTTGGCCTAAGCTGCTCTCAACTGTCACAGCGGTACGGCTCCCTACCCGTCATCTGTCCATACGTCCGGCGATCCCGAAACGTTCCGCACCCGCACTGAACGGCGTTGAGCGCTCCTGGACGGGCGGCGGAAGTGCGTGGGGCACGTGCCCGGATTCACCTCGTGTGGTGCGCGATGTCCGTTGTGATGCACGAGAACTGCCCCCTTGTGCCGGGAATGTCGCACATGTCGCCACCTCACTCCCCCGGGTGATCTGCCGTTAACCCATAGTCCGTTCGGACCATTCAAGATTGGGCCCGCTGGGGGTGTTGCGCTGTGCCCACCTTCCGTAACGTCCTCAACTGGCGGCGGTGCATATGCCGCTGCCGCCGTGGGGGAGCCTCGATTCGGGAGAGGACGGCGCCGGTATGGGCTGGGTAACCGACTGGAGTGCGCAGGCGGCCTGCCGCACTACCGATCCGGATGAACTGTTCGTTCAGGGAGCAGCGCAGAACAGGGCCAAGGCGGTGTGCACGGGGTGCCCGGTGCGCACCGAGTGCCTGGCCGACGCGCTCGACAACCGCGTCGAGTTCGGCGTCTGGGGAGGCATGACGGAGCGGGAGCGCCGCGCACTGCTGCGCAGACGGCCGACCGTCACCTCCTGGCGCCGGCTGCTGGAGACCGCGCGCCTGGAGTACGAGCGCGGCTCGGGCCTCGTGTCACTCGACGACGACCAGGTGTACGAGAGCTACGCGGCGGTGGGCTGAGGGCGCCCGCCCGCCCCATGTCCGTCCTCCGCACCGGTCCCCTTCCGTCCCGGGCTGCCGTTCCGTCGGGCGGCTGTCTCCTGGTCCCTCGGGTCGCCGTCCCCTCAGGCGCCCGGCTCGGGCAGCTCGCGGCGGTTGTCCGCGAGCCGGTCCCCGATGTCCCGCAGCCCCACGAGGTCGTGTACGTCGCCGGGCAGCGCGGCCACCTCCGCCACCGCCACCTCGGGATGCCGGGCGGCGAAGCGGTCCCGCGTGCGCTGTTCGCGCGCGAGCAACTGCATGCGTTCGGCGTGCAGCCGCAGCAGACCCGCGGTGACCAGGTCGACGGGGTCGACGGCATCCATGGGATCCACTGCGTCCGCCGCGTCCATCGCATCCACCGCGTCCACCGGATCGGCGGGGTCGCTCACAGGTCCGGGTGCGTCGGAAGCCGTGGAACCGGCGGTGTCGACAGGGTCGCCAGAGGGGGAGGAGTCGGGGGAGCCGGAGGATTCGGGAGAACCGGGAGACTCTGAACTTCCGTACGTTTCGGGAGAGTTACGAAGTCCAGCTTTCCCGCCCTCCTGATCCACAATGCCGGGCTCTTCAAGATTTTCCGCCGCCGCGAGCGCCCGCTCGGCCGACAGATGTCCGGCGCCGCTGCCGTGGACGCGGTTGAGCACCAGGCCCGCCAGCGGCATCTTCTCCGCGGCCAGCCGCTCCACGAAGTACGCGGCCTCGCGCAGCGCGTCCCGCTCCGGGGCCGCGACCACCAGGAACGCCGTCCCCGGCGCCTGGAGCAGCTTGTACGTGGCGTCCGCGCGCGTGCGGAAGCCGCCGAAGGTCGTGTCCATCGCCGCCACGAACGTCTGTACGTCCTTGAGCAACTGACCGCCGAGCAGTTTGCCGAGCGTGCCGGTCATCATCGACATGCCGACGTTCAGGAACTTCATCCCCGCCCGCCCGCCCAGCTTCGCCGGGGCGGTCAGCAGCCGGATCAGCCGGCCGTCCAGGAAGGAACCCAGCCGCTTGGGCGCGTCCAGGAAGTCCAGCGCCGAACGGGAGGGCGGTGTGTCGACGACGATCAGGTCCCACTCGTCCCTCGCGCGCAGCTGGCCCAGCTTCTCCATCGCCATGTACTCCTGCGTGCCCGCGAAGCCCGCCGAGAGCGACTGGTAGAAGGGGTTGGCCAGGATCGCGGCGGCCCGCTCGGGATCCGCGTGCGCCTCGACGACCTCGTCGAAGGTGCGCTTCATGTCGAGCATCATGGCGTGCAGCTCGCCCTCGCCCTCGGTGCCCTTCACCCGGCGCGGCACGTTGTCGAGGGAGTCGATGCCCATGGACTGGGCGAGCCGGCGGGCCGGGTCGATGGTCAGGACGACCACCTTGCGGCCCCGCTCGGCGGCCCGCAGGCCCAGGGCCGCCGCCGTCGTCGTCTTGCCGACCCCGCCCGACCCGCAGCACACCACGATTCGCGTTCCCGGGTCGTCGATCAGCGGGTCGACGTCCAGCACGCGCGTGTGGGCGAGACGGCGGGCGCCGTCCTGGGCGTGGCCGGAGGGCCGATCGGTCTCCCGCGCGGGGGCCGGGTCCGGGCTCATGTCATCCCCTGCATTCCCTGCTTCCGCAGCTCGGTCGCCAGTTCGTACAGGCCCGCCAGGTCCATGCCCTCGGCGAGCAGCGGCAGTTCGTGCAGCGGCAGGCCCAGCTCGCTCAGGACCGACCGCTGCTCCTGTTCCAGCGCGTACCGCTCGGCGTACTCGTCGGCCTGCCCCAGCAGGGGGTCCACCAGCCGCTCGGCGTTCCCGCCGCGCCGTGCGCCGCCGAGCCCGGCGGAGGACAGCGACCGGGCGAGCGCGGTCCGCGGCACGGTCCGTACGAGTTCCAGGTCGGCCGCGTCCAGCATCTGCGGGCGCACCATGTTCACGACGATGCGGCCCACCGGCAGCCGGGCGGCGCGCAGTTCCGCGATGCCGTCCACGGTCTCCTGGACGGGCATCTCCTCCAGCAGCGTCACCAGGTGCACGGCGGTCTCGGCCGACTTCAGCACCCGCATCACGGCCTGGGCCTGATTGTGTATCGGGCCGATCTTGGCCAGCCCGGCCACCTCGTCGTTGACGTTGAGGAAGCGGGCGATGCGGCCGGTGGGGGGCGCGTCCATGACGACGTAGTCGTAGGCGAACCGTCCGCTGCGGTCCTTGCGCCGCACCGCCTCGCAGGCCTTGCCGGTCAGCAGGACGTCCCGGACGCCGGGCGCGATGGTGGTCGCGAAGTCGATCGCGCCGAGCTTCTTCAGGGCCCGGCCCGCGCTGCCCAGCTTGTAGAACATCTGGAGGTAGTCCAGCAGCGCCAGTTCGGGGTCTATGGCGAGCGCGTACACCTCCCCGCCCCCGGGGGCGACGGCGATCTTCCGTTCCTCATAGGGCAGCGCCTCCGTTTCGAAGAGCTGTGCGATGCCCTGCCGGCCCTCGACCTCGACGAGGAGCGTCCGCTTCCCCTTCGTGGCCAGGGCCAGCGCGAGGGCTGCGGCGACCGTGGTCTTTCCGGTCCCGCCCTTGCCGCTGACGACCTGGAGCCTGCTCACGCCTTCGAGCCTAACCAGTCCGCGCCCGGGGCACGCGGGAGGCTGTGGACAACCGCCGCCCCGGAGCCGTCGCGGCGCCCGTCTCCACGCCGTCCTCCGCTGCCCCTCCACGTCGCCCCCGCGCTGCCGTGACCGGTCCCGCCCCCGGTCGTGCGTCCGGCGGCCGGACCGGTCACGGCAGCGGCTACAGTCGGCCCATGACCAAGTGGGAATACGCAACCGTGCCGCTGCTCGTCCACGCCACGAAGCAGATCCTGGACAACTGGGGCGAGGACGGCTGGGAGCTCGTCCAGGTCGTGCCCGGGCCGAACCCGGAGCAGCTGGTGGCCTACCTGAAGCGGGAGAAGCAGGCATGAGCGCGGTCGAGGCCAAGCTGGCCGAGCTGGGTCTGACGCTGCCGGAGGTCGTGCCGCCGCTGGCCGCCTACCAGCCCGCCGTGCAGTCCGGCCCGTACGTCTACACCGCCGGCCAGCTGCCGATGGTGGACGGCAAGCTCCCGGTCACCGGCAAGGTGGGCCTGGAGGTCACCCCGGAGGAGGCCAAGGACCTGGCCCGCACCTGCGCGCTGAACGCGCTCGCGGCCGTCAAGTCCGTCGCGGGCGACCTGGACCGCATCGCGCGCGTGGTGAAGGTCGTGGGCTTCGTCGCCTCGGCCACGGACTTCACCGGCCAGCCCGGTGTCGTCAACGGCGCCAGCGAACTGCTGGGCGAGGTCCTGGGCGACAAGGGTGTGCACGCGCGCAGCGCGGTCGGCGTGGCGGTACTGCCGCTGGACGCGCCGGTGGAGGTGGAGATCCAGGTCGAGCTGGCCCCCTGAGCGGCCACCGCCGGACCTGCCCCCACCCTGGGGGCTGCCTGCCTCTGGCCTCGGGCAGGTGCCTGCCGCTGGCCTCGGGCACGCATCCCGCTCCTGATCTCGGCGCGGACGTGCCCCCGGCCGTGGGGGCCGCACCTGTAGCCGGCCTCGGGCCCGCGCCTGCCGCAGCCCGCTGGGCGGACCCGCTCCTGGCCAGGGGAGGGACTTGTCACTGGCCTCGGGGTGCGTCTGCGCCCATCTGCCCCGCCCCCGAGGGGGGAGCCCTCCCTCCGGGGCGCGCCGGCCTCTGACCCTGGGTACGGTCCCGTTCCCGCCTACAGGGCACGGACCCGCCCCTGGCCTCGGGGGCCCTTCCCCCCGGGTCGCAACGGCCCCTGACCCCGGGCACGGCCGCTTCTCGCCCCTGGCACGGACCCTTCTCGCCCACCGGGCACGGGCCCCCGTCCGCGATCCCAGGCACCTCTCGAACATTCGCGCGCCACGGGATAGCCTCCGGCCATGGCGAATGGGCAGTGGTTCCCTCCGGACTGGCCGGACCGCATCCGCGCGCTCGCGGACGGCACCCTCACGCCGGTCGCGCCCCGGCGCGCGGCCACCGTCATGCTCCTGCGGGACACCGACGCCGGTCCCGCCGTGCACATGCTGCGCAGACGCGCCTCCATGGCCTTCGCCGGAGGCGCGTACGCCTACCCGGGCGGCGGCGTCGACCCGCGCGACGACGACCAGCTGGTGCGCTGGGCGGGTCCCACGCGCGCGTGGTGGGCCGACCGCCTCGGCGTGGACGACGCGGCGGCCCAGGCGATCGTCTGCGCGGCCGTCCGCGAGACGTACGAGGAGGCGGGCGTCCTGCTCGCCGGGCCGGGCCCCGACTCGGTCGTCGGCGACACGACGGGCGCGGACTGGGAGGCCGACCGCGCCGCACTGGTCGGGCGGGAGCTCTCCTTCGCCGAGTTCCTCGACCGCCGCGGCCTGACCCTGCGCTCCGACCTGCTGGGTGCCTGGACGCGATGGATCACGCCCGAGTTCGAGCCCCGGCGCTACGACACCTGGTTCTTCGTGGCCGCGCTCCCGGAGGGCCAGCGGACCCGGAACGCCTCCACGGAGGCCGACCGCACGGTGTGGATCCGGCCCGCGGACGCCGCTGCCGGATACGACGAGGGCGAGTTGCTGATGATGCCGCCGACCGTCGCCACCCTGCGCCAGCTCGTCCCCTACGGCAGCCCCGCGCAGGCGCTCGGGGCGGCGGCGGAGCGGGATCTGACCCCCGTGCTCGCCCGGGCCCGCCTGGTGGACGGCGAGGTGGTCCTGTCCTGGCCGGGCCACGACGAGTTCACCCGGCGCATCCCCACCGGCGGAGCGACGACCGCATGACGCCGCCCCGGATCCGATCCTGCCCGCGGCACCGGCCCGCCCCCCGCGTCCGGCCCCGTCCACGGCACGGACTCGCCCCCCGCCTCCGCCTCCGGCCACGGCTTCGTACGCCCGATGCCCAGGAAGGTCCCCTCGCATGACGGACGCAGCAGCGCTCCCCGGCCAGCCCCGCGGTGGTGTCCTCTCCGGGCCCGCCACCGCCCGGGCGGTGAACGTCCTCGCGCCCAACGCCTCCGCCATGACCCTGGACGGCACCAACACCTGGATCGTCTCCGAGCCCGACTCGGAGTCGGCCGTGGTGATCGACCCGGGCCCGCTCGACGAGGGGCACCTGCGCAACGTCGTCGACACCGCGGAGAAGGCGGGCAAGCGCATCGCCCTGACCCTGCTGACCCACGGCCATCCCGACCACGCTGAGGGCGCCGCCCGCTTCGCCGAGCTGACCGGCACGCGCGTGCGTGCCCTCGACCCGGCCCTGCGGCTGGGCGACGAGGGCCTGGGCGCGGGGGACGTGATCCGGGTGGGCGGCCTGGAGATGGGGGTCGTCCCGACGCCCGGTCACACCGCGGACTCCCTGTGCTTCCACCTCCCGGCGGACCGCGCGGTGCTCACCGGTGACACGATCCTGGGCCGCGGCACGACGGTCGTCGCGCACCCGGACGGCCGGCTCGGCGACTACCTGGACTCGCTGCGGCGCCTGAGGTCCCTCACGGTCGACGACGGCGTGCACACCGTCCTGCCGGGCCACGGACCGGTCCTGGAGGACGCCCAGGGCGCCGTGGAGTACTACCTGGCCCACCGCGCCCACCGGCTGGCCCAGGTCGAGACGGCCGTCGAGGACGGCTACCGCAGCCCGGCCGACGTCGTCGCGCACGTGTACGCCGACGTGGACCGCTCCCTGTGGCCGGCGGCGGAGCTGTCGGTTCGGGCACAGCTCGACTACCTGCACGAGCACGGGCTGATCCAGGGCCCGGTCGGCACGTGAGCCCCGGGGCGGTGTCCCCGCGCTCAGGAGCGGGGTGCCTTGACGCCGTGCACGCGCGCGTACTCCCCGGCGAGCCAGGGGCCGAGGTCGTCGACGTACGAGCCGAGGACGGCCGGGTCACCGACGGGCTCGTACCCGCGGACGGCCGCGGCGGCCATCTGGACGGCCCGCGCGGGGTGGTACGTCCCGAAGGCGGCGGCCATCTCGTGGAGGTCGCTGGTCCAGCCCTGCCAGCGGCCCATGACCAACGTGAACCCCGTCCGCACGAGGTGCCGGGACATGAACCGGACCAGGGGCCTACGGGCCTCCTCGGTGTCCTCGGCGGTGGCGATCCGCTCCCGCCACCGGGGAAGGAGCCGGGACAGGTCCCCGTTCGTCTCGCGGGCGAGCATCGGGTCGTCCGGGCGGTAGCGGGGGAGGCGGGCGGCGAGATCGTCGCCGAGCAGGGGCGTGCACAGGCAGGCGACGAACCAGCCGAGGTCGTACCGCTCCAGGTCGCTCAGCAGCGTCTCCCGGCTGTGCAGCAGCGTGCCGACGCCGTCGACCTCGGGGAACTCCTGACCGAGCGCCGTGCCGAACGCGCGCGTGGCGTCCCGGTCGGCGTCCCCCGGTTCGCCGCGCAGGGCGACCAGCAGGTCCAGGTCGCTGCGGCCCACGCGCGCGGTACCGCGCGGGATCGACCCGTAGACGTACGCGCTGTGCAACCGCGTCCCGTAGAGGCGGGGCAGCCGCTCCCGGGCCGCGTCGAGGACGGGACGGAACGCGGCGGGCACGCGCGCGAGAGACCCTTCGCGCGCGATGTACCCCTCCGGGCTGAGGCCCTTGCGGGTGACGGGCCCGGAGGTCAGCGCGACCGCTTGGCCAGGCGCTCCACGTCGAGCAGGATGACCGCGCGCGCCTCCAGGCGGAGCCAGCCGCGCTGGGCGAAGTCGGCCAGTGCCTTGTTGACCGTCTCGCGGGACGCGCCGACCAGCTGGGCCAGCTCCTCCTGCGTCAGGTCGTGCACGACGTGGATGCCCTCCTCGGACTGCACCCCGAAGCGACGGGAGAGGTCCAGCAGGGCGCGGGCGACGCGGCCCGGCACGTCGGAGAAGACCAGGTCGGACATCTGGTCGTTGGTCTTGCGCAGTCGGCGGGCGACGGCGCGCAGCAGGGCGCCGGCCACCTCGGGCCGCACGTTCAGCCAGGGCTGGAGGTCGCCGTGGCCCAGGGCCAGCAGCTTGACCTCGGTCAGCGCCGTCGCCGTCGCGGTGCGCGGGCCCGGGTCGAAGAGCGACAGCTCGCCGATCAGCTCACCGGGGCCCACGACGGCCAGCATGTTCTCGCGGCCGTCCGGGGACGTGCGGTGCAGCTTGACCTTGCCCTCGGTGACCACGTAGAGGCGGTCACCCGGGTCACCCTCGTGGAACAGCGAGTCGCCACGTGCGAGAGTCACCTCCGTCATGGAGGCGCGAAGCTCCGCGGCCTGCTCGTCGTCGAGCGCCGCGAAGAGCGGATTGCGCCGCAGAACGTCGTCCACGAGTTCTCTCCTTGTCGACCTGCTCAGGGGATCTTGCTCCCCCGTCGCCAGGGGACCGTGTTCCCCATTTTGCCGGACGGTCCAAACAGTGTGATCTGTCACAAGGATGCCGTACAGGTGTCCCGGGGTACGCGGCAGGGGTCCAATCGGGCGCCGATCTTCGGGGTCCGGGGCGGATGTCGGTGCCGGGCCTTAGGCTGGCCGGGTGTCCGAATCGCCGGTGAGAGCACAGGCCTAGGGGGCTGGGCGGGTGGTTGTACGTAAGGATTCCGCTGTGGGCGAACAGCAGCCCGAAGGCGGTGGGAAAGCAGCGGAAGCGGCGAAAGGCGCGAACAGGACGCCCGTGAAGAAAGCGGCCGAGAAGAGCACTGCCAAGTCGACCCCCGCAGGGAAGACCGCTTCCGCGAAGAGCACCGCGAAGAAGGCCGCTCCCGCGAAGAAGGCCGCTCCCGCGAAGAAGGCCGCTCCCGCGAAGAAGGCCGCTCCCGCGAAGTCCGCTGCTGTGGAGGCGGCCGCCGTGAAGGGGGCCGCCGTGAAGAAGGCCGCGCCTCCCAAGAAGGTGACCGTCGCCCCGGAGAAGGCCATCGCCGCCGTGCGCAAGGCCTCGCCCGTGAAGGCCGTCGCCCCGAAGCCGCCGAAGGGCGAGTCGAACACCGCCCTGGTCCGCCGGGCCCGCCGCATCAACCGCGAGCTGGCCGAGGTCTACCCGTACGCCCATCCGGAACTGGACTTCGAGAACCCCTTCCAGCTGCTCGTCGCCACGGTCCTGTCCGCCCAGACCACCGATCTCCGGGTCAATCAGACGACGCCCGCCCTGTTCGCGAAGTACCCGACCCCGGAGGACCTGGCGGCGGCGGACCCCGAGGAGGTCGAGGAGATCCTGCGGCCCACCGGCTTCTTCCGGGCCAAGACCAAGTCGGTCATGGGCCTGTCCAAGGCGCTGGCGGAGGAGTTCGACGGCGAGGTCCCGGGCCGCCTGGAAGACCTGGTGAAGCTGCCCGGCGTCGGCCGCAAGACCGCCTTCGTCGTGCTGGGCAACGCCTTCGGCCGGCCCGGCATCACCGTGGACACCCACTTCCAGCGGCTGGTGAGGCGCTGGCAGTGGACCGAGGAGACCGACCCCGACAAGATCGAGGCGGCCGTCGGCGCGCTCTTCCCCAAGAGTGAGTGGACCATGCTCTCGCACCACGTGATCTTCCACGGCCGCCGCATCTGCCATGCCCGCAAGCCGGCCTGCGGCGCCTGCCCGATCGCCCCGCTCTGCCCGGCGTACGGCGAGGGGGAGACCGACCCGGAGAAGGCGAAGAAGCTGCTGAAGTACGAGAAGGGCGGCTTCCCCGGCCAGCGCCTCAAGCCCCCGCAGTCCTACCTGGACGCGGGCGGCACACCGGCACCGCCCCTGGCGGGACGATGACAGTCGAGGAACGATCTCGGTGCCCCCGGGCGTTGGACGCGACAGGACGGCGAGACGGACGGGTACGGGTGCACGCGCGGACGCGGTCATGCGCACGGGTACGGGGACGGGGGTGGCGATGACGCGAGCGAGCGAGACGGCGGACGGGCTGCGGACGGGCCGGCCGCAGAGCGGTCCGGTGGCGCTGAGCACGCAGGGCCTGCCGGAGTGGCTGGAGCCGGTCGTGCGGGTCGCCGAGACGGTCCAGCCCGTCCAGCTGAGCCGCTTCCTGCCCCCGGAGAACGGCGCGGGACGCCAGTCGGCCGTCCTCGTCCTCTTCGGGGAGGGGGAGCGCGGGCCCGAGCTGCTGCTGATGGAGCGGGCGAGTTCGCTGCGTTCGCACGCCGGACAGCCGTCCTTCCCGGGCGGTGCGCTCGACCCCGAGGACGGTGACCCGCAGGGCGAGGGACCGCTGCGGGCCGCGCTGCGCGAGGCCGAGGAGGAGACCGGACTCGACCCGGCCGGCGTCCAGTTGTTCGGCGTGCTGCCCCGGCTCTACATCCCCGTCAGCGGCTTCGTCGTGACGCCCGTGCTCGGCTGGTGGCGCGAACCCAGCCCGGTGGACGCGGTCGACCCCGCCGAGACCGCCCGCGTCTTCACCGTCCCCGTGGCGGATCTCACCCACCCCGGCAACCGGGCCACGACCGTGCATCCCAGCGGCCACAGAGGCCCGGCATTCCTGGTCGAATCGGCCCTCGTGTGGGGCTTCACGGCCGGAATCATCGACCGTCTGCTCCATTACGCGGGCTGGGAGACGCCGTGGGACCGCGACAAGCAGGTCCCGCTCGACTGGCGGTCATGACAGGGTGGGGCGTGCCGCTCGGGCCGGGATCTTCCGGGACGCCGTGTCCTGGGCTCGCCGCGCGGCCGGCCGGCCCCCGGCCGACCTGTGACCTGTGACCTGACCCGTGACCTGTGGTGACCGGAAGACGATGAGGCGAGGCTCGACGCGGTGAACGTGCTGGACATCCTGCTGCTGGTCGCCGCCGTGTGGTTCGCGGTCGTCGGGTACCGCCAGGGATTCGTCGTCGGCATACTGTCGGTGATCGGCTTCCTGGGCGGCGGCCTGGTCGCCGTGTACACGCTCCCGGTCATCTGGGACGCCCTGACGGACAACACGCCCATCAGCACCACCACGGCCGTCGTCGCCGTCATCATCGTCATCGTCTGCGCCTCGGTCGGCCAGGCCCTGACCACGCACCTCGGCAACAAACTGCGCGTGCACATCACCTGGTCCCCGGCCCGCGCCCTGGACGCGACCGGCGGCGCCCTGGTCAACGTCGTCGCGATGCTGCTCGTCGCCTGGCTGATCGGCTCGGCCCTGGGCGGCACGACCATACCGACCCTGGGCAAGGAGGTGCGCTCCTCCAGGGTGCTGCTCGGGGTCTCCCAGGTGATGCCGCAGCAGGCGAACACCTGGTTCGCGGACTTCACCTCGGTCCTCGCGCAGAACGGCTTCCCGCAGGTCTTCAGCCCCTTCACCGACGAACCGATCACCGACGTACGGCCCCCGGACCCGGCCCTGCGCACCAGCGCGGTCGCCCACAGCGCCAAACGGTCCGTCGTCAAGGTCGTCGGCACGGCCGGCAGCTGCGGCAAGGTGCTGGAGGGCAGCGGGTTCGTCTTCGCCGACCGCCGGGTCATGACCAACGCGCACGTCGTCGGCGGCGTAGACCAGCCCACCGTGCAGATAGGCGGCGAGGGCCGCAGGTACGACGCGAAGGTGGTGCTCTACGACTGGCACCGCGACATCGCCGTCCTCGACGTACCCGACCTGAAGGCGCCCGTGCTGCACTTCTCCGACGCGGTCGCGCACAACAAGGACAGCGCGATCGTCGCCGGCTTCCCGGAGAACGGGTCGTACGACGTCCGCGCCGCCCGCGTGCGCGGGCGCATCACGGCGAACGGCCCGGACATCTACCACCGGGGCACCGTCCGCCGCGACGTCTACTCGATCTACGCGACCGTCCGCCAGGGCAACTCCGGCGGCCCCCTGCTCACCACCGACGGCCGGGTCTACGGGGTGGTGTTCGCGAAGTCCCTCGACGACGCCAACACCGGTTACGCCCTCACCGCCGAGGAGATCCAGCAGGACATCGCCAAGGGCCGCACGGCCGACCAGCAGGTGGACAGCGACCGCTGCGCCATGTGAGACCGGTCCGGCACGCGACCTGGGGACGCGCCCGCCCGGCGGCGGAGCCCGGTGGCGGGTCAGCCGCGGGGATGCCGCAGGCGTACCGAGACCCAGCGGGCGCGGCGGCGCAGGATGTGCGGAATGCCGACCCGGGGGTCCGTGCCCGTCAGTTGCGGGGCTTCCCTGTGCAGGGAGCCCGGACCGCTCGCCGATCGGCGGGTGCGTGCTACGTCACTGTAGTCGTGCGTCCAGCCCATACCCCGACGTCTGCCCCCGTCCCAAGGTCGATAACCGCCTGCGGGCGCCTCAATTGGCCTATGCGCCGGGCAATTGGCCGTTCGTTGGACAGGTGTTCAGGTTCGGATACCGGGCGCATCCGAACGGTCACGGAACGGTCGCACACCGGCCGTCAGCGATCGGGTTCGGGATCCTTCAACCAGCTGATCAGCTCGGTCGAGAAGGCCGCGGGGTCCTCCTCGTGCGGGAAGTGCCCGAGCCCGTCGAACAGGCGCCAGCGGTACGGGGCCTCCACGTACTCGCCGGAACCGGCCGCGCTGCGGGTGCGCTGCACCGGGTCGAGGGAGCCGTGCAGATGCAGCGTCGGTACGAGCACCGGACGCTTCATCCGGCGGTAGAACTGGATGCCGTCCGGGCGGGCCAGGGAACGCACCAGCCAGCGGTACGGCTCGACGGAGCAATGCGCCGTCGACGGGATGCACATGGCCCTGCGGTACGTCTCCACCGCGTCGTCGTCCGGCAGCCGCGGTCCCGACCAGTCCCGTACGAGACGGGCCACCAGCGCGCCGTCGTCGGCGGTGAGCTGCCGCTCGGGGATCCACGGCCGCTGGAAGCCCCAGACGTAGGAACTCGCCGCGGTCTGCCGGGCGTCGGACAGCATCGCCGACCGCCAGCGCCGCGGGTGGGGCATCGAGGCGACGGCGAGGCGCCGGACGAGCTTGGGGCGCATCGCCGCCGCCGTCCAGGCCAGGTAGCCGCCGAAGTCGTGGCCGACCAGCGCCGCGTCGGGCTCACCGAGGGAGCGGATCACGCCGGTGATGTCCAGGGCGAGATTGGCCGGGTCGTAACCGCGCGGCGTACGGTCGCTGCCGCCCACTCCCCGCAGGTCCATCGCCACGGCCCTGAAGCCCGCGTCGGCGAGCGCGGTGAGCTGGTGCCGCCAGGTCCACCAGAACTGCGGGAAGCCGTGCAGCAGGAGAACCAGCGGTCCGTCGCCCGTCTCGGCGATGTGGAAACGGGCGCCGTTGGCGGCGACGTCCCGGTGCGTCACCTTCCGGTCGCCGGGGATGCCGATCCGTACGACCGAGGTCGATTGCGCCGAAGGAGTGGCGGGGTCCGTCATGAGGACGAGCGTGCCACAGCCTCGATGGCCGGCGGGGTGCGGTCCTCCAGAGCGGCGGTTTCCGGACGTGGGTGCGGCTTTGCGTTCTGGAGCACGCCGGCGGTCTGCTTCATGGAGGCGGCCACCTTCTGGGGGCCCTTGCCCTTCTTGGCCTTCTTGGCGAAGACGGTGCCGATCAGGCCGAGGAACCCGGCGACCAGGACGTTGGCCGCGAAGGAAAGCACGAAGCAGATCGCGAGATTCCAGCCGCTCCAGGTCCGGATGCCGTACGCGAGAGCGAAGTTGAGCATCGGCAGCGAGAAGAGCAGGATCGCGCCGGCCACCGAGAACGCGCCGCCGCTCACCGCGCCACGCTTGACGTCCTGTTTCAGCTGCGCCTTCGCCAACGCGATCTCGTCGTGCACCAGCGCCGACATCTCCGCCGTCGCCGAGGCGAACAGCTGGCCGATGCTGCGTTCGGCGCCGACCGGGCTGCCGTCGGGTGCGCTCATCGCGGTCTCCCTCTTCTGCCTGACTCTGCGTTCCGGGAACGGTCCGGGTTTTTGTACCGTCCCGTCAGATCATGCCGGACTGTCGTTCTGCTCGCCTGCCCCGCCCTGCACTTCCGCAAGCCGCCCTGCCCGTTCGGCCTCCTTGCGGGTGGCGATCCGACGGTGTTCGGCGGCCTTGCGTTCGAGGATCGCCGCCATGCGCAGGTGGTAGGCGGGGTCGTCCTCCTCGTACACGTCCGGGATGCCGTCGAGGTCGTCGTCGCGCTCCTCGGCCTCGCACATCTTGCGGTATTTCGCGTTCCGTATCTTGAGGAGCACGGTCGCGAGCGCTGCCGCGATGACCGAGCCGGTGAGGACGGCGGCCTTGACCTCGTCGGTCAGCGTCGCGTCGCCCTGGAAGGCCAGTTCGCCGATGAGCAGGGAGACGGTGAAGCCGATCCCGGCGAGCGTGGCGAGGGCGAAGACGTCGGCCCAGGCCAGGTCGTCGCTGAGCGACGCCTTGGTGAACCGGGCGGTGAGCCAGGTCCCGCCGAAGATGCCCACCGTCTTGCCGACGACCAGGCCGAGCACGACACCGAGCGTCTCGGGCCGGGTGAACACGTCGGCCAGCGCTCCGCCGGAGACGGAGACGCCCGCGCTGAACAGTGCGAACAGGGGGACGGCCAGGCCCGCCGACAGGGGGCGTACGAGATGCTCGATGTGCTCGCCGGGCGAGTGCTCCTCGCCCTCGCGGGTGGCGCAGCGCAGCATCAGGCCCATCGCGACGCCCGCGATGGTGGCGTGCACGCCGCTGTTGTACATCAGCCCCCAGATGACGAGAGCGAGCGGCACGTACACGTACCACCCGCGCACGCCCTTGCGCAGCAGCAGCCAGAAGACGGCCAGGCCCGCGACCGCTCCGGCGAGGGCTGCGAAGTTCAGGTGGTCGGTGAAGAAGACCGCGATGATCAGGATGGCGAACAGGTCGTCGACGACGGCGAGGGTGAGCAGGAAGGCGCGCAGCGCGCTGGGCAGGGAGGTGCCGATGACCGCGAGTACGGCCAGCGCGAAGGCGATGTCGGTCGCGGTCGGCACCGCCCAGCCGCCGAGCGAGCCGCCGCCGGTGAGGTTGGTGAGGGCGTACACCGCCGCGGGGGCCGCCATACCGCACAGGGCGGCGACCACCGGCAGGACGGCGGCTCTGGGGTCGCGCAGATCGCCCGCGACCAGTTCCCGCTTGAGTTCGATGCCGGCGACGAAGAAGAAGACGGCGAGGAGCCCGTCGGCGGCCCAGTGCGCCACGGACAGGTCGAGGCCGAGGGCGGAGGGGCCGAAGCGGAAGTGGCTGACGCTCTCGTAGCCGGCGTGCAGGGCGGGGATGTTCGCCCAGACGAGCGCGGCGATCGCCGCGAGCAGCAGCAGGACACCGCCCACGGTCTCGGTGCGCAGGGCGTCGGCGACGAAGTTCCGCTCCGGCAGGGACAGGCGTCCGAGGACTTTGCGGGCGGCGCGGGAGCGGGGGGTGGCCACGGGAACCTCCGGTCGGTGGGCAGCGCTGAGCACATGCCGACCAGACTTCCCGGCGCACCTGAGGATCTTGTTGCGTTGTGTTGCTTTGCTTAGTTTACCTAACGTGCGCCGGGAGGGCATACACGCTGGGACCTCGCACGCCCCACGGTGGAGCGGAGCGCGCGAAAGGGCACCCGGCGTCGCTTCCGCCGAGTGCCCTCTCGCGCTGTTCCCAGTCCTGGGCCTGTCCGGGAGCCGGACCTGGACCAGGGCCCTGGAGCCGGTCGTGCTCGGAGCGGGCCGCTGAGCCCGTCGTGCCCGGAGCCGGTCCTGGCGTCAGTCTTCGCTGGGCGCCGCCGGGAGCTGCGTCTGGATGAGGTCCATGACGGTGGAGTCCGTCAGGGTCGTCACGTCCCCGAGCTGCCGGTTCTCCGCCACGTCACGCAGCAGACGGCGCATGATCTTGCCGGAGCGGGTCTTCGGCAGCTCCGCCACCGGCAGGATCCGCTTCGGCTTGGCGATCGGGCCGAGCGTGCTGCCCACGTGGTTGCGCAGGTTGTTGACCAGGTCGTCGGTCTCGGCGGCCGTACCGCGCAGGATGACGAAGGCCACGATCGCCTGTCCGGTGGTCTCGTCCGCCGCGCCGACCACGGCCGCCTCGGCGACCGAGGGGTGCGAGACGAGCGCGGACTCCACCTCGGTGGTGGAGATGTTGTGCCCGGAGACCAGCATCACGTCGTCCACGCGGCCGAGCAGCCAGATGTCGCCGTCGTCGTCCTTCTTGGCACCGTCACCGGCGAAGTACAGGCCCTCGAAGCGGGACCAGTAGGTGTCGATGAACCGCTGGTCGTCGCCCCAGATGGTGCGCAGCATCGACGGCCACGGCTCGGTGAGCACCAGGTAGCCACCGCCGCCGTCGGGCACCTCGTTCGCCTCGTCGTCGACGACGGTCGCGCTGATGCCGGGCAGCGGGCGCTGCGCGGAGCCCGGCTTGGCCTCCGTCACGCCCGGCAGCGGGGAGATCATCATGCCGCCGGTCTCCGTCTGCCACCAGGTGTCGACGACCGGGGTGCGGTCCGCGCCGATGTTCTTGCGGTACCAGATCCACGCCTCGGGGTTGATCGGCTCGCCGACCGAGCCGAGCACCCGCAGGGAGGACAGGTCGAACTTCGCGGGGATGTCGTCGCCCCACTTCATGAACGTACGGATCGCGGTCGGCGCCGTGTAGAGGATCGTGACGCCGTACTTCTGCACGATCTCCCAGAACCTGCCCTGGTGCGGCGTGTCCGGCGTGCCCTCGTACATGACCTGGGTGCCGCCGTTGGCCAGCGGCCCGTACACGATGTACGAGTGGCCGGTGACCCAGCCGACGTCGGCGGTGCACCAGTACACGTCCGTCTCCGGCTTCAGGTCGAAGACGGCCCAGTGCGTGTACGCGACCTGGGTCAGGTAGCCGCCGGAGGTGTGCAGGATGCCCTTCGGCTTCCCTGTGGTGCCCGAGGTGTAGAGGATGAACAGCGGGTGCTCGGCGTCGAACGCCTCCGGGGTGTGCTCGGCCGACTGCCGGCCGACGACCTCGTGCCACCACAGGTCGCGGCTGTCGTCCCAGGCGACCTCCTGGCCGGTGCGGCGGACCACGAGCACGTTGCGGACGTTCTCCACGCGTCCGACCGCCTCGTCGACGGCCGGCTTGAGCGCGGACGGCTTGCCGCGGCGGTAGCCGCCGTCAGCCGTGATGACGACCTTGGCGTCGGCGTCCTGGATGCGGGTGGCGAGCGCGTCCGAGGAGAAACCGCCGAAGACGACGGAGTGCGCCGCACCGATGCGGGCACAGGCCAGCATCGCGACCGCGGTCTCCGGGATCATCGGCATGTAGATCGCGACCCGGTCGCCCTTCCGGACACCCAACTCGGTCAGGGCGTTCGCCGCCCTGGACACCTCGTCCTTCAGCTCGGCGTAGGTGATGGAACGGCTGTCGCCGGGCTCACCCTCGAAGTGGATCGCGACGCGGTCCCCGTGTCCGGCCTCCACATGCCGGTCCACGCAGTTGTACGCCACGTTGAGCGTGCCGTCCTTGAACCACTTGGCGAACGGGGGGTTCGACCAGTCGAGGGTCTCGGTCGGCTCTTCGGCCCAGGTCAGCCGGCGGGCCTGCTCGGCCCAGAAGCCGAGCCTGTCAGCCTTGGCCTGTTCGTACGCCTCTGCCGTGACGTTGGCGTTGGCGGCCAGGTCAGCAGGCGGCGCGAAGCGTCGCTCCTCCTTAAGAAGGTTGGCCAGGCTTTCGTTGCTCACGACATCTCCCTTTCCCAGGGTGTCCGTTGTGTCCCAGACCACAGCTCATCAGACCCGGGGGCCGGATGACAAGGGCCGACGGGCAATTGGTTTAGACCTGTTGCGGTGTACTCACCCGGTCCCGACGGTCGGCGGCGGGCGGCGGGTGGCGGCCAGGTTCAGCATGGCCCCCGGAAGCAAGGGGGGCCATGCCTCGGAGACGCGTGTCGTCGGTCGGCCGGTTGATCATTCTCACACCGCGCTGGACATGCCCGTCGCCGATTCCGCAGTCTCCGACTCTGCCTCTGCCTGCACTTCTACGGGCATGAACGCCTTCCTTCCACTGCCGTCGGTCTCCGTGAGCAGATACGCCCGCGCCTCGGCCACGTCGAAGTACATCCCGTGCAGCTCCAGCGCGCCCTCGCGCAGCGCCCGGGCCACCGAGTCGTGGGCCCGCAGGTGCTCCAGTTGCTGGACGATGTTGGTCAGGCACAGTCGTTCGACCGCGTCGGTGGGGCGTCGGCCGTCCAGCAGCGGGCCGGTACCGTCCCCGTCGGTCATCCGCTCCAGGCCGGCGGCTCCGTGCCGCAGCCACCGCCCGAGCGGCGTACCGCTGTCCCCGGAGCCGGAGCCGGAGCCGGAGCCGGAGCCGGAGCCGGAGCCGGAGCCGGAGCCGGAGCCGGAGCCGGAGCCGGAGCCGGAGCCGGAGCCGGAGCCCGAGCCGGGGCCGGAGCCCGAGCCGGGGCCGGAGCGCCGGCGTGGCCCCGTACCGAGGAGGGTCTGCATGGCGCCGCACCCGGAATGGCCGCACACCGTGAGGGAGCGGACCCCGAGCACGTCCACCGCGTACTCGATCCCGGCGGCCACCGAGTCGTCCCCGCCGTCCTGCCCGGGGAGCGGCACGAGGTTGCCCACGTTCCGTACGACGAAGAGGTCGCCGGGGCCGCTGCCGGTGATCATCGAGGTGACCGACCGTGAGTCGGCGCAGGTGAGGAAGAGCTGGGGCGGCTGATGCCCCTCCTGCGCCAGTCGCGTCAGCTCGTCCCGCGCCTGGGGAGCGGTGGTCCGCCGGAACGTGCCGATGCCGCGCGCCAATTGCTCCCTGCTCGGGCCGGGCGAGGAAACCGGACCGGACGCGGTGGCGTGTTCCGAAGGTGCGGTGGGTTTCGAAGGCGGGGGGTGTTCTGAAGGTGCGGCGGGTTCTGAAGGTGCAGTGGGTTTCGAAGGTGCGGCGGGTTCTGAAGGTGCAGCGGGTTTCGAAGGTGCGGTGGGTCCGAGAGCGGTGGCCGGTTCGGGAGCGGTTGCAGGTCCGGATAGGGCGGCAAGCCCGGGCCGGGAAACGGGGCCGGGGCACTGGTGGTTGCGCCAGGGCGTCCACGGACCACACTGGCATCCGGCACCGGCCGGTCCGGCCGGCTCGACGATGCGGACTCCAGCCGTACGGCGGCCGGTGAGCCGGACGGAGCCGCCCTGCGCGGTATGAGTGCGCTGCCAGTCCGACAGGGCCTCGTACGCCGCGTGATCCATGAAGGAGCCGTCCAACTCGACGACCGCGTCCGCTCCGTGCGGGACGCGGTGCAGGGTCCGGCTGAGCCGGGGCACCGCGAGGAACGTCAACTGCCCTCGTACTCGGACACGGTGGACTCCTTCCTGCTCGTCGTGGGTGATGCGGGTACGGGAGAGGCGGTGCAGGGCGACGGCGACGGCCACGGCGACTCCGAGGGCCACGCCCTGGAGGACGCCCAGCGTCACCACGCCGAGGGTGGTCACGGCGTACACCGGGACTTCCCGGTGGCGGGTCACCGTACGGATGTGGCGCGGGGAGACCATCTGGATGCCGACGGCCATCACGAGAGCGGCGAGCGAGGCGAGCGGGATGAACTCCAGGACCGGGACCAGCAGTAGCGCGGCGATCACTACGAGAACGCCGTGCAGCATCGTGGAGTTCCGGCTCACGGCCCCCGCGCGCACATTCACCGAACTGCGCACCGCCACCCCCGCCACCGGGAGGCCGCCGAGCGCGCCGGAGACGACATTGGCGGCACCCTGGCCGAGCAGCTCCCGGTCCAGGTCGGAGCGGGCTGGACCAACAGCCGGTCCCGGGCGGCCGGCCACCAGCTTGTCCACGGCTACGGCGCCGAGCAGCGACTGCACGCTGCACACCAGCGTGGTGCTGAACACCGCGGCGAGGAGGCCGAGGACCGGCCCCTCGGGCAGGCCGGCCAGGGCGTGGCTGCGCCAGGACGGCAGGACGACCCGGGGCAGTGCCAGCCCGGTGAGGCAGACGATCGCGGTGGCCCCGGCGACGGCGACGAGCGCGGCGGGCACGGTGCGCAGGAGCCGCCCGGTGCGGCCCGGCAGCCGGGGCCAGGACAGCAGGAGTGCCAGGGTGAGCGCGCCCGCCGCGAGCGCGGCGGGGTCCGGAGCGGACAACTGGGAGGGCAGCGCGAGCACATTGCCGAGCACGGAACTGCGGGGGCTGCCGCCGAGGACGATGTGCAGCTGGGCGACGGCGATGGTGATCCCGATGCCGGCGAGCATGCCGTGCACGACGGCGGGACTGACGGCGAGGGCGCCGCGGGCCACCCGCAGGCAGCCCAAAGCGAGTTGGGCCAGGCCGGCGAGGACGGTGATGGCACACGTCGTTCGCCAGCCGTAGCGGTGGATGAGGTCCGCGGTGACGACGGTGAGCCCGGCTGCGGGTCCGCTGACCTGGAGCGGGGAGCCGCCGAGACGTCCGGCGACCAGCCCGCCGACGGCCGCGGCCACCAGCCCGGCCTGGAGTGGGGCACCGATGGCGAGGGCGATGCCGAGGGAGAGCGGCAGGGCGATCAGGAAGACCGCGACGGCGGCCGAGAGGTCGGCGCCCGCGACACGGGGGCGGCGCCGCGGCGGGGGCGGGCTGTGAGGCGGGTGGGAGCGCTCGGTCCGCGCGGAGCCGGTGTGGGCGGGGACGCAGGCTGACATCTCTCTGCTCTCCTTGCGGGAGAAGGCGAATACAAGATTAGGTAAAGCAAAAGTAATGCAACGTAAAGTCCTCACATAGGTTTTCTGCGCAAATGGGGGACTGAATCACCTTGACGGGTGAAGTGAGCCTTTTATCGGCTTGTCGTACTAATCCCTTCTCGCCCCACGTGCGACCTTGACGGCGCTGTCGGCACGGCCGGCACAGCACCAGCACACGCCGTCTCGGCGTTGGACGAGAGAAGGAAGAAGGTGGGCGGAACATGGCCGCCAACCAGAGGATCGCCGCGAGCGTCGTCGCCGCCGTGGCTTGTGCCTCGTCGCTCGCCGGTTGTGCGAGCGGCACCGACGCGCCCGAGCGGCACGGCGCGCACGGTGCACCGAAGGCCGCGCAGGCGCCCGGGAGCGCCGTCCGCCTGATCGGCGACGGGTCGACCTCGTACACCGGGGCCCAGCCCCACCTGCCCAGGCCCGAGCGGCTGAAGGCGGGTGAGAAGCCTCCGCAGTTCGTCGTGTTCTCCTGGGACGGCGCGGGCGAGGACAGCCAGAAGCTGTTCTCCCACTTCCGCAAGGTGGCCAAGGAGAACAACGCGAAGATGACGTTCTTCCTCAGCGGTGTGTACATGCTGCCGAAGGAGAAGCGTGATCTGTACCGGCCGCCGCAGCACGCCCAGGGCAGTTCGGACATCGGTTTCAACGACGAGCAGGGCATCGCCGACACCGCCCGGCAGGTACGCCTCGCGTGGCTGGAGGGCAACGAGATCGGCACCCACTTCAACGGCCACTTCTGCGGCCCCGACGGCGGCGTCGGCCAGTGGTCGGTGGACGAGTGGAAGAGCGAGATCGACCAGGCCAAGCAGTTCGTGAAGACCTGGAAGACCACCAGCGGTCTGAAGAAGGCCGCCGCGCTGCCCTTCGACTACGACAAGGAGCTGATCGGCGGCCGCACCCCCTGCCTGGAGGGTCAGAAGAACTTCGTGAAGGCGGCGAGCCAGATGGGCTTCCGCTACGACAGCAGCGGTGTGAACGACCAGGTCTGGCCGAAGAAGCGCAGCGGCCTGTGGGACCTGTCGATGCAGCTGGTGCCCTTCCCCGGGCACACCTTCGAGCAACTGACCATGGACTACAACTTCATGGTCAACCAGTCGGGCACGCAGACCCAGGGCGACCCCGACAAGTTCGACTACTGGGGCGACCAGATGCGCGACGGCCTGCTCAAGGGCTTCTACCGGGCCTACGACGGCAACCGCGCGCCGCTGGTCATCGGCAACCACTTCGAGTCGTGGAACGGCGGTACCTACATGCGCGCCGTCGAGGAGGTCGTGAAGGAGGTCTGCGACAAGCCCGAGGTGCGCTGCGTCTCCTTCCACCAGCTGGCGGACTGGCTCGACGCCCAGGACCCGCAGACCCTCGCCGAGCTGCGCGGGCTGAAGGTCGGCGAAGCCCCCAAACAGGGCTGGGCGTCCTTCCTGTCCGGCCGCCCGGCCCCGGCGCCCAAGGGAGTCCCCGGGGCACCGAAGCCGTAGCGATCGTCAGACGGAGGCGGTGACGCCCTCGCCCAGGACGAAACCGGGGTCGACCTGGGCCGCCAGGTCGGCCCCGGTGCGTTCGTTCCCCCAGGAGGCGGCGTTCTTCAGGTGGAAGTGCGCCATCTGCTGGGTGTAGCGCTCCCAGTCACGCAGTTCGTAGGTGGCGTCGGCGGCGACCTGGAGGGTGCGCAGGGCGCGGCGGTTGACGTCCTCCAGGAGCTCGAACCGGGGCGGGCGGCCCTTCTCCATGGCGCGCACCCAGTCGGAGTGCCCGACCGTCACGAGCAGGTCGTCCCCGACCTCGGCGCGCAGGAAGTCGAGGTCGTCCTGGCCCTGCACCTTGTTGCCGACGACCCTCAGGACGACGCCGAAGTCGCGGGCGTACTCCTTGTACTGGCGGTAGACGGAGACCCCCTTACGGGTCGGCTCGGCGACGAGGAACGTGATGTCGAAGCGGGTGAACATGCCGGAGGCGAAGGAGTCCGAACCCGCCGTCATGTCCACCACGACGTACTCGTCGCGGCTGTCCACCAGGTGGTTCAGGTACAGCTCCACCGCTCCCGTCTTGGAGTGGTAGCAGGCGACCCCCAGGTCGGCGTCCGTGAAGGGCCCGGTGACCATCAAACGGACGGCGCCGCCGTCGAGTTCCACGCGCCGTGCGCAGGCGTCGTAGAGCGGGTTGTTCTCGGCCACGCGCAGCAGCCGCGATCCCTCACCGGGCGGTGTCGTCTTGATCATCGTCTCGGCGGAGGCGATGCGCGGGTTGCTGCCACGCAGGTAGTCCTTGATGAGGGGGAGCCGGTCACCCATCGCGGGCAGCTCCGCCGCGAGGTCCTCCTCCAGGCCCAGCGCCGCTCCCAGGTGCTGGTTGATGTCGGCGTCGACGGCGACGACGGGCGCCCCGGTCGCCGCCAGGTGGCGGATGAAGAGGGACGACAGCGTGGTCTTCCCGCTGCCGCCCTTCCCGACGAAAGCAATTTTCATGTTCACGAAGCGTAGTGCGGAGATAGCTGTACGTGGCAGCTTGCGTGAAGAAGACCACTCCTTCGGGGAAGCGGGCGCCCGGGTGCGTAGGGTCGTACTCATGAGTACGACAGGCGCGTCAGCCGGTCCTCCGCCCAGCCCGCGGACGACTCCGAACGGGGAGGACCCCCTCGCCGCCCTCGCGGCGCTGCCCGGGGTGGCCGAGGCCGTGGAGTCCGTGCGCAAGGCCGTGGACCGGGTCTACGGACACCGGATCATGCGGCGCCGCAGCAACGCGGTCACCGCCGAGGCGGCGCTGCGCGGCTCACGCGGCTCCGCGGCGTTGTCCGGGGCCGACTGGGCCCTGGAGGAGGTGCGCCGACGGACCGATTTCAGCGGCGACGACGAGGCACGCGTGCTTGGCGCGGCGCT
This sequence comes from Streptomyces sp. NPDC021356, assembly GCF_040641015.1. Taxonomy (NCBI): domain Bacteria; kingdom Bacillati; phylum Actinomycetota; class Actinomycetes; order Kitasatosporales; family Streptomycetaceae; genus Streptomyces; species Streptomyces sp. NPDC021356. The sequence goes on along the minus strand of NZ_JBFACU010000014.1, from coordinate 119,234 downwards.
GCGGCTGACGGCCGAGGCCGGTCAGTTGCTCTCCATCTGGCGGCAGTCGCCCCTGCGGGTGCTGGCCCGGCTCCACCTGGTGGCCGCGGCCGGCAAGGAGGACAGCGTCGGACGGCCGCGCCAGGCGGGTGAGAGTGTCGACGAGCCGCTGGTCGAGCTGCCGCCGCCCGGCGCGGCCGAGGTCTCGGGGCGCCTGGAAGGCCTGTCGGAGCTGATCATCGCGGGCAGTTCCGCACCCGCCCTGGTGACGGCTGCCGTGGTGCACGGCGAACTTCTGGCGCTGCGCCCCTTCGTCTCCCGTAACGGCCTGATCGCGCGCACCGCCGAACGCATCGTCCTGGTCGGCAGCGGCCTGGACCCGAAGTCGGTCTGCCCGGCCGAGGTGGGCCACGCCGAACTGGGCAGGGCGGCCTATCTGGCGGCCCTGGACGGGTACGTCTCCGGCACCCCGGACGGCATGGCGGCCTGGATCACCCACTGCGCCAGGGCGGTCGAGCTGGGGGCGCGCGAGTCGACGGCGGTGTGCGAGGCACTGCAGCGCGGGGCGGCGTAGGCGGGGACGCCGGAAGGGGCTGCGGCCGGGGCGGATCCGGCCGGGAAGAGGGTTGCGGCGGTACGAGTGCTCGTACCGCCGCTGGCATGTCCACCGCGTTACCAAGCGTCCTCGATATGTCGCCCATCAGGTCGGGAACTTTGCCCGTCACCTGGTGCGGCTGGCCCGTAATCGACGGGTCGACGTCGCGTGGGTGCCCGGTGTCCATGCTCGGTCCGTGGGGCCGAATGCGTTATAAGGGTGATCCTTTCGGATGTCCTCAGGTCTCGCGGGCCGTTGAGTCCTTTGTACTGCACGCGGGTGACAAGCGGAACCCCTGCCCTCACTTCTTTACTTTTAGGTTCAAACAGGCCTAACCGGACGGTCTCGTCGTCCGGCCGGCGAAATGGAATTCCGGCCCGGAAGCCACGGCTCAGGCGAGCGTGCCCCGCCGACGGCTCGCGTACCAGACGAGTCCGGCGGTGGCTGCCGCCGCTCCCACGGCCGCCGCGGCGACGAGGGCCGGGCGGGGCGGTACGGAGAGCGCGGGCAGCCGCTGCTTGAGCCGCACCGGCCGGTGGAAGTCGAGAATCGGCCACCCGCGCGCGAGAGCCTCCCTGCGCAGCGCGCGGTCCGGGTTGACGGCGTGCGGATTCCCGACGGCATCCAGCATCGGCACATCGGTGGCCGAGTCGCTGTACGCGTAGCAGCGGGCGAGGTCGTAACCCTCGGACCGGGCCAGCTCGCGGACCGCCTCCGCCTTCGTGGGCCCGTAGGCGTAGTACTCCACCTCACCGGTGAAGCACCCGTCCTCGCCCACCACCATCCGGGTGGCCACCACCCGGTCCGCGCCCAGCAGTTCGCCGATCGGCTCGACCACCTCGGCGCCCGACGTCGAGACGATGACCACGTCGCGCCCGGCGCGGTGGTGCTCCTCGATGAGGGAGGCGGCCTCGTCGTAGATGATCGGGTCGATCAGGTCGTGCAGCGTCTCGGCGACGATCTCCTTGACCTGGCGTACGTTCCAGCCGCGGCACAGCGCGGACAGGTACTCGCGCATGCGCTCCATCTGGTCGTGGTCGGCGCCGCCGGCGAGGAAGACGAACTGGGCATATGCGGTCCGCAGGACAGCCCTGCGGTTGATCAGGCCGCCTTGGTAGAACGACTTGCTGAAGGTGAGCGTGCTCGACTTCGCAATGACCGTCTTGTCCAGATCAAAGAACGCCGCTGTGCGGGGCAAGGAGTGGTTTTCCACGACGTCGAGCATAGGGGCAGCCCATTCGGCGTAAGCTGGGCGCGTGGGTTTGCCTGAGAGGGCTCTCGGGTACACCATGGAAGTCACGGATCGTTCGCGACCGTGCTAACCCGGTCCGACTCCTCCCCCCCCGAGTCGGCCGTGGAGACGACCCCCGCTCTCCCCCCCGGCGGGGGTCGTCGCATGTCCGGATGGGTTTTGCCCTCCTCTCCACGCGCTCTCGGCCGCCAGGGACCGCGCGGCACCCGCTTGCTCTCTTTCTGCGCGGGCCTCTAGATCCGTGACTCTCGGTAGCCGTGAGGCTGCGCTGCGGAAGTCGTACGAGAACCAGTACAGGGGTCACCGGTTTGGGTGACGGGCATTTTCACAACGGTCGAGTTGTCCACAGATTTCGACCAAGATCCACATCATTTTCCGGTTCGCTGCACCGTGATTCCTGCGCGCACCGCTCGCGGCGGAGTTCATGGCCGGTTCCGTTTGTCGGGCGCGTATGGCCGGTTCGTATCGGCCGCCCATATGGGCGCCGTTCGCCGGTTCTTCACATGTCCGGGATTCGCGAGGCCGCAGCGGCCGCGCGGAAGTTGCAGCGAAGGGGGAACGGCCCATGGCCGGAACTGTCACCCACGATCCGCCGTCCGGCGCCGCAGGACGGCAGGGCGGGCCACTGATCGTCACCGAGGACGCCGAACTCCTCGACGACCTGCTGCGCCTGTGCGCGGCGGCGGGCGCCACACCCGAGGTGCACCACGGCGTACCCGAGCGCCGGGGCAGCTGGGAGGCGGCCCCGCTGGTCCTGGTCGGCGACGACGCCGCGCAGCGGGTGCGGGGAGCCCTGCGCCGGCGGGGGGTCGTGCTGGTCGGCCGGGACCAGGACGACTCCGGTGTCTGGCGGCGCGCTGTCGAGATCGGCGCCGACCACGTGCTGGTGCTGCCCGACGGCGAGCAGTGGCTGGTCGACAGGATCGCCGACGTCGCCGAGGGCGTGGGCCGGCCCGCGCTCACCGTGGGCGTCATCGGCGGGCGTGGCGGCGCGGGGGCTTCCACGCTGGCCTGCGCGCTCGCCGTGACCTCCGCGCGGGAGGGACTGCGCACGCTGCTCGTGGACGCCGATCCGCTGGGCGGCGGACTCGACGTGCTCCTCGGCGGGGAGACGGCCGAGGGGCTGCGCTGGCCGGCCTTCGCCACCTCACGCGGCAGAGTGGGCGGCGGCGCGCTGGAGGAGTCATTGCCCGAGCTGCACGCGCTGCGTGTGCTCAGCTGGGACCGCGGAGACTGCGTCACCGTCCCGTCGCGGGCCGTCCGCGCGGTGCTGGCCGCCGCCCGGCGCGGCGGCGGGGCCGTGGTCGTCGATCTGCCCCGCCGGATCGACGAAGGCGCGGCCGAGGCACTGGCGCAGATCGACATCGGACTGCTCGTGGTCCCGGCCGAACTGCGCGCCGTGGCAGCCGCCTCACGGGTGGCCTCCGCGGCCGGCATGGTCCTGCGCGACCTGAGGGTGGCGGTGCGCGGACCGTACGCACCCGGCCTGGACGACCGCGAGGTGGCCCGGTTGCTCGGACTGCCGCTGGCGGGAGAGGTGCCCGTGGAGTCCGCGCTGCGGCGCCCCGGCGAGGGCAGGACACCCCCCGGCGCGGCGGCGCGTGGACCACTGGCCCGCTTCTGCACGGCCTTCTGGGAGCGGGCGCTGATCGAGGCGGGTGCCGCATGAGGGCGCAGTCCGGACAGCGGTGGCCGACGGCGGAGCGGGCCGCGGCGGCGGACCGGCCGCGAGCACCCGGCGCCGTCGACACGCCGGGGATGCCGGCCCGACTCCTCGACGGCGTACGCCAGTGGCTCGCCGAAAGCGGGGCCGAGCCGACCCCCGCGCGCGTGGCGCAGGCCCTGCGCGAACAGGGCCGGGTGCTCGGCGACGCGGAAGTGCTCGGGGCGGCCGAGCGGCTGCGCTCCGAGCTGATCGGCAGCGGTCCGCTGGAGCCGTTGCTCGCCGACCCCGCGGTGACCGACGTCCTCGTGTCAGCTCCCGACCAGGTCTGGGTGGACCGCGGGGGCGGCCTGGAGCGGTCCGCCGTCGCCTTCCCCGACGCGGCCGCCGTGCGCCGTCTCGCGCAGCGCCTGGCCGCCGTGGCCGGACGGCGACTGGACGACGCCCGGCCGTGGGCCGACGCCCGCCTGCCCGACGGCACCCGGTTGCACGCGGTACTGCCACCGGTCGCCGTCGGCTGCACGTGCCTGTCCCTGCGCGTCGTCAGGCCGCGCGCGTTCACACTCGGCGAACTGGTCGCCGCGGGCACGGTGCCGCCGGGCGGGGACCGCGTGCTGCGGGCACTCGTCGAGGCACGGCTGTCCTTCCTCGTCAGCGGCGGCACAGGCAGCGGCAAGACCACGCTGCTCAGCGCCCTGCTGGGGCTCGTCGGGCCGGGCGAGCGCATCGTGCTCGCCGAGGACTCCGCCGAGCTGCGTCCCGACCATCCGCACGTCGTCCGCCTGGAGACAAGACCCGCCAACCAGGAGGGAGCGGGCCTGGTCACGCTCGAGGACCTGGTGCGGCAGGCGCTGCGGATGCGGCCGGACCGGCTGGTGGTGGGCGAGGTCCGCGGCGCCGAAGTGGTCCATCTCCTGGCGGCGCTGAACACCGGACACGAGGGCGGGTGCGGCACGGTCCACGCCAACGCGGCGGCGGACGTCCCGGCCCGGCTGGAGGCGCTGGGCACCGCGGCCGGCCTGGACCGGGCGGCGCTGCACAGCCAGTTGGCCGCCGCGCTGTCGGTGGTGGTGCACCTGGTGCGCGACCGCGCCGGACGGCGGCGCATCGCCGAGGTGCGCGTGCTGGAGCGGGACACGAGCGGGCTGGTGCGGACGGTACCGGCGCTGCGCTGGAGCGCGGGGGCGTTCGTGGAGGAGCGGGGGTGGGAGCGACTGCGGGACCTGCTCCCCCTAGCCGACGCGGAGAGCTGCACGGAGAGCGGAGTGAGGAAGTGGTGAGCGTGATGGGCGAGTGGGGCCTGGGGCCGCCGGGAGGCACGGAAGCGGTGTTCACCGCGGCGGCCCTGGTGTGCGCCTGGCTGGCCGCCAGGCAACTGGGTGGGTGGCACTCCGGAGCGCGGCGGGCGCGTCTGCTGCTCGCCGGCGGCGGGGCGGTGGTCCCCGGTCCGCCGCTGGGGGAACGAGCGCGGGGGGAACTGGCCCGGCTGCGCACGCGGGTGCGGGCCGAGTGGTGGGCGCTGGCCGGCGGACTGCTGCTGGGGGTGCTGGGCGCCTCGGTGCTGCCGGTCGTCGCGGGAGCGGCCGGGGTGCCGGTACTGCGCCGGACCCGGCGGGCGCGGTCCACTCGCCTGGCCCGGGAGGAGCGGGCGGACGCGGTGATCGCCCTGTGCGGGGCGCTCGCCGGGGAGGTGCGCGCGGGGCGGCAGCCGGGCCAGGCGCTGCTGTGCGCCGCTCGGGACTCGGACGGCTTCGGGGACGCCCAGGCGGCCGTACTGGCGGCGGCCCGGTTCGGCGGGGACGTCCCCGGTGCGCTCGCCACCGCGGCCCGGCAACCGGGCGCCGAGGGACTGCGGGGGCTCGCCGCGTGCTGGCGGGTGGCCGTCGACCAGGGCGCGGGCCTGGCCGCGGGGCTCGACCGGCTGGAAGGGGCGCTGCGTGCGGACCGCGACCAGCGTGCGGACCTACGGGCCCAGTTGGCGGGCGCGCGGGCCACGGCGGTGATGCTCGCCGGACTGCCCGCCCTCGGGCTCCTGCTCGGTACGGCCATGGGCGCCGACCCGCTGCACGTGCTGCTGCACACTGGGGCGGGCCTGGTCTGCCTGGCCGTCGGCGGCGTGCTGGAGAGTCTGGGGCTGTGGTGGGCCCTGGGCATCGTGCGACGGGCGGAGGCGGCATGAGCGCGGACGTCGTCCACAGGCTGGGGATGGTTCTGGGTGCCGCGGCGCTCCTAGCGTCGGTGGCACGGCGGTTGGAGGCGGCGCGCCGGGAGCGGCGCGTGCGGCGGCGTACGGCCGCCCTGCTGGAGACGGCGGCCACGCCCCGCGCGGAGCCCGCGGGGACCGGCGCGCCGGGGCGGGCCAGGGGGCCGCACGTCTTACGGCGGTGGGTTCCCCTGGCGGCGGTCGTGGGTGCGGGGTGGGTGCTGCTCGGCGGGCTCGCCGGTGCCGCGGCCGGGCTGGTCTGCGCGGCCGGGCTGTGGCGGTGGCGACAGCGGGCCGGGCGGCGGCCGGGGAGCGAACGTGAGGCGGGCGAAGCCGCCCGGCAGCTTCCCCTCGCCGCCGATCTGCTGGCCGCCTGCATCGCGGCCGGGGCGGGTCCGGTGATCGCGGCCCAGGCGGTGGGCGAGGCCCTCGGCGGCCCTGTCGGGGAAGCGCTGACGCGGGGAGCCGCGGAGGTGCGGCTGGGCGCCGGGCCCGCCGACGCCTGGCGCGGCCTCGCCGCGATGCCGGGGGCCGGATCCCTGGCGCGGTTGCTGGAGCGGGCCGGCGAGTCCGGGCTTCCCGCCGCCGGACCGGCCGCCCGGCTGGCCGCCGACGTCCGCGCCGACCGCGGTCGTGCCGCCACCGCCCGGGCCCGGCAGGCCGCGGTGCTCGTCACGGCCCCGGTGGGGCTGTGCTTCCTGCCCGCCTTCGTCGCCGTCGGCGTGCTGCCCGTGGTGATCGGCCTTGCGGGCGGGGTGTGGAGAGGCGGGGGTGGCTGACGGGACGTGGAGTGAGCGTCGCGAACGCGCGATCGGTGACTGGACAACGGAACGACACCTCACGGGGGTTGAGATGAACACGGTCGAGACGAACACGACTGAAACGAACACGACTGAAACGAACATGGCTGAGACGAACACGGTTGAGATGGACGCGAAGGTGCGGGTCCGGTTGCGTGGGCTGGGGCGGCGGGCTCTGCGCCGTATGCGCAAGGACGCCGGAATGGTCACGTCCGAATACGCCATGGGCATCATCGCGGCGGTGGCGTTCGCCGTGCTGCTGTACGAGGTGGTGACGAGCGGGCAGGTCAAGACGGAGCTGCAGAACATCGTGAAGCGAGCCCTCAGTGCGCGGGTGTGAGCGACGGGGCGGGCACGGTGCCCACCTGGGGCCGGTGGCAGCGGACGGCCGGGCTGCCGGCGGCCGGGGCCACGTGGCAGCGGGTGACCGGGGGTTCGTGACGGCGGAGGCCGCCATGGTCCTGCCCGTGCTGGTGCTGGTGGTGACCACGCTGGTGTGGGGGCTGCTCGTCGTGCTCGCCCAGATCGAGTGCGTGGACGCGGCGCGGGCGGGCGCGCGGGCGGCGGCCCGTCAGGATCCGGACGGTGCGGTCGTCGGGGTGGCCCGGGAGACGGCACCACGCGGAGCGAAGATCACGGTGTCCCGGCGGGGAGAACGCGTCCACGTGGTCGTCACCGCCGCGCCACCCGGGCTGGGCCTGCTGCCCTTCCGACTCCGGGAGGAGGCCGTGGCGGAGACGGAGGAGACGGTGGCGGCGGGACCGGCGGCGGACGGGCCGGGACGAGGGGCGCGACCGTGAAGCGCCGCTTCCAGGAGCGCGACCGTGGCTCCGCCACCGTGTGGAGCGTAGGGGTGATCGCCCTGCTGTGCGCGGTGTTCGGCATCGGCCTGGCGCTGGGGCAGGCAGTGGTCGCCCGGCACCGCGCGGCCGGCGCCGCCGACCTGGCGGCGCTGGCCGCCGCGGACCACTGGGCGGAGGGCGGCGGCGTGGCCTGTGCCCGCGCGGACCGGGTGGCACAGGCACAGCGCGCCCACCTCGTCCGATGCGTGATCACGGATGACATCTCGGACGTGACGGCCACCTCGGGGGGCGGGCCGTTCGCGGCGCGGGTCCGGGCGCGGGCGGGCCCGTCGGCTCCCGGGGGCACCGGCACCGGCGTTCACCGGTGGGGAGCGGTCTCCTCCCGCTCGGCGGGCCTGTCCGGCGCCCCCTCCAGCAGCACCGTCAGCAGCCGGACGGCGCCTCTCTTGTGGAGCGGGTCGTTGCCGTTGCCGCACTTGGGGGACTGGATGCAGGAGGGGCACCCGGCATCGCACTCGCAGGAGGCGATGGCTTCACGGGTGGCGGTGAGCCACTCGCGGGCCGTGTGGAAGGCACGCTCGGCGAAGCCCGCGCCGCCGGGATGGCCGTCGTAGACGAAGACGGTCGGCAGGAGCGTGTCGGGGTGCAGCGGGATGGAGACACCGCCGATGTCCCAGCGGTCGCAGGTGGCGAAGAGCGGCAGCATGCCGATCGACGCGTGCTCGGCGGCGTGCAGGGCGCCGCCGAGGATCTCCGGGTTGATCCGGGCCTCGTCGAGCTGGTCCTCGGTGACCGTCCACCACACCGCGCGGGTGCGCAGCGTACGAGGAGGGAGGTCGAGTTTCGTCTCACCGAGCACTTCACCCGTGATGACCCGCCGGCGCAGGAAGGAGACCACCTGGTTGGTGACCTCGACGGAGCCGTAGCACAGGCGGCCGTGCCCCCAGGGGACCTCGACGTCCGTCTCCAGGACGGAGATCGCCGTCGTGTCGCGGGCGACCGTCGTGTACGGCGGGTTCGCCTCCTCGACCAGGGCGACCGAGTCGTCCAGGTCGAGCGAGCGCACCAGGTACGTACGGCCCTGGTGCAGGTGGACCGCGCCCTCGTGGACGCTCGTGTGCGCGGCGGCCTCGTCGACCGTGCCGAGCAGCCGTCCGGTGCCGGCCTCGACGATCTGCACCGGCCTGCCGCCCTCGCCGCGGATGTCGGTCAGGTCCGCGGCCCGCTCCCGGCGTGTCCAGTGCCAGGCCGTGGCCCGCCTGCGCAACAGCTTCGCCGCCTCCAGCTGCGGCAGCAGCTCCGGACACGCCGGGCCGAACAGTTCGACGTCCTCGTCGGTGAGCGGCAGCTCGGCGGCGGCGGCGCACAGGTGCGGGGCGAGGACGTAGGGGTTGTCGGGGTCGAGGACGGTGGACTCGACCGGCTGGTCGAACAGGGCCTCCGGATGGTGGACGAGGAAGGTGTCCAGCGGGTCGTCGCGGGCGACCAGCACCGCCAGGGCGCCCTGCCCGGCGCGGCCCGCCCGGCCCGCCTGCTGCCACAGGGACGCGCGGGTGCCCGGGTATCCGGCGATCACCACGGCGTCCAGGCCGGACACGTCCACGCCGAGTTCCAGGGCGGTCGTGGCGGCCAGCCCCAGCAGCTCGCCGGAGTGCAGGGCCCGTTCCAGGGCGCGGCGCTCCTCGGGGAGGTAGCCGCCCCGGTAGGCCGCGACGCGCCGGGCCAGCGGCCGGTCGATCTCCGCCAGCCGTTCCTGGGCGATCACCGAGATCAGTTCGGCGCCGCGCCGGGAGCGGACGAAGGCGACCGAGCGCACGCCCTGGAGGGTCAGGTCGGTCAGCAGGTCGGCGGTCTCGGCGGTGGCCGTGCGACGGACCGGGGCACCCTTCTCGCCGTGCAGCTCGGTGAGCGGCGGCTCCCAGAGGGCGAACACCAGTTCACCTCTGGGTGAGGCGTCGTCGGCCACCTCGACCACGGGCAGACCGGTGAGACGGCGGGCCGCCACCGACGGCTCGGCCGCGGTCGCCGAGGCCAGCAGGAAGACGGGCGAGGCGCCGTAGCGCGCGCACAGCCGGCGCAGTCGGCGCAGGACCTGGGCGACGTGGGAGCCGAAGACACCGCGGTAGGTGTGGCACTCGTCGACGACGACGTACTTCAGGGCGCGCAGGAAGGAGGACCAGCGGGGGTGGGACGGCAGGATCCCGCGGTGCAGCATGTCGGGATTGGTCAGGACGTAGTTGCCGTACTGGCGGATCCATTCCCGTTCCTCGACCGGCGTGTCGCCGTCGTACACGGCGGGACGTACCGCGCTGCCGAGCGGCCGGACCAGTTCCCGCACCGCACGGCACTGATCGGCGGCCAGGGCCTTGGTGGGGGCCAGGTAGAGGGCGGTGGCGCCCCGGCCGTTGGCGGCCTCGGAGCCCTCCAGCAGCGTCGACAGCACCGGGACCAGATAGGCGAGCGACTTGCCGGACGCCGTGCCGGTGGCGACCACCACGGAATCGCCGTCCAGGGCGTGCTCGGCGGCGCGCGCCTGGTGGGCCCAGGGGTGTTCGACGCCGCACGCCTGGACGGCTGCGACGACCTCCGGTCGAATCCGATCGGGCCAGACGGCATGGCGACCCGCCCGCGGGGGCAAGTGCTCCGTATGAGTGATGCGCGCAGCCCGGCTCGGCCCGGAGGCGAGCCGGTCCAGAACCGCGCCCGGCGACAGGCGGGTTGCGTGGTCCGTCGGTGTTCGATCGGATCGGTGATTCTTGGCCATTGGCACCGAGTGTGTCACCGGCGTGACGGACAATGGAGCCGAGGCGTCGTGCACGCCTGCCGGTAAGTGATTGAATGCCATCGCGGCTGGCGAACCGTCCTGGGGGCTTCAAGCCGAGGTGCCCGGGGGGCGACCGCTCGATAGCAAGGTGCTGGAGGATCCGTGGACCTGTCCCTGTCGACCCGTACCGTCGGCGATCGTACGGTCGTCGAGGTCGGTGGCGAAATCGACGTATATACCGCGCCCAAGCTGCGCGAGCAGCTGGTCGAGCTGGTGAACGACGGGAATTTCCACCTCGTCGTCGACATGGAGGGCGTGGACTTCCTCGACTCCACCGGGCTCGGCGTGCTGGTGGGCGGCCTGAAGCGAGTGCGGGCCCATGAGGGCTCGCTGCGCCTGGTCTGCAACCAGGAGCGCATTCTCAAGATCTTCCGCATCACCGGTCTGACCAAGGTGTTCCCCATCCACACCTCGGTCGACGAGGCGGTGGCGGCCACCGACTGACCGCCGGCCCCGGGCCGGTGTCCGGGGCGGAAGAAGTTCATGCGGGGGGCCCGGCCCTCGGCGGCCCGGCCCCGCGACAGCACACCCGTAGCTCCTAGGGGGATGCATGGCCACCGTCGAACTCCGCTTCAGCGCGCTGCCGGAGCACGTCAGGACCGCCCGGCTGGTGGCGGCAGCGGTGGCGCGCAGGGCCGGGGTCGACGAGGCCGTCCTCGACGAGGTCCGGCTCGCCGTGGGCGAGGCCTGCTCCCGTGCCGTCGGACTGCACCAGAGCGGCGGGATCGCCGCGCCGGTGACGGTCGTGCTGACCGAGGAGGAGAAGCAGTTCTCCATCGAGGTCGGCGACGAGGCCCGGCATGCCCCTCACCACCCGGGGGAGGCCCCGGGCGCCGTGGACGACGCGGAGGCCGAGGAGGACGAGATGGGCCTCGCGGTCATCAGCGGCCTCGTCGACGACGTGCAGGTCTCGGCCGGGGAGGACGGCGGGCAGATCAAGATGACCTGGCCGACCGCGCCGCCGGACGTCGTGCTGACCTGAGCCGGACCCGTGCCGACCCGTACGGCACAGACCGTTCCGAACGGGTTCGAACCATTGCGAAGGGCCCCGCACCCGCGGGGTCCTTCGGCATGTCCGGGGTCCTTCGGCGCGTCCGGGGGCCCTTCGGGCGCGACCGGTCCGGGTTCCGAAGCGCCGGATACAGTAGGCCTGCCATCATTTCGTGAATTCATTCACGATCGATAGCCTGATAATGGATCAAGGGTCAATGCTTTTGAGGCATTACCGCTTTCGGGTTCCATGGCGCCCGGCGATCATTTGCTGGGAAGCGTGTGCAGGCTGATTCCATTTACCGCACACTGTTTAGATCCGCTTCCGCTACCTACAATCCGTCCACATCTTGAGCTCAGCCCAAGCGTCAAGGAGGACGAATGGCGGGGCTTTCTACCCCTCATCAGTCGGTTCAACCCACAACTTTCGCAGCCGCGGTACTGACCAACGAAAATCGGATCATCGTGGCGGTGATCGCCGTTGTCGCGGTGGCCGCGCTCATGGTCGCAGGCGTCCTGGTACGCCAGGTGCTCGCGGCGGGCGAGGGCACCGACAGCATGAAGAAGATCGCGGAAGCGGTCCAGGAAGGCGCCAAGGCGTATCTGGGCCGCCAGCTGCGCACCCTCGGCGTATTCGCCGTGGTGGTGTTCTTCCTGCTCCTGCTGCTGCCCGCCGACGACTGGAATCAGCGTGCCGGACGGTCGGTGTTCTTCCTGATCGGAGCCGGGTTCTCGGCGGCCACCGGTTATATCGGCATGTGGCTCGCCGTACGCAGCAATGTGCGCGTCGCCGCCGCGGCCCGGGAAGCGACTCCCGCCCGGGGCGAACCGGAAAAAGATCTCACCACCGTCTCGCACAGAGCGATGAAGATCGCTTTCCGTACGGGCGGCGTCGTCGGCATGTTCACGGTGGGGCTCGGCCTGCTGGGCGCCTCCTGTGTGGTGCTCGTGTACGCGGCGGACGCGCCGAAGGTGCTGGAGGGCTTCGGCCTCGGCGCCGCGCTGATCGCCATGTTCATGCGTGTCGGCGGCGGCATCTTCACCAAGGCCGCCGACGTCGGCGCCGACCTGGTCGGCAAGGTCGAGAAGGGCATTCCGGAGGACGACCCGCGCAATGCCGCGACCATCGCCGACAACGTGGGCGACAACGTCGGCGACTGCGCGGGAATGGCGGCAGACCTCTTCGAGTCGTACGCGGTCACGCTGGTCGCCGCGCTCATCCTCGGCAAGGCGGCCTTCGGCAACGACGGGCTCGCCTTCCCGATGCTGGTCCCGGCGATCGGCGTGATCACCGCCATGATCGGCATCTTCGCGGTGGCACCGCGACGCGCCGACCGCAGCGGCATGAGCGCGATCAACCGCGGCTTCTTCATCTCCGCGGTGATCTCGCTCGCCCTGGTCGCGGCGGCCGTCTACACCTATCTGCCGTCGTCCTACGCCGACCTGACCGGCGTCACCGACGCGGCGATCCGCGCCAAGAGCGGCGACCCGCGGATCCTCGCCCTGGTCGCGGTCGCCATCGGCATCCTGCTGGCCGCCGTGATCCAGCAGTTGACCGGCTACTTCACCGAGACCAGCAGGCGGCCCGTCCGCGACATCGGCAAGACCTCGCTCACCGGCCCGGCCACCGTCGTCCTCGCCGGCATCTCCGTCGGCCTGGAGTCGGCCGTCTACACCGCGCTGCTGATCGGGCTCGGCGTGTACGGGGCGTTCCTGCTCGGCGGGACGTCGATCATGCTGGCGCTGTTCGCGGTGGCGCTGGCCGGCACCGGCCTGCTCACCACGGTCGGTGTGATCGTCGCCATGGACACCTTCGGTCCGGTCTCCGACAACGCCCAGGGCATCGCCGAGATGTCCGGCGACGTCGAGGGCGCGGGCGCCCAGGTGCTCACCAACCTGGACGCGGTCGGCAACACCACCAAGGCCATCACCAAGGGCATCGCCATCGCCACCGCGGTCCTGGCGGCGTCGGCGCTCTTCGGGTCCTACCGGGACGCCATCACCACCGGCGCGAGCGACGTCGGCGCGAAGCTGTCCGGGGCCGGTGCGCCGATGACGCTGATCATGGACATCTCGCAGCCCAACAACCTGGTCGGGCTCATCGCCGGTGCCGCGGTCGTCTTCCTCTTCTCGGGGCTGGCGATCAACGCGGTCTCGCGGTCGGCGGGGTCGGTCGTCTTCGAGGTGCGGCGGCAGTTCCGCGAGAAGCCCGGGATCATGGACTTCAGCGAGAAGCCGGAGTACGGCAAGGTCGTCGACATCTGCACCAAGGACGCCCTGCGCGAACTCGCCACGCCCGGACTGCTCGCCGTGATGGCCCCCATCTTCATCGGGTTCACGCTCGGTGTCGGCGCGCTCGGCGCGTACCTCGCGGGCGCCATCGGGGCGGGCACGCTGATGGCGGTGTTCCTCGCCAACTCCGGCGGTGCCTGGGACAACGCCAAGAAGCTGGTCGAGGACGGGCACCACGGCGGCAAGGGCAGTGAGGCCCACGCCGCCACGGTGATCGGCGACACGGTCGGCGATCCGTTCAAGGACACCGCGGGACCGGCGATCAACCCGCTGCTGAAGGTGATGAACCTCGTCTCGCTGCTCATCGCGCCCGCGGTCATCAAGTTCTCCTACGGCAACGACAAGAGCATCGGCGTACGGATCCTGATCGCGATCCTCGCGCTGGTCGTCATCGTCGGCTCGGTCTACGTCTCCAAGCGGCGCGGGATCGCCGTCGGGGACGACGAGGACAGTGCCGAACGGGTGGCCAAGCCGGCGGATCCCGCGGTGGTCTCGTAGGGGCCGCAGGGCAGGTCGGCTCGGCAGTGGGCGGGCGGCGCGTTCGACGCGTCGCCCGCCCCCTGTGTGTGCGGCGTCCGTGAGCCTTCTCTCGCTTGGTGCAAATGGCGGCAAGACAGCGGATAAGGGGTGATCAACCCCTGGATCGAGCCCTGGCCGCGCCCGAACGACGTGTATGTTCCGGGGCCGAGAGCCATGGAAGGGACCGATCCGGTGAACAAGAAGCTCGCGGCCGCACTGTCCGGCGGTGCGGTACTGGCACTGGCACTGACGGGATGCTCCGGCAGCAGCGACGACGGCAAGAACGACGCCCTGGACACCTGGGCCAAACAGGTGTGCGACGGAGTCCAGCCGCAGGCGAAGAAGATCCAGGCCGCAAGCGCCGCGATCCAGAAGCAGACCTCGGACAACACCCCGACGAAGACGGTCCAGGCGACCGACGCCCAGGCCTTCCAGGACATGTCCGACGCCTACAAGGCGATCGGCGCCGCCGTGAACAAGGCCGGCGCGCCCGACGTCGAGGGCGGCCAGAAGAAGCAGCAGGACGCGGTCAAGGAACTCAACGACCTCGGCGCCTCGTACGCCTCGCTCAAGCAGCAGGTGGACAAGCTCGACACCAAGGACCAGGCCAAGTTCGCGGACGGGCTCAAGGACATCGCCACCCAGCTGGACAAGCTGAGCAAGACGGGGAACGACGCGCTGAAGAACCTGGAGGAGGGCGACGTCGGCAAGGCGATGGCGACCCAGCCGAGCTGCAAGTCGGCCTCGACCACCGCCTCCTCCGCGACCGCTTCACCGTCGAACGGCTGAGCTTCACCGGTGCTTCACCGTCGAACGGCTGAGCTTCCCGCCGATCGGCTGCTGTGCCGCCCCTGACGGGGTCCGCTCCGGCCCGGTCCGTCCTGTAGGCGGGCGTGGAGGCGGGACGCGGAGCACGGGGCGGGCGGACGCGCGCGCGATGTCGGTGGGAGCCGACACAATGGGTGCGTGAGTGACTCCAGCCTGCCCGCCCCGACCGCCCTGCCCGCCGCCGACCGCCCGGACGTCGCCGCCCGGCTCAGGGACGCCCTGCTCGGCGCGTCGTTCACCGCCGACGGCCTGCTCGAACTGCTCGGCGCGCCCGCGTACGCGGCGCTGGCCCGCAGCGAGACCGTGCCCGCGCTCCGGGCCACGCGCGGGGACACGCCGATCGAACTGCTCGTCCGGCTCTTCCTGCTGCAGCAGCCCGTGCCCCACGCGCGCGTGGCGGACGTCCTGCCCGTCGAGGCCTGTCTGGAGACCGGCTGGCTGACGCGCGTGGGTGGCGACGAGGTGGCCGCGACGGTGGACGTACGGCCGTACGGCGGGCTCGACGGCGAGGACTGGTTCATCGTCTCCGACCTGGGCTGCGCGGTCGGCGGCGCGGGAGGCGTCGGCAGCCAGGACGAGGGCGTCGTGCTCGGCGTCGGCGGCGCCTCCACGACCCTGGCCGGCATCACGGTCCGCACGCCCGTCGGCTCCGCGCTCGACCTCGGCACCGGTTCCGGGATCCAGGCGCTGCACGCGAGCCGGCACGCAACGCGCGTGACCGCGACGGACCTCAACCCGCGCGCGCTGCACATCACCGCCCTCACCCTCGCGCTGTCCGGGGCTCCGGCCGCCGACCTGCGGGAGGGTTCGCTGTTCGAACCCGTCCGCGTCGACGAGACGTTCGACCTGATCGTGTCCAACCCGCCCTTCGTGATCTCGCCGGGCGCCCGGCTCACGTACCGCGACGGCGGGATGAGCGGGGACGATCTGTGCCGCACGCTCGTTCAGCAGGCGGGGGAGCGGCTGAGCGAGGGCGGGTTCGCGCAGTTCCTCGCCAACTGGCAGCACGTCGAGGGGGAGGACTGGCAGGACAGACTCAGGTCGTGGGTGCCCCGCGGGTGCGACGCGTGGATCGTGCAGCGCGAGGTGCAGGACGTCACGCAGTACGCCGAGCTGTGGCTGAGGGACGCCGGTGACCACCGCGGCGACCCGGCGGAGTACCAGGCGCGGTACGACGCCTGGCTGGAGGAGTTCGAGGCGCGCAAGGTGAAGGCCGTGGGGTTCGGCTGGATCACCCTGCGCAGGACGGGTTCCGCCGTGCCCTCGGTCACCGCGGAGGAGTGGCCGCACCCGGTCGAGCAGCCGCTCGGCGACACCGTGCGCGCGCACTTCGCCCGCCTCGACTACCTGCGGGAACACGACGACGCGGCGCTGCTCGACGGGCACTTCCGGCTCGCCCGGGAAGTCGTGCAGGAGCAGGTCGGGCTGCCCGGTGCGGAGGATCCCGAGCACGTGGTGCTGCGCCAGCACCGCGGCATGCGCCGGGCCACCACGGTGGACACGGTCGGTGCCGGTTTCGCGGGTGTGTGCGACGGCACGCTGAGCGCCGGCCGCATCCTGGACGCCATCGCCCAGCTGGTCGGCGAGGATCCGGTGGTGCTGCGCGACCGCACGCCGGCCCAGATCCGGCTGCTGGTGGAGCAGGGCTTCCTGGAGCCGGCGCAGTGGGAGCCTGCGGGCTAGACCGTTGCAGTACGAGTGCCGTGGCGGCCGCGGGAGTGGTGTCGCACACCGCTTCCTCGGCCATTTTTCGGTCATCCCCCACCACTGCCTCGCGCCCCGCGGACCGTCGTCCGCCGGGCCGCGCGGACGTCCGTCCGCCCGGCGTTCACGCGGGGTCGGCCGGATCGCCGTCCTGGGGTGCCGGCCTCCCCGTCCAGGGGCATCCGGGGCGGGAGGGTACGTAGATGGAAAGCGGTCCGGCGATCTTCGTGGGGGACGGTGTTCGCCCTGTTCGGAGCGGTCCTGCTGGCGTGGACGGCGGTCCGGGCGCGGCGCCGGGAGCCGGTCGCCCTCGGGATGCGCCAGACCGTGTCGGTGGCCCTCGCGACCGTGATCGCCCTGGGGTCCCGCGTGCTCGGGGCGTGGTGCCTGACGGGCGTGTGAGAACCGTCGCGGCGCTCCGTCCTCCGTATCCGGCGGATCACCTTCCGCATCTGCCCGAACGGGCCCGTGGACACTCCGGGCGGCAGGAAGGGCGGTAGTCGGGTTACCGTTCGAGTGGCCGTTGCGGGCTTTTCCCGTTTGACACGGGGGCGGGATGTACCGTCACACTCCGCAGCGTCAGCACTGCCCGGCCCCGGGAATCCACAGCCCGGGGGGACCCAGCGAGACACAGCGAGACCCAGCGTCGACCGGAGAGAAGAGCGAAGTTGTCCCCGACCAGCGAGACCGCACAGGGCGGCCGCCGACTCGTCATCGTCGAGTCGCCTGCCAAGGCGAAGACGATCAAGGGCTATCTCGGCCCCGGCTACGTCGTCGAAGCGAGCGTCGGGCACATCCGTGACCTTCCCAACGGGGCCGCGGAGGTCCCCGAGAAGTACACCGGCGAGGTCCGCCGCCTCGGTGTGGACGTAGAACACGACTTCCAGCCGATCTATGTCGTCAACGCCGACAAGAAGGCCCAGGTCAAGAAGCTCAAGGACCTGCTGAAGGACTCCGACGAACTCTTCCTCGCCACCGATGAGGACCGCGAGGGCGAGGCCATCGCGTGGCACCTCCAGGAAGTGCTGAAGCCGAAGATCCCGGTCAAGCGGATGGTCTTCCACGAGATCACCAAGGACGCGATCCGGGCCGCCGTCGCGAACCCGCGCCAGCTCAACCAGAAGCTGGTCGACGCCCAGGAGACCCGCCGCATCCTCGACCGCCTCTACGGCTACGAGGTCTCGCCGGTCCTGTGGAAGAAGGTCATGCCGCGGCTGTCCGCCGGCCGCGTCCAGTCCGTCGCGACCCGTCTCGTGGTCGAACGGGAGCGCGAGCGCATCGCCTTCCGCTCCGCCGAGTACTGGGACCTGACGGGCACCTTCGCGACCGGCCGCGCGGGAGACTCGTCGGACCCGTCGTCCCTGGTCGCGCGCCTGCAGACGGTCGAGGGCCGGCGCGTCGCGCAGGGCCGCGACTTCGACTCGCTGGGGCAGCTGAAGAGCGCGAACACCCTCCACCTCGACGAGGCGAACGCGCGTGCGCTCGCCGCCGCCCTGGAGAACACGGACTTCTCCGTGCGCTCCGTCGAGTCCAAGCCGTACCGCCGCTCGCCGTACGCCCCGTTCCGTACGACGACGCTGCAGCAGGAGGCCAGCCGCAAGCTCGGCTTCGGCGCGAAGGCCACCATGCAGATCGCGCAGAAGCTGTACGAGAACGGCTACATCACGTACATGCGTACGGACTCCACCACCCTGAGCGACACGGCGATCAGCGCCGCCCGCGCCCAGGTCACGCAGCTGTACGGCGCCGACTACCTGCCGCCGCAGCCGCGCACGTACGCCGGGAAGGTCAAGAACGCGCAGGAGGCGCACGAGGCGATCCGTCCCTCGGGCGACCGCTTCCGCACGCCCGCCGAGACCGGTCTGACCGGCGACCAGTTCAAGCTCTACGAGCTGATCTGGAAGCGGACCGTCGCCTCCCAGATGAAGGACGCGACCGGGAACTCGGTCACCGTGAAGATCGGCGGCAGGGCGGCCGACGGCCGGGACGTCGAGTTCAGCGCGTCCGGCAAGACGATCACCTTCCACGGCTTCCTGAAGGCGTACGTCGAGGGCGCCGACGACCCGAACGCCGAGCTGGACGACCGCGAGCGCCGCCTGCCGCAGGTCGCCGAGGGCGACGCGCTGACCGCCGAGGAGATCACGGTCGACGGGCACGCCACCAAGCCCCCGGCCCGCTACACCGAGGCCAGCCTGGTCAAGGAGCTGGAGGAGCGGGAGATCGGCCGCCCGTCGACGTACGCGTCGATCATCGGCACGATCCTCGACCGCGGCTACGTGTTCAAGAAGGGCACGGCGCTCGTGCCGTCCTTCCTGTCCTTCGCCGTGGTGAACCTCCTGGAGAAGCACTTCGGCCGGCTCGTCGACTACGACTTCACCGCCCGCATGGAGGACGACCTCGACCGCATCGCGCGCGGCGAGGCGCGGGCCGTGCCGTGGCTGAAGCGGTTCTACTTCGGTGAAGGCACGGGCGAGGGCGGCGCCGCGGACGCCGGCAACGGCGACGGGGACCACCTCGGCGGCCTCAAGGAACTGGTGACCGACCTGGGCGCGATCGACGCGCGCGAGGTGTCGTCGTTCCCGGTCGGCAACGGCATCGTGCTGCGCGTGGGCCGCTACGGCCCGTACATCGAGCGCGGCGAGAAGGACACCGAGCAGCACCAGCGCGCCGACATCCCGGACGACCTGGCCCCGGACGAGCTGAGCGTCGAACTCGCCGAGGAACTGCTCGCCAAGCCGAGCGGCGACTTCGAGCTGGGCGCCGACCCGGAGACCGGCCACCAGATCGTCGCCAAGGACGGCCGCTACGGCCCGTACGTCACGGAGATCCTCCCCGAGGGCACCCCGAAAACGGGCAAGAACGCGGTCAAGCCGCGCACGGCGTCGCTCTTCAAGACCATGTCCCTGGACACCGTGACCCTCCAGGACGCGCTGAAGCTGATGTCGCTGCCGCGCGTCGTCGGCACCGATACCGAAGGCGTCGAGATCACCGCGCAGAACGGCCGCTACGGGCCGTACCTGAAAAAGGGCACGGACTCGCGTTCACTGCAGTCCGAGGACCAGCTCTTCACGATCACGCTGGAGGAGGCGCTGGCGATCTACGCCCAGCCCAAGCAGCGCGGTCGTGCGGCGGCCAAGCCGCCGCTGAAGGAGCTGGGCGAGGACCCGGTCAGCGGCAAGCCGGTCGTGGTCAAGGACGGCCGCTTCGGGCCGTACGTCACCGACGGCGAGACCAACGCGACCCTGCGCTCGGGCGACAGCGTCGAGACGATCACTCCCGAACGCGGGTTCGAGCTGCTGGCGGAGAAGCGCGCCAAGAGCCCGGCCAAGAAGACCGCGAAGAAGGCCGCCGCCAAGAAGACGACCGCGAAGAAGACGGCCTCGTCCACGGCCGCGAAGAAGACGGCGGCCAAGAAGACCACGGCGAAGAAGACCACCACGGCCAAGACGGCCGCCAAGAAGACCACCGCCAAGAAGGCGACGGCTTCCCGGACGGCGACTGCCGAGGAGTGAGCGGTACCGCACGGTACGGATCCGCGGCCCTGTGCCGCGGATCTTCACACCCGTTCGCGCCTTCACACATCGCACGCCCCGTGCGCGCGCCACGGCAGCACATCCCTGCCGGGGCGCGCGGTCGTTTCCACCGAGGCGCGCAGACGTTCGGACGGTCACCGCGTGCTGTCGGTGCCTCCCGATAGGCTGAACGCATGACGCGAGCCGAGCAGCCAACGGCCCACACCCCGGCCCCCGACGACGCACTGGTGGTGGACTCCCGCGAGCGCGCCGTGCGCGCCCTGCTGCGCCGACCCCAGCTGAAGCGGCTGTGGAACGCCCAACTGGTGGGGGGCGTGGGAGACACTCTCGCGCTCCTGGTCCTGGTCGTCCTGGTCCTCCAGGCGGCCGTCGCCCAGGGGTCCTTCGGCGGCGGCTACCGGGGCGCGGCGTTCGCGGTGGCGACCGTCTTCGGCGCGCGCGTCATCGCGACGCTGCTCTTCGGAGCGGTCCTCCTCGGCCCGCTCACCACGCTCACCTCACCCGACGGCCCGCTCGACCGCCGCTGGACCATGGTCGGCGCGGACGGCGTCCGTGCCGCCCTGCTGATCGTCGCCCCGCTGTGGATCGACTGGACACCGGGCAACGCACTGACGCTCCTCCTGGTCACCGCCTTCGTGACCGGGGCCGCCGAGCGGCTGTGGACGGTGTGCCGGGAGAGCGCGGCACCCGCGCTGCTGCCCGCCCCGCCCCCGGAGGGCGCCACCGTGCGCCCGTTGCCGGACCACCTCGACGCCCTGCGCCGCCTGTCGCTGCGCACGACCTTCCTGACGATCCCGCTGGCGGCCTGCTTCCTGATCGTCGCCTCCCTGTTCAACAACCTCCTGGGCACCGGCGTCGCCTGGTTCGACCAGCACCAGGCGGCCCTCGCCGCGTACGTCGCGGCCGGTCTGTTCGCCGCTTCGCTGTCCGTGCTCACCTACCTGGAACTGCCCGGCACCCGCACCCCGCGCGCGCGGTCGCCGCTGGAGGGGCTGCGCCGCCCCAAGACGGGCACCGGAGTGGACAAGGGCCGTACCGGAGCAGTGCCGCTGCTCGTGTTCGCCTCCGCGGCCGTCGCCGGGGCGATCGCCGCCGCGGTCGCCGTCTGCGCGCTGCACGCCCGGGACCTGGGCGGCGGCCCGGTGCTCTACGGGCTGGCGGTGCTCGCCCTGACCGGCGGAGTCGTCGCCGGCATCCGTACGGCACCCAAGGTGCTCGTCTCGCTGTCGCGGCGCCGGCTGCTCGCGCTGGCAGTCGCCGTCACCGGGATCGCCCTGCTCGCCGCAGGCCTCGTCCCCGACGTCACCACCGTCCTGCTGCTCCTCGCCCTGGCCGGGGTGAGCGCGGGCATCGCCGCCAACGCGGGGCACACGCTGCTCGACCTGGAGGCCGAGGACCAGCGCAGGCCGCGCATGACCGAGCACCTGCACGCGGTGGTGCGCGTCGTCGTGGCCCTCGGTGCCCTGTGCGCCCCGGTGGTCGCGGCCGGGATCGGGCCGCACCGGCTGGAGAACGGCAGGTTCGTCTTCGCGCACGGCGGCGCGGCCTTCACCCTGATGCTCGTCGGCGCGCTGCTGCTGCCGGTGGCCGCGCTGGTGCTGGCCAAGGTCGACGACCGCTCCGGCGTACCGCTCCGCCAGGATCTGGTGGACGCGCTGCGCGGCGGCGACGACCCCGTGACGGCGCCCGCCGGATCCGGCTTCTTCATCGCCCTGGAGGGCGGCGACGGCGCGGGCAAGTCCACGCAGGCCGAGGCGCTCGCCGACTGGATCAGGGCCAAGGGACACGAAGTCGTCCTCACCCGCGAGCCGGGCGCCACGCCAGTCGGCAAGCGGCTGCGTTCGATCCTCCTGGACGTCTCCTCCCAGGGCCTGTCCCACCGCGCCGAGGCACTGTTGTACGCCGCCGACCGCGCGGAGCACGTCGACACGGTCGTACGGCCCGCCCTGGAGCGCGGCGCCGTGGTGATCACCGACCGGTACATCGACTCGTCCGTCGCCTACCAGGGCGCGGGCCGCGACCTGTCCCCGACCGAGATCGCCCGCATCTCCCGCTGGGCGACGAACGGACTGGTGCCGCACCTGACGGTCCTGCTGGACGTCTCCCCGGAGACGGCACGGGAGCGGTTCACCGAGGCGCCCGACCGCCTGGAGTCGGAGCCGGCCGAGTTCCACGCGCGCGTGCGGTCCGGCTTCCTGGCGCTGGCCGCCGCCGACCCCGGGCGGTACCTGGTGGTGGACGCCGGTCAGCAGTCCGAGGCGGTCACCACCGTCGTCCGGCACCGGCTCGACCAGATGCTGCCCCTGTCCGAGGCCGAGGTGAAGGCCCAGGAGGAGGCGCGGAAGCAGGCCGAGGAGGAGGCCCGCCGCAGGGCCGAGGAAGAGGCCCGGCGCAAGGCCGAGGAGGAGCGCCTGGAGCGGGAGCGCCAGGAGCAGCTCGCCCGGCTGCGTGCCGAGGAGGAGGAGCGCAAGCGGCGCGAGCTGGAGGAGGCGCAGCGGCGCGAGGCCGAACGGCAGGCGGAGGAGGCCAGGCAGCGCGCCGAGGAAGCTCGTCGGCGCGCCGAGGAGGAGCGCGCCCGGCTGCTCGCGGAGGAGCAGGCGCGCGCGGAGGCCGAGGCTCGGCGCAAGGCCGAGGAGGAGCGACTGCGCAAGCAGGCCGAGGAGGAAGCCCGGGCGCGGGCCGAGGCCGAGGCGCGGCGCCTGGAGAAGCAGAAGAAGGCCGAGGAGGCGCTGCTGCGCGCCGAGGAGGCCCGGAGGGCGGCCGAGCAGGCCGCTGTCGCGGCGCAGACCGGTCCCCGCAGGCCGACGCCCCCCGCCGCCTCCGCCCCGCCGTCGGACGCGGCGACCGTGTCGACGCCGCTGGTGAGCCCGGCGAGTGCGGGGAGCCCGGAACCGGAAGGGGCCAGGGACGCGACGGCCGACGAGACGGCGGTCCTGCCGGCGGTGCGTGACGTGCGTGACCCGTGGGGTGACCGGGGCGGGCGCGACGATGTCGCGGGTGGACCTGGCGGTTCCGGTGCTCCGGGCGCTCCGGGCGGCCGGGGTGGCCGGGGTGGCGCCTCCGGCGGAAACGCCGGGCCGGAGTCCGAGGCGGAGGTCACGGCCGAACTGCCGCAGCCGCCGATCCGGCCGGAGGCTTCCGGGACCCCGTTGCCGCCCGCCGGTTCGGCGGACGAGACGGCGGTCCTGCCGCAGGTGCCCGCCGACGGCGGTGACACGGGTGCCGGTGTGCCCACCGGTGCCGCCGACGAGACCACCGTGCTGCCCCCGGTGCGGGACGCGGGCCCTGCGGACGTGCGGGGCGGGGACATCTCGGACCGGGTCCCGCCGGGGTTCTTCCGGGACGAGCGCGTGTCGTCCGTCCGGCCCGACGGCTCCGACGACAGGACGCGCGAGCTGCCGCAGTTCGAGGCCGACGGGCACGGCGGGGACGCCCGCCCGGCACGGCCGCGGCCGGACTGGGCCGAGGAGACGCCGCTCGACGACCTGCCGACCCTGGCGGACGAACTGCTGGGTCCGCATCAGGGCGAGGAGGAGTACGAGGAGTACGACGACGGCCGCACCCGCGGGCGCGGTGAGGGCCACGGAGACGGCCGGGGCCGCGGACGCAGGGCCTGACGAGGAGCGCGGGGCTGAGGGCGAGTGCCGGACTGACGGCGTGCGCCCGGCTGACGGTGTCAGCCGGGCAGACGGCGGGCGTCGGCGTCGGCGGGGCCCGGCGTGCGGGACCCGCCGGGCCCGGAGCGCGAGGGCACCGGGACCCGGGCGACCGTGGAACTGCCGTACGGGCCGCCCGTGCCCCCAGCCAGCCGGCCCCCCCAGCCGCCCCGTAGCCGCACCCCCAGCAGCACCTCCGCCCCGCCCCCGCCCTCGTTGTCAGTGGCCCCGCGCACAATGGATCCCGCACCATGAACCATGACGAAAGGGCGACGTGATCCATGAGCGTGTGGGACGACCTCGTCGGGCAGGAGAAGGTCAGCGAGCAGTTGGCCGCCGCCGCCCGGGACGCCGACGCCCTGGTCACGGCGGCCGTCACCGACACCCCGCCGCCCGAGGCGTCGAAGATGACGCACGCGTGGCTGTTCACCGGCCCGCCCGGCGCGGGGATCACGCAGACGGCACGGTCCTTCGCCGCCGCGTTGCAGTGCGTCAGCCCCGACCGCGCTCTCGGCGGCACCCCCGGCTGCGGCTTCTGCGACGGGTGTCACACGGCACTGGTCGGCACCCATGCCGACGTCTCCACGGTCGCCGCCGTCGGCGCGCAGATCCTCGTCGACGACATGCGGGACACCGTCCGCAAGTCGTTCACCTCCCCGGCGAACGGCCGTTGGCAGGTGATCCTGGTGGAGGACGCCGAGCGGCTGAACGAGAAGTCCGCCAACGCCGTGCTGAAGGCGGTGGAGGAGCCCGCCCCCCGCACGGTGTGGCTCCTGTGCGCCCCGTCGGTCGAGGACGTCCTGCCCACGATCCGCTCCCGCTGCCGCCACCTGAACCTGCGCACCCCCTCCGTGGACGCGGTCGCCGACATGCTCGTACGCCGTGACGGTGTCGAGCCGGACGTCGCCGCTGCCGCCGCCCGCGCCACGCAGGGGCATGTCGACCGGGCCCGCCGCCTGGCCACGGACCCGGCCGCGCGCGAGCGCCGCGCCACCGTGCTGAAGCTCCCGCTCCGCCTCGACGAGATCGGCGGTTGCCTCAAGGCCGCCCAGGAGCTGGTCGACGCCGCCGCGGACGACGCGAAGGCGCTCGCCGAGGAGACGGACGCCAAGGAGACCGAGGAGCTGAAGGCGGCGCTGGGCGCGGCCCAGGGCGGCCGGCTGCCGCGCGGCACGGCGGGCGTGATGAAGGACCTGGAGGACAAGCAGAAGCGCCGCCGCACCCGGACGCAGCGCGACAGCCTCGACCTCGCCCTGACCGACCTCACCGCCCTCTACCGCGACGTCCTGGCCCTCCAGCTCGGCTCCCGGGTGGCGATCGCCAACGCGGACGTGGAGGACACCTTGGAGCGGGTCGCCCGGGGAAGTTCCCCGGAGGCCACACTGCGTCGCATAGAGGCGATCGCCGCCTGCCGCGACGCCCTCGACCGCAACGTGGCCCCACTGCTGGCTGTGGAGGCCATGACGATGGCCCTCAGATCCGGCTGACGCCTGACCTCCTGACGCTTGAGACGGCTGACGGGCTGACGGTCGCCCCGACCCGCTGCCACTTCTTCACTCTCGGTAGCGCTCGTCGCGCCGCGGTGTCACTCGTACGGGGCACGGCGCGGACGAAACGTACGTATGTGATCGCGGAGAGTTACGCTCGCTCGATGTACTTCAGGCGCGCCCTCCGTCCGAGCCACCTTCCGAGCGACTCCCAGAACGACCAGCTGAGCGGCCCCATGACCACCACCGCACGCCCGACCGCACCACCACCCTTCACCGACCCGCCGAGCCGTCCCCGCACCGGTGCCGGCCTCGTCGCGCTCCTCTCAGCCGCCGCACTCCTCGTACCGGCCTGTTCCGCCGGGGAGCCGCGGCACCAGCCCGCGCCCGCGGCGGAGGCGGTGCTCGCGGCGCTGCCGCGCTCCACGCCGTCCGCACTGGCGCCGTACTACGGGCAGAAGCTGACGTGGCGCGACTGCGGGGCGCCCGGTTTCCAGTGCGCCACGCTGAAGGCGCCGCTGGACTACGCCAAGCCGTCGGCGGGTGACGTGCGGCTGGCCGTGGCCAGGAAGAAGGCCACGGGACCGGGCAGCCGGCTGGGCTCGCTCATGTTGAACCCGGGCGGGCCGGGCGGTTCGGCCATCGGTTACCTGCAGCAGTTCGCCGGGCTCGGCTACCCCGCCGAGGTCCGCGCCCGCTACGACATGGTGGCGATGGACCCGCGCGGGGTCGCCCGCAGCGAGCCCGTCGAGTGCCTGGACGACCGGGCAATGGACTCGTACACGCAGACCGACGTCACCCCGGACGACCGCGGGGAGACCGACGCGCTGGTGGGCGCGTACCGGAAGTTCGCCGAGGGCTGCGGCGCGCACGCCCCCCGGTTGCTGCGGCACGTCTCCACGGTCGAGGCCGCCCGCGACATGGACATCCTCCGGGCCGTCCTCGGCGACCGCCGGCTGACCTATGTGGGGGCGTCGTACGGGACGTTCCTGGGGGCGACGTACGCCGGGCTGTTCCCGGACCGGGTGGGTCGCCTCGTGCTCGACGGCGCGTTGGACCCGTCGCTGACCGCGGCGCGGATGAACCTGGACCAGACGGCGGGCTTCGAGACGGCGTTCCAGTCGTTCGCGAAGGACTGCGTGACGCAGAGCGACTGCCCGCTCGGCGGCCGCGGCACGACGCCGAAGCAGGCCGGCGACCACCTGGCGGCCTTCTTCCGGAAGCTCGACGCGCACCCGATCCACACCGGAGACCCGGACGGCCGCGACCTCGGTGAGGCGCTCGCCACGACCGGGGTGATCGCGGCGATGTACGACCAGTCCGCGTGGCCGCGACTGCGCGGGTCGCTGGACTCGGCGATGAAGGACGGCGACGGCGCCGCCCTGCTGGCCCTCTCCGACAGCTACTACGAACGCGACTCCGGCGGCCACTACAACAACCTGATGTACGCCAACGCCGCCGTGAACTGCCTCGACCTCCCCCCGGCATACTCCACCCCCGCGCAGGTGGAGAAGGCCCTCCCCACGTTCGAGAAGGCGTCTCCGGTCTTCGGCAGGGGCCTCGCCTGGGCATCCCTGAACTGCGCGTACTGGCCGGTGAAGCCCACCGGTGCCCCGCACCGCATCGAGGCGGAGGGCGCGGCGCCCATCGTGGTGGTCGGCACCACCCGTGACCCGGCCACCCCCTACCGCTGGGCCCGGTCGCTCGCCGGCCAGCTCTCCTCCGCCCGCCTCCTGACCTACGACGGCGACGGCCACACCGCCTTCGGCCGCGGCAGCCGCTGCATCGACACCGCGATCGACGCCTACCTGCTCCGCGGCACCCCGCCGTCCCGGGGAAAGCGCTGCTCATAGCGGCTCCTACCCGCCTCGGGGCACCCCCTCCGGGGCGGGTGCGAAGCACCACAGGAAACTGTGTAGACTTACGGACGTTGCCGATCGCACCATGGTGCGGGCAGCACGCCGCTTTAGCTCAGATGGCCAGAGCAACGCACTCGTAATGCGTAGGTCTCGGGTTCGAATCCCGAAAGCGGCTCCATTGGAAAGACCCAGGTCACTCACTCTGACCTGGGTCTTTCTCGCTTTCATGAGCGCTGCGTGGTCGAACCCACTGCCCTCCCGGCGGGAAACCGGGCCTGTCGGGTCCGAGATGGTTCCGGGGCGGGGCCCAAGGGGGACCAGCGGGGGTCTCTGGGTAGGCCGCCCGGCGGCGCTGCCTCATGTGCGGCTGACCACGACGTGCGGGTGATCGCGGTGCTCGATGTGCGCCGCGCGACGTCTTCTGGCGGGTAGGACGGGGTCGATACGATCTGCGCAGCGGCGAGTTGGGGGAGTCTTGCGTGGAACCCTTCATGGGAGTGGTGCTGTCGGCCGTCGGGACGGTCGCCTCGGGCGCGCTGTCCGGGGCGGGCGGGGAGATGGGTCGGCGGTCCTCCGAGACCCTGTTCGGACTGCTGAACCGGGCGCGCGCCGAGCAGGGGGCGTCGGCGCGCACCGCACCCAGGTCGGGTGAGCCCCGGGCGGCCGGGCCGCGGGCGGTCGCCGGCGCGGCTCCCACGCTGCCGGTGACCGAGGACGAGCAGCGCGCGGCGGCGTCATGGCTGACAGAAGTCGCCCGCAGGTCGCCCGAGTTCGCCCGCGAGGTGGCGCAGTGGCTCGACGAGGCGTCCTGGGTCGGCCCGCGGGTGGTGCCCGCCGGGGCGTACGGAGCCGTCCGCCCCCGGATGCTGCCACCGGCCACCGCGGTCTTCACGGACCGCGAGGACCTGACGGCCGCGGTCACCGCGCTGATCGACGACACCGGGCGCCCGCACGGCGCCCCGGCGGTCGCCGTCCTCACCGGGCCGGGCGGCATCGGCAAGACCGCCGCCGCGGTCAACTGCGCGCACCTCCTGGCCGACCGGTTCCCGGACGGCGCGCTCCACGTGGACCTGGCCGGAGCGTCCGCGGGCACGGCGCTCGCGCCCTCCGAGGTGCTGGCCCGCTTCCTCGAACGGCTCGGCGTGCCGGCCGCCATGCTGCCCGGCGACGAGGCGCGTCAGCGGGACCTCTACCGGGACCGTACGGCCGGGCGGCGCATGGTGCTCGTGCTGGACAACGCCCACTCCGACGCCCAGGTCGTCCCCCTGCTCCCGGCCTCCCCCGACTGTCTGGTCCTGGTGACGAGCCGGCGCAGACTGGACCGGCTCGTGGCCGCCACCGGGGCCCGCCACCTCACCGTGCCCCCGCTCTCGACGGTGGACTCGGTCCGCCTGCTCACCCGCATCGTCGGGCAGGAGCGGGCGGCGGACGCGGAGGCGGGCGTCCGGGCCGTGGCCGAGGGCACCGGCGGAGTCCCGCTGGCCCTGTGCACGACGGGCGCGCGCCTGGCCGTACGGGAGCACCTGGCGTGGGAACGGGTGGCGCGGCAGTTGTCGGAACGGCGTTCCGGCTCCGGTCAGGAAGGGCAGGCGGGACCGGACGGACAGGACGGACAGGAGGGGCAGGCGATGCTGGAGGGGGAACCGCAGGACCCGGTGCGGCTCGCGCACGACGGTGCGTACCGCGAACTGGCACCCGAGTGCGCCGCCCTCTACCGGGCGATCGCCGTCTGGCCCTGGCCGGAGGTCACGGTGCGCTGCGCGGCGCTCGCCGCCGACGTCGAGGAGGGCGAGGCGCGCCGGTTGCTGGAGCAACTGGCCGATGTGCACCTGCTGGAGGAAGTGGCACAGGAGCGTTACCGGTTCCACGACGTGGCACGGGCCTTCGCCCACGACCTGGCCGTCGCGGAGGACGGGCACGGGCGGATGGCCGCCGCCGTCCGCCGGGTCGCGGTCGGGCAGCTCAGGTTCGCGGCGGGCGCCGACTTCCGGGTCATCCCGTCCCGGTGGCGGCTCGGCCCCGCCTACGCCCCGCTCACCCTGCCGGATCACCGGGACCCGGAGGACGGCAAGCGCGCGCTGCGGGAGCTGCGTGCGGAGCGCGAGAACCTCGCGGCGGCCGTGCGCGCCGCCGCGCACCACGGTTTCGACGACCTCGTGTGGCAGCTGTGCGAGGCGATGTGGGGACTGCACCTGCGGCTCGGCTTCCACGAACAGTGGGCCGACACCCACCTGCTGGGCGTGGCGGCGGCCCGGCGCGGCGCCGCCGAGTTCGGCGACCGGCGGGCCGTGGGCCGTGTGCTGGTGCAACTCGCCTTCGCGTTCATGGGGCTCGGGCGTGCGGCCGACGCGGAGCGGGCCCTGACGGAGGCGGCCGTCGCGGAGGAGGACTGCGGGCACCACCGCGGGAAGGCCAGCGCGGTGGAGGCCCTGGGGCTGCTCCATCTCAAGCAGTGGCGGTGGGCGGACGCCGAACAGGCCTTCGGGGAGGCCGGCCGGATCCTGGACCGGATCGGGGAGGGCGACCAGGGCTGGGCGGATCTGCCGCGCGCACGCGCCCTGCTGGACCACCACACCGGCCGCGCGCAGGCCAAGCAGGGCCGCACCGCAGAGGCGGTCGCCCGGCTCAACGCCGCCCTCGTGCGGTTCCGTGAGCTGCCCGGCGGCGGTGACCGCTACAACGAGGGCCGCGTGTACATGAGCCTCGGGGAGACGCACCTGGACGCGCGGGACACGGAACTCGCCCTGGTGTGCCTGGACAAGGCGGTCGACACGATGAGCGCCGAGGGCGCGGAACCGCAACTCGCCTTCGCCCTGGAGCTGAGAGCCGGATGCCACCACCGTGCGGGCCGCACGGAGGCGGAGCGGGAGGACCTGCGGGCCGCGGCGCTTCTCCACGAGCGCGGTGACGATCAGCAGGCCCTTGCCCGCCTACGGGCCCGGTCGGCCGGACCGGAGTCCTGAGCGCCGACTCCGTCGCATGCATCCGTCTTCCCACCGGACCTCGTCACCGCACCGGTCGAAAAGGCTCGACCCGTACGCGGTGGGCCGTGTCCCCAGTCCGTACGACGAGGTCCCACGCGGCCTCGGGCAGTGTCTTGCCACCGGTGGCCCAGGCGTACAGCGCGGACGCGTAGGCTGCCGGATCGCACAGATCGGGCCTGCCGTCCGGGTCCGGGGCCGCCGTCAGCCGTAGGAGGGCGCTCTCGCGGGTGCCGACGACACAGCGGTCGACTCCGTCGACGTAGACGGCCATGCCGCAGTACGGGTACCGGGCGAGCGTCTGTGCCGTCCAGGCGCCCGGGGGCCCGACCCGCGGATCGTCCGCGGTGCCGTACCGCACGACGACATCGGCGATACGCAGCCGTCCCGCGTGTCTCGTGTCCTCGTCGACCACCGTGTGGGCGGCGTCGAGGTGCTCGGGGCCGTCCTCGCCGGCGGTGGCGCGGCGGACCACCGTGACCTCCGGCGGGTCTGCGCCGAGCACTCGTGTCAGTACGCGGACCGGGGCCGTGTACCGGGGCGGTGTGTACGGCGGCAGGGGCAGGGGGTCGAGCAGGGCCGGGAGGCCGCGGGGCTCGGGCAGGTCCATGAGCCGGTAGAAAAGGTGGCGCAGGAGCGCGCCCGACTCGCCCGGTGACGACGTCGTCTGCGCCGCCAGTTCGCGGTACCGGTCCGGCTCGTGGGCGGCGATGACCTGGTCGATCTGGGTCCGCAGCGCGTCCGGTCCGCCGCGCCGGACGAGCCGGGGAGCGGTACGGCCCAGGGCGGCGACGGGGGAGTGCGGGTCGAGGGCGTCCTCGGGGAAGGCCCCGAGGAGGACGGGGACACCGATCGACGCCGCGTAGTACGTCACGCTGCCGTGGTCCCCGATCACGCAGTCGGCCGCGATCAGGGCCTGGCGCCAGCCGTCGAGGGGCGCGACGGCGTCCAGGCCCGCCTGGCGGGCGTGGTCGAGCCAGGCCCGGACCTGTCCCGGGCCGTGGCCGTACCAGATGTTGGGGTGGAGGACGGCGGCGACGCGGTACTCGTCGGCGGGCAGTTCGGCGGCCAGCCGTGAGAGCAACCAGGGCAGCAGGTCGCCGTCCGCGCCTTCCCGGCGGGCCCCGCTTCCCCGGCCGGCACGGTCCCTGCCACCGGTTCCGTGTTCCTCGCCGGTTCGGTCTCCCTCGCCGGTTCGGTCTTCCTCGCCGGTTCGGTCTTCCTCGCCGGTTCGGTCTTCCTCGCCGGTTCGGTCTTCCTCGCCGGTTCCGGTGGTGGCGCCGAAGAGCGCGCGCGTCGACCAGGTGGAGTTGAGCACGATCAGCCGGCGGCCCGGACCAACGCCCAGCGCGCGGCGGAAACTGTCGCGCCGGGGGAGTGCGGCGAGGATGCGGTCGTAACAGGGGTCGCCGGCGAGGACCGCCGTGGGCGCCGCCTCGGGGCAGTACGCCCTCAGCCTCTCCAGCTGTTCTGGGTGGGACAGCACGGTCGCGGTCGCGAGCGGACGCCCGTCATCGAGGAGCCAGTCCGGCGACATACCGAAGACCGGTGCTCGGTGCTCGGTGCTCGGTGCTCGGTGCTCGGTGCTCGGTGCTCGGTGACGCCAGTTTCTTATTGTATCCAACGCCATGTGACAAGACCGCCAACTTGCCCTGGAAAGCTGCCAGTTCGCCCCCGTAGCTGGCCGAGACCGCCAGGTCGAACTCGGTCTCCTTGGCCTGCTCCCAGGGGAGGACGGGCAGCCCGGCCCGCGCCAGCAGCTCCGGTACGCCGGCGAGGAAGGGCGAGGAGCCCGTGCACGTCGCGAACAACTGCACGCGGAGATCGCCGTCGAACAGCGGGAGCGTGTCCAGCAGGCGGGTAGCCGAGGTCACGTTGTGGACGATGAACAGGACGCGGCGGCAGCCCGCCCGGGTGATCCACCGCTCCGCGTCCTCGCCCACCGGTACGCGCAGTCGCGCCGCCCCGCCCATCCCCGCCGCTCCCCTCCTCGTCGCCCGCCCGATGCTATCGAGGGGAGGGCGGGGCCGGGTCAGCCGAGCACCCGGACCGGGCTCCCCGCCAGATACGCCTCGATGTCCTCCACCGCCTGCCCGTAGTAGCGCGCGTAGTTCGCCTGGGAGACGTAGCCGAGGTGCGGGGTGGCCAGCAGGCGCGGCGCGGTGCGCATCGGGTGGTCCGCGGGCAGCGGTTCGGTGTCGAAGACGTCGATGCCCGCCCCGGCGATCCGGCCCTCGTGCAACGCCGTGAGCAGCGCTTCCTGGTCGACGATGGCGGCGCGGGAGGTGTTGACGAGGTACGCCGTCGGCTTCAGGAGGGCCAGTTCACGGGGGCCGAGCAGTCCGCGGGTGCGGTCGCTCAGGGCGAGGTGGACGGAGACGAAGTCGGCGTCCGACAGCAGGTCCTCCTTGCTCGGGGCCAGGGTCACGCCCACCTCGTCGGCCCGTTCCTTCGTGAGGTTCTGGCTCCACGCCGCGACCTCCATGCCGAAGGCGAGCCCCACGTGGGCGACCCGGCTGCCGATCTTGCCGAGTCCGAGCAGGCCGAGGCGGCGGCCGTGCAGGTCGGCGCCGACGGTGGACTGCCAGGGGCCGCCGCCGCGCAGCGCGTTGTTCTCCTGGACGATCCCGCGGGCCAGGCCGAGCAGCAGGGCCCAGGTCAGCTCCACCGGCGGGGCGGAGGAGGACTGGGTGCCGCAGACGGTCACGCCGCCTGCACGCGCCGCCGCGTGGTCGATGACCGAGTTGCGCATGCCGGAGGCGATCAGCAGTTTCAGGCGCGGCAGCCGGTTCAGGAGGGAGGCCGGGAAGGCGACCCGCTCGCGCAGGGTCACCACGATGTCGGCGTCGGCGAGCGCTTCGGCCAGCGCGTCCTCCGTGGCGAAGTGCTCGGTGTACGGGACGACGTCCACCCGGTCGCTCAGCGGTGACCAGTCGGCGGCGGTGAGCGCGGCGTTCTGGAAGTCGTCGAGCACGGCGCAGCGCAGTCGCATGTCTGTCGTTCCTCCTGCGGGTTCGGTGTTCCGGTCCGGTAGTGGATCTCCAGTGCCCCTTGGCCCCTTGGCCCCTTGGCTCTCCAGGGGTACCGCAGGAGCGGCCGCCGGGTAAATCGCGGTAGGACGCCGGAAAGAGGTGGCAAAGCGATGTCGCTTCGGGACAACCGGCGGAAATGAGGCAACATCTTGGTGAACGAGGAGCAGGGCACCGTGCGGTG
Organism: Streptomyces sp. NPDC021356; assembly: GCF_040641015.1. Lineage (NCBI taxonomy): Bacteria > Bacillati > Actinomycetota > Actinomycetes > Kitasatosporales > Streptomycetaceae > Streptomyces > Streptomyces sp. NPDC021356. The sequence continues at coordinate 86,053 of NZ_JBFACU010000014.1, read as the reverse complement.
GAGTACGGGTCCGCCGTCGCCGGATGGGGTGAGCAGAGGTGGTGGAAGCGGTGGAGCCGAGGATCGCCGTCGCCGTGGTGACCATGGGGAACCGGCCCGACGAGGTCGACGCCCTGCTGGAGTCCGTGGCCAAGCAGGACCTCACGCCCGCCCGCATCGTGATCGTCGGCAACGGTTGCCGGCTGCCCGAGTTCGCGCACCGCCTCTCCCTGCCCGGCGAGGTCACCACCATCGACGTCGACGACAACCTCGGCTGCCCCGGCGGCCGCAACGTAGCCCTCGCCCGGCTCCGCGAGTTCGGCGACGTCGACGTGGTCGTGGAACTCGACGACGACGGGCTGCTCGTCGACGCGGACGTGCTGCGCCGCGTCCGGGACCTGTACGCCGCCGATCCGCGGCTCGGCATCGTGGGTTTCCGCATCGCCGACGAGCGCGGCGAGACCCAGCAGCGGCACGTGCCCCGGCTCGGCTCCGCCGACCCGATGCGGGGCGGGTACGTCACCGGGTTCCTCGGCGGCGGGCACGCCCTGAGCATGCCGATGCTCGACCAGACCGGCGACTGGCCCGCGGAGTTCTTCTTCGCGCACGAGGAGACGGACCTGGCCTGGCGGGCCGCCGACGCGGGCTGGAAGATCCTCTACGCCCCTGAGCTGCTGCTCCAGCACCCGAAGACCTCGCCCGCCCGGCACGCCATCTACTACCGCGTCACGGCCCGCAACCGCGTCTGGCTGGTCCGCCGCAGGCTGCCGCTCGTCCTGATCCCGGTCCACCTCGGCGTGTGGACGCTTCTCACCCTGCTGCGGGCGCGCTCGGCCGCCGGACTGCGGGCGTGGCTCGGCGGGTTCACGGAGGGGCTGCGCCGGCCGGCGGGGGAGCGGCGTCCCATGCGCTGGCGAACCGTCTGGCGGCTCACCCGGCTGGGCCGCCCTCCGATCGTCTGACGACGGTCTTGCGACCGCTACCGCTACCGCTACTGCCGCCGCCCCACCCCTGCCCCCGCCCCCCTGTCCCGCTCCGCGCGCGCTCACTTGGCGTCCGCGTAGCACTTCACCACCGCCGTCGTGAACGGGAACCGCACCGGCGTCCGGCCGAACGTGAGGCGCCCCGCCAGATCCGCCGCCTCGCGTATCGCCGCAGCGACCGCGTCGGCCTCCTCCTCGGGGCAGTGCACGATCACCTCGTCGTGCTGGAAGAAGACCAGCTCCGCCGCCATGTCCCGGCAGGTGCGGCGCAGCGCGGCGAGCATCAGCAGGGCCCAGTCGGCGGCGCTGCCCTGGACGACGAAGTTGCGGGCGAAGCGGCCCCGGGCCCTGGAGTCGCCGGAGGCGTACCCCGGCGTCCAGCCGTGGCCACCGGCGCCCTGCTCGTCCGGCTCGTCCTGCGGAAGGCCGGCCTCCTGCGTCGCCTCGTCGGCCGCCGCCCCGGCCGCGGGCGGGCAGGTGCGCCCCAGCCAGGTCCGTACGAGCCGCCCCTCCTCGCCCGCCCGCGCGGCCTCGTCGACGTAGGCCACCGCGCGGGGGAAGCGGCGGCGCAGCGCGGCGAGGTTCTTCAGGCCGTCCCCGGAGGTCTGGCCGTAGACGGCGCCGAGCACGGCCAGTTTGGCCTGGTCGCGATCGCCGGAGAAGGCGCGGTCGGACACCGACTGGTAGAGGTCGTCCGGGCGTCCGGCCACCTCCATCAGGCCGGGGTCACGGGAGATGGCCGCCAGCACACGCGGCTCCATCTGGTCGGCGTCCGCCACCACCAGTCGCCAGCCCGGGTCGGCGACCACGGCCCGCCGGATCACCTTGGGGATCTGCAGCGCGCCCCCGCCGTTGGTCACCCACCGCCCGGTGACCGTGCCGCCGGCCAGGAATTCAGGACGGAACCGGCCCTCGCGCACCCAGTCCTGCAACCAGGACCAGCCGTGGGCCACCCAGATCCGGTACAGCTTCTTGTACTCAAGCAGCGGGGCGACGGCCGGGTGGTCCACGGACTTCAGCTCCCACCGGCGGGTGGACCTGACCTTGATCCCGGCGCGCGCGAAGGCCTTGACCACGTCGGCGGGCAGATCGGGCCGCACCCGGCGGCCGAAGGCGGCGGACACCTCGTCGGCCAGCTCGGCCAGGCGGCGCGGCTCGCCGCCGCCCGCGTACCGCTCGCCGAGCAGTTCGTGCAGGACCCGGCGGTGCACGTCCGCGCTCCAGGGCAGGCCCGCCCGGTTCATCTCGGCCGCCACCAGCATCCCGGCCGACTCGGCGGTGGTCAGCAGGTGCATGCGGTCGGGGTGCGCGGTCCGGTCGTGCCGCCGCTGCTGCTCGGCGTAGACCGCGAGCAGGTCGGTCAGCGGCAGGTGCGTGCCCTGCGGTTCGAAGAGCGGGGACTGGGCGCCGGGTTCGGCCGGCCGCTGCGGCGGATCCGGGGGTACGGGGCCGCCGCGCAGCCTGGCCAGGGCGGCGGCGGCCGAGCGGGGCTCGCCGTGGTGCCCCTCGTGGCCGAGCAGGAGCGTCTCGGCGTCCTCGATGTCGTAGCACCGCTCGACGCGCACGCCCGCGGCGAGCAGGCGCGGGTAGACCTCCGCGGTGGACCGCCACACCCACCGGGTGACGTCCGGCCTGCTGCGGACGGCCCCGGCCAGGTCCGGCTCCCGGCGCACCGGTCCGGCGGGCAGCCCGTCCGGGCCGAGGAGAGCGACGTCGGCGCCGCCGTCCTCGGCCGGAGCGAGAGCCCACCGGTCGGTCATGCCGCGAGTGTCGCAGGCACCTCTGACAATCGCCCGCGGCCCGCGGCCCGGCGGATCACTCGGAGGGAGTCCCGCCCTGCTCGCGGTCGGCCAGGAACTGCTCCAGGGTGCGCACGACGTATTGCTCGGTGCGCGCCTTGTCCAGGCCGAGTCCGCTCAGCGGGCCCTCGCCGTTCTCCAGCTCCAGCAGGGCCAGCAGGATGTGCTCGGTGCCGATGTAGTTGTGGCCCAGGCGCAGGGCCTCGCGGAAGGTGAGTTCCAGGGCCTTCTTGGCGGCCGGGCCGTAGGGGACGAGGTCGGGCGCGTCGGCGGACGCCGGCGGCAGGGCGGCGGTCGCGGCCTGGCGGACCGCCTCCAGCGTGACGCCCTGTTCCTGGATCGCCTTGGAGGCCAGCGCCTCCGGCTCGGTGAGCAGGCCCAGGACGAGGTGCGCGGGCAGCCCCTCGGGGCTCTTCGCCGACTTGGCGGCCTCGTGGGCGGCCATGACGACCTGCCGCGCGCGCGGCGTGTAGCGGCTGAAGCCCTGACTGGGGTCGAGGTCGGCGGACTCCTTGGGCACGAACCGCTTCTGCGCCGCCTGCCGGGTGACGCCCATGCTCGCGCCGATGTCGGTCCAGGAGGCGCCGGAGCGGCGGGCCTGGTCGACGAAGTGCCCGATGAGGTGGTCGGCCACCTCGCCGAGGTGCTCGCCGGCGAGCACGGCGTCCTGGAGCTGTTCGAGGGGTTCCTGGTGGACCTTCTTGATGGCCGAGATGAGGTCGTCGAGACGGACCGTCGACCGGATTGGGTTCGTCATGCGTCAACCGTAAGTTGACAGTGAGGGGGTGTCAACCTTCGGTTGACATAAAGGTGCGGGTGGCCACCCGGGCGTGGGTCCGGCACTCCGAACGTGCCACCGCCCGTGCCACCGCCCGCAGAGTTGTCCACAGGGTGTGGACGGGGAATCCGGTGCTCGTGGCACGATCGATGCGTGACCCCGCCCCGTACGTCCCGCACGTCCAGCGCCTCCGAGACCACCGGCGAGGCCGGCGAGTCCGGCACCGTCGACCGCGCCTTCCGGGCCGCCCTCTACGCCGCCTCCGATGACGCCCTCGACGCGGGCGCCTCCCTGCTCGCGGCCGACCCCGCGTCCGACGCCGAACTCGACCTGCGCGGGCGGGAGTTCGTGTCGGCGGCGTGGCAGCGCGGCTGGCAGCCCGCCGACGTCGTACGGATCGTGGGACGCGAGCTGGGCGAGGCGCAGACCCGGCTCGTGGCCGCCCTGATCCGCGCCCAGGCCCCGCACGACCGGCCGCGCGGCCGCCGCTGGGCCGCCCAGCTCGACGAGCTGACCACCGAGGAGCCGTCGCCGACCGACCGCTTCTCGTACGCCACCGCCGTGCTGCAGCTGTACCGCCTGCTGCTGCGGCTGCCCACCCTCGAACACCTGGACGCACCCGTCGGGCGCCCGTCCGCCGCCCCGGCCGGCGAGTCCCGCGTGCTCGGCCGCATCCGCGCGCTGCTCGCCAAGGCGGAGGCCACCGGGTTCCCGGAGGAGGCGGAGGCGCTGAGCGCGAAGGCGCAGGAACTGATGGCCCGGCACAGCGTCGACGAGGCGCTGCTGGCTGCCCGTGCTCCCTCGCCCGACGCCCCCGGCGCCTGCCGGATCGGCGTCGAGCCGCCGTACGAACAGGCCAAGGCCGTCCTGCTGGACGCCGTCGCCACCGCGAACCACTGCCGTGCCGTGTGGAACGAACCCCTCGGCTTCGCCACCGTCGTCGGCTTCGAGGCCGAACTCGACGCGGTCGAACTGCTGTACACCTCGCTCCTCGTGCAGGCCACGACCGCCATGGCGCGGGCCGAGGCGGCCCAGAGAGCGGGCGGGCGCAAACGGACCAAGACCTTCCGCCAGTCCTTCCTGGCCGCCTACGCCCACCGCATAGGCACCCGGCTCGCGGCGGCCGCCGAGACCCAGGTGACCGAGGACCTGCTGCCCGTCCTGGCGAGCCGGGACGTCGCGGTCACCGACCGGCTGGAGCGCATGTTCCCCGAGACGACCACGACGCGGCTGCGCGGCGTGAGCGACGCGGCGGGCTGGACGGAGGGCGCGCAGGCGGCCGACCGGGCCCAGGTGGGATCCCGCCGCAGGCTGGAGTGAGGACCAGCGCGTCCCGCAGGACCGACGAGCCCCGGCCGGGACACGGTCCCCGCCCCGGCCAAGACCCGGACTCTGCTCCGGCCGGAACCCGGACGCCGCCCGAGCCGGCCCGTCTCGGCCGGAACGCGGACCTCGCCCCCGCCGGGACGGAACCCCGCCCCAGCCGGGACGGAACCCCGCTCCAGCCGCCGCTCACGGCGCGCGTGTCGTCGTGGGTCGTCAGTCCCCGGCCTGCTGGAAGGCCGTCACCGAGGCGTCCGGGTCGCCCGCGTCCTTCTTGCCCCGCACCGGGCCGTAGGACCACTTGAAGCTCTGGCCCTCGCCCGCCCCGGGCAGCGTGATCTTCAGTGAGTTCGCCGCCAGGCTCTTCCCGTCGCCCTCCTTGCCCCGCACGTAGGTGAGGGTGAAGGACGCGGTGTCGCCCTTGGCGAGGGTGAGCTTCTGCGGCCGGCCGGTCTTGTCCTCCGCCACGCGCGCGGAGGTGCCCCCGGCGGCCAGGGTGACGCCCGGGAAGCCGTCCAGGGTGCACCGGGCACCCCGGTTGGTGAGGGTGACCGGGACGTCGCCGGTGTCGCCGGCGGCGGGCGCGGCGTTGGCGGGGCCCACCTGGAGCCCCACCTCGCCGATCCGGCAGGCCGTGCTGTCGGTGTTCTTGCTGCCGGTGTCGGTGTCGGAACCGCTGCCGCCACCGCTGTCGCAGGCGGCGAGGAGGAGGGCCGCGGCGACGGCGCTGACGGTGATCGGAAAGGCGCGCATGTGGTGGTTCCTCGGGTCGTGACGATGCTCAAGGATCATCACGTACGAGCGTGCGGCGCGGTTGCCCGCCCCGCCAGCGGTCTGAGCGGACGCCGCGGACGTTCAGGTGCCGGGGCTCGCCGTGGGCAGTCCTGACGGTAGCGCCCCGCCCTCGGCCCTGGTGTACGTCTCCTTGCCGACTCCACCCTCCCAGGTCACTTGGAGGGTGGTCTTGTTGACGGAGTCGACGGCGCCCGTCGACCGCGCCTTGCACGGCGCCAGGTGGATCACACCCTTGCCCGCCTGTCCGGCCGCGGTGCCGGTGCAGGTGGTCCGGTCCGTCGAGAAGAGCGCCGCCTGGCGGCCGGTGATGATGAGCACGACGGCCTTGCCGCCGCTGGTGGTGAGCCAACTGCCGTTCAGCGCGCTGTCCGTGCCGTTCGCGCCGCCGGTGGACGGGGGCGTGCCGCCGGTCGCCGGGGGCGTGCCGGCCGCGGAGGCGACGGCGTCGCTCCCGGCGGCGCCGTCGGAACCGGTGCTCCCGCCGCTGTCGCACGCGGCCAGCGCGAGCGCGCCGAGCAGCCCGGCGGCGGCGACCCGTACTGCCGTGGTCGTCCTGGTCACTGAGATCCCCCAACCTGGCACCGGTAGGCCGCCCGGCGGCGGTGTGCGACCTCAGCAGGCTAGCGGTCGCCCGCGCGAAGCTCGTCGGTGGTGGACGGAACACCGCGGGCTCCCCGTGCGTCTTTCCTCCATGCACGTGTCAGCGAGGGCGTGCGGTGGTGGCTTCCGGGGCAGGGACGCGGATCACCCGCGCGCATGCCCTGCCCTTCCGGGGGCGAACGCGGGAGCATCTTCGGTAAAGCGCTCGTCAAAGCTGTAATCACTGAAACACTCCGCGTGCACGTGCATCTGCTCATGCAACTGCATATGAACAAGGTTATGATCCGGTTCAGTTGACCAATGCATCTATGGCCACACCAGCCAGTGCACCACCGGGGAGCGACCTGTGAATCACGACGTCGAGGGCGTGTACGGGGAGTGCGACGTGCACAACGGCATGGCGGCCACACGCCTGCGCGGGGTGGCCTGGCAGAAGAGCCGGCACAGCAACTCCCAGGGCTCGTGCGTGGAGTTCGCACGGCTGCCGGGGGGAGACGTGGCCGTCCGCAATTCGCGCTTCCCCGACGGGCCCGCGCTCGTCTACACCCGCGCGGAGATAGAGGCCATGCTGCTGGGCGTCAAGGACGGCGAGTTCGACCATCTGGTCGGGGGCTGACGGCGCGGGCGGATGCCGCGATCCGGCCGCGCCCGGGGACCGTGGCGCGGCCTCAGCCCGCGGGCCGCAGCCGGAACAGCGCCCAGACGACCTTGCCGCCGAGCGTGCCCGCCAGCGGGTGCCACCCCCAGCCGTCGCTGAAGGAGTCGACGAGGAACAGGCCCCGGCCGGACTCGGCCGAGAAGTCGTCCGTGTCGCGGGCGACGGGACTGTCCTGGCTGGGGTCGCGCACGGCGCACACCAGCCGCTCGGTCCAGTGCATCAGGTGCAGGCGCACCGACGAGCCCTGTTCGCACACGTGCGCGGCCGAGGCCGTCGGCAGCGCGTGCCGCAGGGCGTTGGTGACGAGTTCGGAGACCACCAGGCAGACGTCGTCGAAGCGGTCGCCCAGTTCCCACTGGTCGAGCGTGGCGCGGGTGAACTGTCTGGCCTCGCGCACGGCCTCGTAACGGGCGGGCAGGGCGCGGGAGGCGGCATCGCAGACGGCCGAGGGGTCCAGTGGCGGAAGGCCCTGCCGTAACGGCTGGAGCATGGTCGATCCATTCGTCCCCATGCGAGGCACTCCCGGGAAATCGCGATCGTTGCGATGCATTGGTCGTTGCGATGCAGCGGTGGCGCGGGACCATGGTTTCGGATGCGCACAGCAGATGCAAGGGCAGATGCACGTGCACGAGACCGAAATGGACCTACACGTACCGCTTGTTGGCCATTTTTTCCGCCATCTTCTCGAGCGCCGCTTGCCTCCTTCTTGCCTCGGGCTGCACGTTTTCTGTGATCTCTTTCCGTTTCCGTAACCGCCCGAGTACTGCTCGAAGTGCTTTAGTGGCAGACTGCGGCTCTTGAGGACGGCTGGGGAGGCTGGCGAACGTGAGCGCGGGAGAGCCCGGATCGGTGGTGCGGCGCATGCTGCTCGGCTCGCAACTGAGGCGACTGCGAGAGGCACGGGGGATCACGCGGGAGGCGGCGGGGTACTCGATCCGCGCCTCGGAATCGAAGATCAGCCGGATGGAGCTGGGCCGGGTGAGCTTCAAGACGCGTGACGTGGAAGACCTGTTGACGCTGTACGGCATCACCGACGGCGCGGAGCGCACCTCACTGCTCTCGCTCGCCAAGGAGGCCAACGTCGCGGGCTGGTGGCACAGTTACTCCGACGTCCTGCCCAGCTGGTTCCCCACCTACGTGGGCCTGGAGGGTGCGGCGTCCCTGATCCGCGTCTACGAGGTGCAGTTCGTGCACGGCCTGCTGCAGACCGAGGCGTACGCCCGTGCGGTGGTCCGGCGCGGCATGCAGGGCGCGAGCGAGGCGGACGTGGAGCGGCGCGTGGCGCTGCGCCTGGAGCGGCAGAAATACCTCGTGTCGGAGAACGCGCCGGAACTGCACATCGTCCTGGACGAGGCCGCCCTGCGCCGTCCGTACGGCGACCGCGAGGTGATGCGCGGGCAGTTGCAGCACCTCATCGAGATCTCCGAGCGGCCCAACGTACGGCTGCAGGTCATGCCCTTCAGCTTCGGCGGCCACGCCGGCGAGTCCGGCTCGTTCACCCTTCTCAGCTTCCCCGAGTCCGACCTGTCGGACGTCGTCTACCTGGAGCAGCTCTCCAGCGCGCTCTACCTGGACAAGCGCGAGGACGTCACCCAGTACGAGAAGGCGCTCAAGGAACTCCAGCACGACAGCCCCGGCCCGGACGACAGCCGCGACGTCCTGCGCGGCCTGCTGCAGCTCTCCTGAGCTCGCCCGGGCCCCGCCGGAGAAGTGCCGGTAAGCCCTCAACTCCGGTTACCCGCACGTACGATGACGTCACATCGGAGAGCGAGAGCCTGGGATTCGAGGGATCACATGTCGTCCTACTTCACCGACCTGGCCCGGCAGTACATCGACGGCGAGTGGCGCCAGGGCACCGGCTCCTGGGACATCATCGACTTCAACCCGTACGACGACGAGAAGCTGGCCTCGATCACCATAGCCACGGCCGACGAGGTGGACGAGGCGTACCGTGCGGCGGCCCGCGCCCAGAAGCAGTGGGCCGCCACCAACCCCTACACGCGCCGCGCGGTCTTCGAGAAGGCGCTGCGGCTGGTCGAGGAGCGCGAGCAGGAGATCACCGAGGTGATCATCGCCGAGCTGGGCGGTACGCACCTCAAGGCCGCCTTCGAACTGCACCTCGTCAAGGAGTTCCTGCGCGAGTCGGTCCACCTGGCGCTGGCTCCGGAGGGCAGGATCCTGCCCTCGCCGTCCGACGGCAAGGAGAACCGCGTCTACCGGGTCCCGGTCGGCGTCGTCGGCGTGATCAGCCCCTTCAACTTCCCCTTCCTGCTGTCGGTCAAGTCGGTCGCCCCGGCGCTCGCGCTCGGCAACGGCGTGGTGCTCAAGCCGCACCAGAACACGCCGGTCGCCGGCGGCACGCTGGTCGCGAAGATCTTCGAGGACGCGGGGCTGCCCGGCGGCCTGCTCAACGTCGTCGTCACGGACATCGCCGAGATCGGCGACGCCTTCATCGAGCACCCGGTCCCGAAGCTGATCTCCTTCACCGGCTCCGACAAGGTCGGCCGGCACGTGGCCACCGTCTGCGCCGCGAACTTCAAGCGCTCGGTCCTCGAACTGGGCGGCAACAGCGCGATCGTGGTCCTGGACGACGCCGACCTCGACTACGCGGTCGACGCGGCCGTCTTCAGCCGCTACGTCCACCAGGGCCAGGTCTGCATGGCCGCGAACCGGGTCCTCGTGGACCGCTCGATCGCCGGCGCGTTCACCGAGAAGTTCGTCGCCAAGGTGAAGTCGCTGAAGGTCGGCGACCCGCGCGACCCGCGGACCGTCATCGGCCCGGTGATCAACTCCGCGCAGGCGAACGCCGTGTCCGGTGTCGTGGAGCAGGCGATCGCCGAGGGAGCCACCGCGCTGGTGCACGGCTCCACCACCGACAACCTGGTCGCCCCCTCCGTCCTGACGGACGTACCGGCCGGCTCGGCACTGCTCCAGCAGGAGGTCTTCGGCCCGGTCGCCTTCCTCATCCCCTTCGACGGCGAGGAGGAGGCGGTCCGGATCGTCAACGACACCCCCTACGGCCTCAGCGGCGCCGTCCACACGGGCGACATCGAGCGGGGTGTGGCCTTCGCCAAGCGGATCGACACCGGCATGTTCCACGTGAACGACGGCACCGTGCACGACGAGCCGCTGGTGCCGTTCGGCGGCGAGAAGCACTCGGGCATCGGCCGCCTCAACGGCGAGACGACGGTGGACGCCTTCACCACGGTGAAGTGGATCTCGGTGCAGCACGGCCGCAGCGGTTTCCCGTTCTGACCCGCGCCCCGCCCGGCGGCCCTCGCGCGGGCGGCCGGGGCCCCGGCAATAACCTGGACCGCATGTCAGCGATCCGTCTCCTGGTGCTGGGCGCTGTCCGCCAGCACGGGCGGGCCCACGGCTACCAGGTGCGCAACGACCTGGAGTACTGGGGCGCCCACGAGTGGTCCAACGCCAAGCCGGGCTCGGTCTACCACGCCCTGAAGCAGATGGCGAAGCAGGGAATGCTGCACGCGCACGAGATCGCGCCGTCCACGGCGGGCGGCCCGCCGCGCGTCGAGTACGAGATCACCGACAAGGGCACCGAGGAGTACTTCTCCCTGCTGCGCGCCTCGCTCACCTCCTACGACCAGCGTCCCGACGTGCTGACCGCCGCCCTCGGCTTCATGGTGAACCTGGAGCGGGCGGAGGCGCTGGCCCTTCTGGAGGAGCGGGTGCGCAGCATCGGGGAGTGGCGCAGGTCGGTCACCGAGTACTACACGCCCGAGGACGGCCCCGGCCGGCTGGGCCACATCGGCGAGATCATGAACTTCTGGGTGCACTTGGCCGACACCGGCGCCGAGTGGACGCGGGGACTGATCGACCGCGTCCGGGGCGGGGCGTACACCTTCGCCGGCGAGGGCGAGCCGTTCTCCGGCGTACTGGCCGAGAACCAGGAGAACCCGTACGCCACGGGACGGCCGCATCCCGGGGACACCCGCTAATCAAGTTTGACCAGATGAGCGGACGGAGTTACTTTCGATCGGTAGTCAAGTTTGGCTAGTGAGGAGCGGTCTGTGCGGTCTGTGACCGAGGCGGCGATCACCGTCGAAGGGGTGCGCAAGAAGTACGGCGGCAAGGGGGGTGCGTACGCGCTGGACGGACTCGACCTGCGGGTCGCCCGGGGGACGGTGCACGGGGTGCTGGGGCAGAACGGCGCCGGCAAGACCACCCTGGTCCGCATCCTGTCCACCCTGCTGCGGCCCGACGCGGGCCGGATCGAGGTGGTCGGCGGCGGCCGGGGCGTGCGCGGCGACTACGTCGACTACCTGGTCCCCGGCATGCTCGCGCTCACCATGGCCTTCGGTCTGGAAGGCACGACGGTCGCCCTCACCCAGGACCTGAACAAGGGCGTCATCGACCGGTTCCGCTCGATGCCGATGGCCGACGGCGCGGTGCTGGTGGGCCGCTCGGCCGCCGACATGCTCCAGTCGGCGCTGGTCCTCGCCGTCCTGCTCGGCGTCGGGTTCGCGCTCGGCTGGCGCGCCCACGGCGGCCCCGGCGGCCTCCTGGGCGCCCTGGGACTCCTGCTGCTGTTCCGCTTCGCCATGCTGTGGATCGGCATCCACCTGGCGCTGGTGGCGGGCAGGCCCGAACTGGTCCAGGCCGTGCAGATCCTGGTCTGGCCGGTCGGCTTCCTGTCCAACGCCTTCGCCGTCCCCGGCTCCATGCCCGGCTGGCTGGGCACGATCGTCCAGTGGAACCCGATGTCCCACACGGCGACGGCCGTACGGGACCTGCTGGGCGGGCCGGGCGGTGAGTCCGGGCACGTGACGGCGGCCGTCCTGTGGCCGCTCGCGCTGCTCGCGGTGTTCTTCCCGCTGGCGCTGCGCAGGTTCAGGCGCCTGAGCCGTTGAGGCCCGGTGGCGGGGCGGTGGTCAGCGCACCGCCGTTCCGTCCGCCCGCAGCTGCATCTGCGGCCTGCCGGTCACCAGCAGCCACGCCGGCAGCGAGGCGAGGCACAACAGGGACAGGACGGCCGGCGAGGACACGAGGACCGCGGCCGTGAACAGGCTCACCCAGCCCTGCCGGGTGATGGCCAGCAGGGTGCCCAGGACGGCCGCCGCCACGCCGAGCGCGGGCGGTACCGCGGGCACCAGGGCGTGGGCGGCCAGCCCGAGCGCGGCACCGATGAAGACGGACGGGAAGATCCGGCCGCCGCGGAAGCCGCAGGAAGCGGCCACGAGCAGGGCGGCCAGCTTGACCACGGCGAGCGCGGCGAACTGCCCCGCAGTCCGGTCCTCGGGGTGCCGGGCCAGCTCCGCGACCTCCGCGAGCCCCTTGAACAGTGTGAGATGACCGCCCAGCGCCCCCAGCAGGCCCAGCACCAGCCCGCCGGCCGGGAGGGCGATCATCGGATGGCCGAGCCGGCCGAAGACCCGGTGGACGTAGGGGAAGGCGTACACGGCGGCGAGGCCGAGCAGCGCGCCCGCCGAGGAGATCACGAGGGCGGCGAGCACATCGCCCCAGTGCGGGCGGCCGAACGGCGGCAGCCCGAGGTCGAAGGTGGGGCGGGCGACCAGGGTCGTGGTCATGGCACCGGCCGCGCCCGCGGCCAGCGGCGCGAAGAGGTTGTCCCACAGCGCCCCCTTCATCGGCCGCCCGGCCAGCGCCTCGGAGACGACCAGCGCGGCGGCCACCGCCGTCCCGAACAGGGCCCCGACGGTCGCCGCCTCGGCCAGCGCGGGCCACAGCGCGCCCGGCAGCCGGGGCAGCAGCCTGCGGCCGAGCCAGAACGCCAGGGCCACGTTGACCGCGATGATCGGGTTCTCGGGGCCGAGGCTCGGCCCGCCGGCCAGCATCAGCATGGTCGCCAGCAGCAGCCCCGGCAGCACGACCGGCGCCATCGGAGCGGCCGACAGGCCCAGGGTGGCCGGGTCGGGACCCGCGTGGCCCGGCGCCTTCCACACCACGAGCCCCACCAGCACACCCGTCGCGGTCAGCACCACCAGCATCCACACCACGGAGTACCGGCCGACGCCCAGCGCGTCCGGCAGGTCCCCCCACAGCGCCCCCTGCAACCGCTCCGCCGCCCCGCTCACCACCAGGAAGAGCAGGCTGGAGCCGACGCCGGTGACGAGGGCGGGCAGGATCAGGGGCAGCAGCGCGCGGGCCGGCGGCGCCGGCCCGGCCGGTGCGGCGGCTGCCTGCCGCTCGGTGTCCTGGGCCACCGGCACACGATAAGCGGACGGGTCCGGCAGACCGGGAGGAACGCGCACGACACGGGCGGAGCGGAAACGTCCTTGCACCTCACGCGACGTGAGGAGGGACCGTGGAGCGCGTACCGAGGAGGGAGCGGAAGTGAGCCACACCGTGGGCCAGGTCGCCGGTTTCGCCGGAGTGACGGTGCGCACCCTGCACCACTACGACGACATCGGCCTGCTCGTCCCGGGCGAGCGCAACCACGCGGGGCACCGGCGCTACAGCGACGCCGACCTCGACCGGTTGCAGCAGATCCTGTTCTACCGGGAGCTCGGCTTCCCGCTCGACGAGGTCGCGGCGCTGCTGGACGACCCGGACGCGGACCCGCGCGCGCACCTGCGCCGCCGGCACGAACTGCTGACCGCCCGGATCGACAAGCTGCGGAAGATGGCCGCGGCCGTGGAGCAGGCCATGGAGGCACGCAGGATGGGAATCAACCTCACGCCCGAGGAACGGTTCGAGGTGTTCGGGGACAAGGACCCCGAGCAGTACGCGGAGGAGGCCGAGCAGCGCTGGGGCGGCACCGAGGCCTACACCGAGTCGCAGCGCCGCGCCGCCCGCTACGGCAAAGCGGACTGGAAGCGCATCCAGGCCGAGGTCGACGCCTGGGGCGAGCGGTACGCCGCCCTGGTGGCCGCCGGGGAGCCCCCGACAGGCGAGGCGGCCATGGACCTGGCCGAGGAACACCGCCGCCACATCGGCAGGTGGTTGTTCGAGTGCCCGTACGAGATGCACCGCAACCTGGGGGAGATGTACGTCGCAGACGAGCGCTTCAAGGCCTTCTACGACTCCGTGCGGCCGGGCACGGCCGAGCACCTCAGGGAGGCGATCCTCGCGAACGCCGCCCGTCACGAGGGGTGAGGTAAGGGGCGTCCGCCCGGGGAGGACACCCCTTACGTCTGTGTCTCTTTACGTCCGTGTCTCTGCGCGTGTCCCTGTGCGCCGCCGCGGCTACTCCCGGATCACGACCACCGCCGTCCCGTACGCGCACACCTCCGTGCCCACGTCGGCCGCCTCGGTCACGTCGAAGCGGAAGGCCAGCACCGCGTTGGCGCCCCGCGCGCGTGCCTGCTCCACGAGCCGCTCCATCGCCTGGTTGCGGGTCTGCACCAGCGTCTTGGTCAGACCCCTCAGCTCCCCGCCGATCATCGACTTCAGCCCGGCGCCGATCTGGCTGCCCAGGTGCCGGGACCGGACGGTGAGTCCGAACACCTCGCCGATGACCTGTTCGACCCGGTGGCCCGGTACGTCGTTCGTGGTGACGACCAGCACGTCCGGCTGGGGACCCTGACCGCCGCCGTATTCCTCGATGCCCATGGGGGACAGCCTGGCCCGAGGAGACGCACAGCGCATCCCTTGGAACCCGGTGGAACCTGAGCCGTACACCATCCGTTGATACTTTGTGCGGCAGTACACGGAGGCCGACCCGCCGCCGACCGTCCTCACCCCCTCAGGAGCCCGGAACCGTGACGACGCTTGCCCTCGGCCCGAGCTGGCTGGATCCGAATCACCTGTTGGACACCTTCGGCATCTGGGGCCTGCTCCTCGTCGTCTTCGCCGAGTCGGGCCTGCTGATCGGCTTCTTCCTGCCGGGTGACTCGCTCCTGTTCACCTGCGGTCTGCTGATCACCTCGCACCAGTTGGACTTCCCCCTGTGGGCGGCGATCGCCCTGATCTGCCTCGCGGCGGTCCTCGGCGACCAGGCGGGCTACATGTTCGGCAAGAAGGTCGGCCCGTCCCTCTTCAACCGCCCCGACTCCCGCCTGTTCAAACAGGAGAACGTCGCCAAGGCGCACGAGTTCTTCGAGAAGTACGGCCCGAAGTCCCTGGTCCTGGCCCGCTTCGTGCCCGTCGTGCGGACGTTCACGCCGATCATCGCGGGCGTCAGCGGCATGCGGTACCGCTCGTTCGCCACCTTCAACATCATCGGCGGCGTGCTGTGGGGCGCGGGCGTGACCCTGCTCGGCTCCTGGCTGGGCAAGATCGACTTCGTCAAGAACAACATCGAGGCGATCCTCATCCTGATCGTCCTCGTCTCGGTCGTCCCGATCGCCATCGAGTTCCTGCGCGCCCGCGCCAAGGCGAAGAACGGGCCCGCGCCCGCCGCGGCCGAGCCGGAGCACGCCGCCCAGGCCCCGTACCAGCAGCAGTTCGCGCAGCAGCCCCAGCCGTACGCGCAGCAGTACCAGCAGCCCGTCAGGGACGACGAGACCACCCAACTGCGCCGCATCGAGCCGCAGCACCAGCAGCCGCACCAGCAGCCGCACCAGTCCCAGCAGCCGCAGCCGCAGCCGCAGCCGCAGCCGCCGTACGGCTACGACCAGGGCCAGTACCACGGCGGCCAGTACCCGCAGCCGCCCCAGCAGCAGGAGCACCAGCCCCAGCAGCACCAGCCCCAGGGCCACCCCCAGCAGCAGCCTCCGCAGCAGCCGTACGGCGGCCCGCAGGAGGGCTACGACCAGCAGCACCCGCAGCAGTACCCCTACGACCAGGGCCAGGGCTACTACCGGGCGCCGTGAGGCAGCGCGGGCAGTGGCCGGCTCAGAAGCCCCTGGTCCGCTTCGCCGCCCGGCGGCCCGCCGCGCTCCCGGCTCCCGGCACCCGCAGGAACAGCCGGGAGATCTCGGAGCCGAGGTTCACCCCGATGGCGATGGCCATGGCGAGCGACACCGCCTTGGCCAGCGACACGAGCCCCTTGTCGACGTGGCTCTGGGCGATCGACAGCAGACCGAAGTACGTCGCGGAACCCGGCAGCAGCGGCCCGATCGCGGCCGTCGTGTACGGCAGCGCGGAGGCGAACCGGTACCGGGAGAGCAACTGCCCGAACAGCCCCACCAGCCCCGCCGCCACCGCGGTGGAGGCCACCGGCGAGATACGGCCGACGTCGTGCATCGCGCCGTACACCACCCAGGCGACCCCGCCGTTGAGCGTCACCCACAGCACGGTGGACCGCTCCTGCTGGAGCAGCACGGCGAAGGTCAGCGACAGCAGCATCGAGGCGACGACCTGGAGCACCGGCCGCTGGCTGACCACCAGCGCCGCGTCCGGATTGAGCTGGGCGCCCAGCTTCACGCCGAAGTACAGGACCAGCAGCACGCCCGTGACGATGCCGACGAAGAAGTACATGACCTCCAGCAGACGCGCGGAGGCCGTGATGTAGAAGCCGGTCAGGCCGTCCTGCACCCCCGCCACCAGCGCACGCCCCGGCAGCAGCGCGAACAGGCCACCGGTGATGACCGCGGACGCCTTCACGTCGACGTTCGCCACGGTGAGCGCGACGCCGATCGCGGCCGGTGGCGTCGCGGCGACCATGAACTGGTAGAACTCCGGCAGCCCGCGCCCGGCGCACAGCCAGGCCAGCCGGTCGCCGAGCATCGCGCCGATCGCGGCCACCACGAAGACGAGCAGACCGCCGCCGACGAGCACGGAGGCCGCGCCCGCCAGCAGTCCGGCCGCGCCGGTCAGGGCCCAGCCGGGGTAGGGGTGCCGGTTGCGGCGGATCTCCGCCAGCCGCCGGTAGGCCTCCTCCAGGGAGACGTGGGTCTCCGGGTCGCTGAGGTCGTCGACGAGCTGGAAGACGGCCGCGAGCCGGGTGTAGTCGGTGCCGCGCCGGCGCACCACACGGGAGGCCGACACCGGGTCGTCCACCAGGGACGGCTGGTAGGAGATCGACAGCAGGGTGAAGGTGACGTTCGGCTCGCAGCGGTCCAGGCCGTAGGAGCGGCAGACCGCGAACATCGCCGTCTCCACGTCCTCGGCGCCCTCACCGCCGGCGAGCAGCAGCTCGCCGATACGCAGGGTCAGGTCGAGGACGCGCGGGACGGCCGGACCGCCCTCCTCCGCTTTCTGCGCGAACTCCAGCGCCGGGCGCTCGGTCACCGACATGCGCAGCATGGTGCGCATCCGGTCCTGCCAGGGGGCGTCCTTGGTCAGGCTGACCGCCGGGGTGCCGCGCGGCGGGGTGAAGGCGTAGGGCGCCTCCCGGGCGTTGAAGGTGCTCGGCGGAGTGAAAGCCGAACCCTCGGGCTCCGCGGTCGCCGCGTCGGGCACGTCCAGGCCGTCCGGCAGGGCGAACTCCGAGGTCGTCTCGGACTCGGTCCCGGTCCTGGCCACCGCCAGCCCCTGCGGGACGGCGAACTCGGACGTCGTCGACGACTCGCTGTCGACCCCAGGAGCCGGCGTCACAGGGATCACCTGGGTCACGGAGACCACGGGAATCACCTGCGTCGCCTGCGTCACCTCCGCGTCCGCGGGCGGCGTGGCGCGGGACGTGTAGTCACTCCGCGCCTCGTCCGACTGCGGTTTGCGGTCCTCCGCGTCCGTCACTGGGCAACGCTCCCTGAACGACACCTTCCGTAAGCCTCAGTATGCGCGGGTACCCCCGCCCGCATGCCAAAGGCCGCGTCACACCCGATCGAGTGCGACGCGGCCCGTGGACGTGCTGCGGTCAGTGGCCGCCGTGCTCCTCGAAGCGCTTGCGGGAACGCTCGATCTCCGTCTCCGCGTCGGCCCGGCCCACCCAGTTGGCGCCCTCGACCGACTTGCCCGGCTCCAGGTCCTTGTAGACCTCGAAGAAGTGCTGGATCTCCAGGCGGTCGAACTCCGACACGTGGTGGATGTCACGCAGGTGCTCCACCCGCGGGTCGGACGCCGGCACGCACAGCAGCTTGTCGTCGCCGCCGGCCTCGTCCGTCATCCGGAACATGCCGATCGCGCGGCACTTGATGAGACAGCCGGGGAAGGTCGGCTCGTCCAGGATGACCAGCGCGTCCAGCGGGTCGCCGTCCTCGCCGAGGGTGTCCTCGACGAAGCCGTAGTCGGCCGGGTAGCTGGTCGAAGTGAAGAGTCGACGGTCCAGGCGGATACGACCGGTCTCGTGGTCCACCTCGTACTTGTTCCGCGAACCCTTCGGGATCTCGATCGTGACGTCGAACTCCACCGGTGGCTCCTCCATGATCAGCACATAGTTCTGGTGATTAAGTGTCCCTCACGCAGGTGTGTGATCGCGAAAGGGGCTGGTGGTCATGCCGGAGCTGAGGGGCTGGCAGGCCGCGGGAGGGCGGCTGGCACGCCTGGCACGGTCCACGCGGCCGCGGCTGGCACGACTCGCACGGTCCGTACGGCCGCGTCCGGCACCGGCCGCGCGGTCCGCACGGCCGTGGATCGCACGGCTCACGCAGGCCACCGGGCACCGGCCGGGGCAGCCGAGGACGTGGCAGTACACCGCGGGTGCCGCCACCGCCGGACTGGCGCTGGCCGCCGGTGTGGTGACTGCCGCCGGTCCCTGGGACTCCACCGGTCAGCGTACGGCCGAGCGGGATCGGGCCGCCGCCCTGGAGCACGCGGGTGGCGCAGATCACGGCCAGGGTTCCGATATGTCCGGTGGTGGGGCGGCGTCCGCCGCCCGGCCCGCGCCCAGCGCCGCCCCCGTGCTGGTCGGCCTCGACGGCACCGGCGGCGCCGTGGAACCGGCCGGCGACCGGACGGCCCTCGCCGCCGTCCTCGACCCCCTCCTGAAGAACCCGGCACTCGGCGCCCGCCACTCCGCCGTGGTCGTCGACGTCGCCACCGGCCGGCAGCTGTACGGGCAGGGCGGCGGCGACGGCCTCACCCCCGCCTCCACCACCAAGATCGCCACTGCCGTCGCCGCCCTGTCCGCGCTCGGCCCCGACCACCGCTTCACCACCCGCGCCGCCCTGGAACCCGACACCGGGGAACTCGTCCTGGTCGGCGGCGGCGACCCCACCCTCACCGCCCGCCCCGACGCCCACGGCGCGGCCAGTCTGCGCACCCTCGCCGACGCCACGGCCAAAGCCCTGGCCAAGCGCGGCACGCACCAGGTCACGCTGTCCTACGACGCCACCCTGTACGCCGGTTCCGACCTGCACCCCATCGGCGTGAACGAGAACCTGGCCAGGGTCGCCGCGCTGATGGCCGACGAGGCCCGCACCGACGACTCGACCGGCGGACCGGCGCAGCGCGCCGCCGACCCGGCCGCCGACGCCGCCCGCGCCTTCGCCCGCTTCCTGAACGACCGCGGCATCCGGACCACCGCCCCCGGCCCCTCCAAGGCGACCGGCCGCTCCCGGACCCTCGCGACCGTGTCCTCGCCGCCCCTGTCGGACGTCGTCGAACGCATGCTCACCAACAGCGACAACGACATCGCCGAGGCCCTGGCCCGGCAGACCGCCCTGGCCTCGGGCGAACGCCCCGACTTCGCCGGCGGCGCCCGGGCGATCACGGCCCGGCTCAAGCGGCTCGGCCTGCCCCTGACCGGCACCGCCTTCCACGACGGCAGCGGCCTGGACCGCACCGACCGGCTCACCGCGAACCTGCTGACCGCCCTGCTGCGCACGGCCGCCGGCCCCGCCCATCCCGGACTGCGCCCGGTCCTCACCGGCCTGCCGGTCGCCGGCTTCACCGGCACCCTCGCCGACCGCTACACCTCCGACGCCTCCGGCGGCGCCGCGGGGCTCGTCCGGGCCAAGACCGGCACCCTGACCGGCGTGAACACGCTCGCGGGCACCACCGTCGACCACGACGGCCGCCTGCTCGCCTTCGCCTTCCTGGCCGAGGGCACGACCGACCCGCAGGCCGCCCAGTCCACCCTGGACCACACGGCGACGGCCCTGGCCGCCTGCGGATGCGACGAGGAGGCACCCGGTACGGGCCCGGTGCCGGGGACGGACGGTACGGGGTCGGTGGGGCGCGGCGGCGGGACCCGACGCTGATTTCAGGCACCGCGCCACCGCCCTGCCCCGAGCGGCGGCGCTCACGTACCGTTGACACATGACGAGCATCGGTGGTGCCGCAAGTCCCGGGATGGTCGACTGGAATCTCGCGGTGGCGACCGCGACCCGGCTGGTCCGGCCGGGCCCCGAGGTGAGCCGCGAGGACGCCCGCGCCGTCGTCGCCGAACTGCGCCGGCACGCCAAGGTCTCCGAGGAGCACGTGCGGGCGTTCACCCGCCTGGGCGCGGAGGACACCCACGACACACCCGTGCTGGTCGTCGACCGCCCGGGCTGGGTCCGGGCGAACGTCGCCGGATTCCGGGAGCTGCTCAAGCCCCTGCTGGACAAGATGCAGGAGCGGCGCGGCAGCAGCCCCGGCAACGCGGTGCTCGGCGCCGTCGGCGGCAAGGTCACCGGCGTGGAACTGGGCATGCTGCTGTCGTTCCTCGCCTCCCGCGTCCTCGGCCAGTACGAGACCTTCGCCCCAGCCACCCGCGACCTGCCCGCCGGGGCGAACGGCGGCGGGCGGCTGCTGCTCGTCGCCCCGAACATCGTCCACGTCGAACGCGAACTCGACGTACAGCCCCACGACTTCCGCCTCTGGGTGTGCCTGCACGAGGAGACCCACCGCACGCAGTTCACCGCCGTGCCCTGGCTGCGCGACCACCTGGAGGGCGAGATCCAGTCTTTCCTCTCGGAGACCGACGTCGACCCGATGGCCTTCCTGGAGCGCATCCGGGAGGCCGCGCAGTCCCTCGTCGGCGGGCGGCCCGAGGGCGAGGAGGACGACGGCGGGCGCTCCCTCGTCGAACTCGTACAGACCCCCGCCCAGCGGGAGATCCTCGGCCGGCTCACCGCCGTGATGTCCCTCCTGGAGGGCCACGCCGACTACGTGATGGACGGCGTGGGCCCCGCGGTCGTGCCGACCGTGGCGGAGATCCGCGAGAAGTTCCAGCAGCGCCGCGCCAAGGGCGCCTCCCGGCTGGACTCGGCCCTGCGCAAGCTGCTCGGCCTGGACGCCAAGCTGCGCCAGTACCGGGACGGTGAGCGCTTCGTGCGCGCCGTCGTCGACCAGGTCGGCATGGACGGCTTCAACCGCGTGTGGACCTCCCCGAACACCCTCCCCACCAAGGCGGAGATCGCCAAACCGGCGGACTGGGTCGCGCGGGTGCACCGCAGGGCCGAGTCGTGAACCGGGCGCGGACGGGGTGAACCGAATCCGGCCGACGGCAGGCGAACGCCCCTCCAATCACCCGTCCGAGGGACCGTGAGTGAGGGATAGGCGTGCAATGCTCGGGGAACGGCCCGTTTCTGTCACCATCGACCCACTCTGAGTGACCGATCTCGGGCTCACCCCCCCGAAAACTTCCGTGAAGGGAACCGGACATGGGTCCCCATCCTGCGGTCGCGGCGATACGCCTGGCGGTACGCCGCGTCCTGAACGACATCCTCGACGAGCAGACCCCGGCCCCGCCCCCCGCCGGGCCGCTCCGCCCCGAACTCCAGACCGCGCACGCCGCGCAGACGGCGTACGCCGCCCAGGAGCGGCCCACCGCGCCCGGCCCGCGGCCCGCCCGGATGACCGGGCACCCCCCGCTGGGCGTGCCGACCCCCAGCCGCGCCCCCTCCCGCGGCCTGCGCGCCGCCCAGCGGTCCCCGCACGACGACCGGCCCGGCCACGGGCGCCCCGAGGCGCCGCTCGTCCTCGTGGCCTGCTCCGGGGGCGCCGATTCCATGGCACTCGCCTCCGCCCTCGCCTTCGAGGCGCCCAAGCTCGGCATCCGCGCCGGCGGCATCACCGTCGACCACGGCCTGCAGCCCGGCTCCGGCCTGCGCGCCGACGAGGTCGCCCAGCGGCTGCGCGACCTCGGCCTGGACCCGGTCGACGCCGTCGCCGTCACCGTGGGCCGCGACGGCGGCCCCGAGGCCGCCGCCCGCGACGCGCGCTACGCCGCCCTGGACGCCGCCGCCGACCGCCACGGCGCCCACGCGATCCTGCTCGGCCACACCCGCGACGACCAGGCGGAGACGGTCCTGCTCGGCCTCGCGCGCGGCTCCGGCATCCGCTCCCTGTCCGGCATGGCCGCGGTCTCGGGGGCCGGCGGCCGCTACCGGCGCCCGTTCCTGCACATCGACCGGCAGACCGCCCGCAAGGCCTGCATGGTCCAGTCGCTGTCCGTCTGGGACGACCCGCACAACGCCGACCCCGCCTACACCCGCTCCCGGCTGCGCCACGAGGGCCTGCCCGCCCTGGAGAAGGCCCTGGGCAAGGGCGTCGTCGAGGCTCTCGCCCGCACCGCCCAGCTCTCCCGCGACGACGCCGACGCCCTCGACGCCTGGGCCGGCCAGGCCGAGGCCACCGCCCGCGACGACGCCGGCTGCCTGGAGTGCGCCAAACTGCACGACCTGCCCCCCGCGGTCCGCCGCCGCGTCCTGCGCCGTGCCGCCATCGACGCGGGGTCCCCGGCCGGTTCCCTGTTCGCCCGCCACATCGAGGAGATCGACCGGCTGATCACCGGATGGCGTGGTCAGGGGGCCATCAACCTCCCGGGCAAAGTCGTCGCCCGGCGCCAGGGTGGCAGACTGGTGATTCGGCAAGGCTGAAACCTTCCCCCACGGGGAGGCGCCGGTCTCCCCGCCGGGGAGGCCCCCGGCGGCCGGACTCCCCGCCGGGAGGCCGGAACAGCCGCGAGCCGTCAATGCGGGACGACCGACCGAAAGTGATGCGGGTGGACGCGAAAGACATGGGTGCCGACCTCCAGCAGGTACTCATCACCAAGGAAGAGATCGACGCGAAGCTGGCCGAGCTGGCCGCGAAGATCGACGCGGAGTACGCGGGCAAGGACCTGCTGATCGTCGGAGTCCTCAAGGGCGCGGTCATGGTCATGGCCGACCTGGCGCGGGCGCTGTCCACCCCGCTCACCATGGACTGGATGGCCGTGTCCTCCTACGGCGCGGGCACCCAGTCCTCCGGTGTCGTGCGGATCCTCAAGGACCTGGACACCGACATCAAGGGCAAGCACGTCCTGATCGTCGAGGACATCATCGACTCGGGCCTGACCCTGTCCTGGCTGCTGTCCAACCTGGGTTCACGCGAGCCGGCCTCCCTCAAGGTCTGCACGCTGCTGCGCAAGCCCGACGCCGCGAAGGTCGCCATCGACGTGGAGTGGGTCGGCTTCGACATCCCCAACGAGTTCGTCGTCGGCTACGGCCTGGACTACGCCGAGAAGTACCGCAACCTGCCGTTCGTCGGTACGCTCGCCCCCCACGTCTACGGCGGCTGACCACGGCGGGCTGACCCGGAAGGGCGCAGTCCGTACGGTGATCGGGAACCCCGGCGGCACCGCAGCCGTTGGAGCATGCAGACAGGAACGCCAGCTCTCCCGTGCGGCTTCGAGCCACAATGCTGGGGTACCGTCAGAAGAACTGTCTTATCAAACTCACTATGGCAGGAGGGACGGGGCGACACCGCTCCGTATGGATGGACGTGAAGCGATACTTCCGTGGGCCGGTCATGTGGATCGTGCTGGCCGTCCTTGCCGTGGTCGTGTTGATGCAGGTCGTCGGCTCGTCCGGCGGCTACAAGACGGTGGACACAGGCCAGGTCGTAGCAGCGATCAATGACAACCGGGTCCAGCAGGCCAAGCTGACCACCGGGGACGATCAGAGCATCAAGGTCGAACTCAAGGACGGCCAGAAGGTCTCCGGCAGCTCGAAGATCCAGGCCAGCTACATCGGCGACCAGGGCGCCGCCCTCGCCAACACGCTGCAGGACAAGTACCAGCACAAGCAGATCCCGGACGGCTACACGGTCTCGCCGTCCAAGCAGAACCCCTTCCTCGGCGTCCTGCTCACCCTGCTGCCCTTCGTCCTCATCGTGGTCGTCTTCCTGTTCCTGATGAACCAGATGCAGGGCGGCGGCTCCCGGGTGATGAACTTCGGGAAGTCCAAGGCCAAGCTCATCACCAAGGACACCCCGAAGACGACGTTCTCGGACGTCGCGGGCGCGGACGAGGCCGTCGAGGAACTCCACGAGATCAAGGAGTTCCTCCAGGAGCCGGCCAAGTTCCAGGCCGTCGGGGCGAAGATCCCCAAGGGCGTGCTGCTCTACGGCCCGCCCGGCACCGGCAAGACCCTGCTCGCGCGAGCCGTCGCGGGCGAGGCCGGCGTCCCGTTCTACTCGATCTCCGGTTCCGACTTCGTCGAGATGTTCGTCGGTGTCGGTGCCTCCCGTGTCCGTGACCTGTTCGAGCAGGCCAAGGCGAACGCCCCGGCGATCGTCTTCGTCGACGAGATCGACGCGGTCGGCCGCCACCGCGGCGCCGGCCTCGGCGGCGGTCACGACGAGCGCGAGCAGACGCTGAACCAGCTGCTCGTCGAGATGGACGGCTTCGACGTGAAGGGCGGCGTGATCCTCATCGCCGCCACCAACCGGCCCGACATCCTCGACCCGGCCCTCCTGCGCCCCGGCCGCTTCGACCGGCAGATCGCAGTCGACCGCCCGGACATGCAGGGCCGCCTGGAGATCCTCAAGGTCCACCAGAAGGGCAAGCCGGTCGCGAAGGACGTCGACCTGGCCGCGGTCGCCCGCCGCACCCCCGGCTTCACCGGCGCCGATCTCTCCAACGTGCTGAACGAGGCCGCGCTGCTCACGGCCCGCAGCGACCAGAAGCTGATCGACAACAAGATGCTGGACGAGGCGATCGACCGTGTGGTCGCGGGCCCGCAGAAGCGGACCCGGATCATGTCGGACAAGGAGAAGAAGATCACCGCGTACCACGAGGGCGGTCACGCCCTGGTCGCGGCGGCCTCGCCGAACTCCGACCCGGTCCACAAGATCACGATCCTCTCCCGCGGCCGGGCCCTCGGTTACACGATGGTCCTCCCGGACGAGGACAAGTACTCGACCACGCGCAACGAGATGCTGGACCAGCTGGCCTACATGCTCGGCGGTCGCGCGGCCGAGGAGCTGGTCTTCCACGACCCGACCACCGGCGCGGCGAACGACATCGAGAAGGCCACCTCCACGGCCCGCGCGATGGTCACGCAGTACGGCATGACCGAGCGTCTCGGCGCGATCAAGTTCGGCGGCGACAACACCGAGCCGTTCCTCGGCCGTGAGATGGCTCACCAGCGCGACTACTCGGAAGAGGTCGCCGCGCTGGTGGACGAGGAAGTCAAGAAGCTCATCGAGAACGCGCACAACGAAGCCTGGGAGATCCTGGTCGAGAACCGCGACGTCCTCGACAACCTGGTCCTGGCCCTGCTGGAGAAGGAGACGCTGGGCAAGGAGGAGATCGCCGAGGTCTTCGCCCCCATCGTCAAGCGCCCGCCCCGGCCCGCCTGGACCGGTTCCTCCCGCCGCACCCCGTCCACCCGCCCGCCGGTGCTCTCCCCCAAGGAGCTGGCCCTCACCAACGGGGCGAACGGCGCGACGGCGGCGATCAGCACCGTGAAGTCCACGGCCACGGAGCCCGCCCCGGCGACGGAGCAGACTCCGGAGGACCGCCCGGAGAGCTGACCGGAGCCCACCGGCCCCGGAATGTATGCCGCGCCCCCCAGGTTCTAGCCTGGGGGGCGCGGCATTTCGCATGCCCGCAGCTGAGACAGACAGGAACGAGGCTTCACATGACCGACCCCGTGACGCTGGACGTCGAGGGCGCCATCGGCGAGTTCGACGAGAAGCGCGCCGAGAACGCCGTACGCGAACTCCTCATCGCGGTCGGCGAGGACCCGGACCGCGAAGGCCTGCGCGACACCCCGGCGCGAGTGGCGCGGGCGTACAAGGAGATATTCGCGGGGCTGTGGCAGAAGCCGGAGGACGTCCTGACAACGACGTTCGACCTGGGCCACGACGAGATGGTGCTGGTGAAGGACATCGAGGTCTTCTCGACCTGCGAGCACCACCTCGTGCCGTTCCGGGGGGTCGCCCACGTCGGGTACATCCCGGCCGGCAGCGGGAAGATCACGGGGCTGTCGAAGCTGGCCCGTCTCGTGGACGTCTACGCCCGCCGTCCGCAGGTGCAGGAACGTCTCACCACGCAGATCGCCGACTCGCTGATGGAGATCCTGGAGCCCCGGGGCGTCATCGTCGTCATCGAGTGCGAGCACATGTGCATGTCGATGCGGGGCATCCGCAAGCCCGGCGCGAAGACCATCACCTCGGCGGTGCGCGGCCAGCTGCGGGACGCGGCGACGCGCAACGAGGCGATGAGCCTCATCAT
Source organism: Streptomyces sp. NPDC021356 (assembly GCF_040641015.1). Classification (NCBI taxonomy): domain Bacteria; kingdom Bacillati; phylum Actinomycetota; class Actinomycetes; order Kitasatosporales; family Streptomycetaceae; genus Streptomyces; species Streptomyces sp. NPDC021356. The sequence goes on along the minus strand of NZ_JBFACU010000014.1, from coordinate 59,967 downwards.
GGCGCGCTGAGCGGCGGCGCCGCGGCTCTGCGGACGGTTTGAGGGTGCCCGGGTGCCGGTGGCTCAGGCCGCCGGCTCCGCGCCGCCGTGGTTCTCGTCGTCGTCCTCGGGGAGTTTGCAGACCCGTTCCAGGAACAGGGCCGCCGCTATCACCGCGAGGCCCGCCAGGACCGAGGAGCCGGCGTAGATGGCCTGATCGCGGCGGGTGGGCAGGTCGAGGAGTTCCAGCAGGAAGACGCCGGCGCCGCCGTACATGCCGGCGACCAGGGCGGCGACCAGGGCGCTGGCCTGGCCGAAGACGACCGCGCGGGCGGCCATCAGCGGGTCGACGCCCTTGGCGCCGGGGCGGCGCTCGCGCTGGGCCCTCAGGCGGGCGCGCAGCGAGAGCGCCGTGGACAGCAGGACCACGGCGATCAGGGCGAGGACGATGGGGGCGGCCAGGGGGACGCTGGGCAGGGTCCCCACCGCGTTCCACAGGCGGGCGCCCGCCCAGGACAGCACTCCGGCGATGACGAACACGCCTGCCAGCACCCTGATGCGCAGCTCTTTCACGGTGTCCCTTCAGCTCCCCCGGACCGTGGTCGGGCGTCCCGGCGGCTCGTCCCGGCCCGGCCGCGGTTCGGCCGTGCCGTCCCTGGGCCGGGCGTCTGGATCTTCCTCGACCTTAACGACTACTCGGGCAGCCGGAGTTCCAGGTCCGCGCGCGGTGCGACACCCGTGCGCGTGACCGATGCCAGCAGGGCCGCCACCGCGCCCCGGCCGGGGAGCTGGGCCTCGGGGTCCACGTCGTGCCACGGCGCGAGGACGAAGGCGCGTTCGTGGGCGCGCGGGTGGGGGAGGGTGAGGAGCGGGTCGTCGGAGACGACGTCCGCGTAGGCGACGATGTCGACGTCGATGGTGCGCGGGCCCCAGTGTTCGTCGCGGACCCGGTGGAAGGCCTCCTCGATGGCGTGCGCGCGCTCCAGCAGGGAGGACGGCGGCAGGGTCGTCTTCAGGACCACGACCGCGTTGAAGTACGACGGCTGGGTGCCGGGCTCGACGCCCCACGGCTCCGTCTCGTAGACCGGGGAGACCGCCTTGATACGGACGCCCGGGGTGTCCTCCAGCGCGTCGACGGCGCCCTGGAGGGTCTCCAGGCGGTTGCCGAGGTTGGAGCCGAGCGAGAGCACGGCCCGTTTCGGGTTGCTGAGCGTGGTGTCGGCGGCGTCGACCTGTTCGACGACGGCGGCCGGCACCGGCTGGACGGTCGGGTCGCTCTGACCCTGGAGGAAAGGTCGGGTCATACTCGGCTCCGGGTGATGGTGACGGTCACGTCGTCGAAGGGGACCGTGATCGGGGCGTCCGGCTTGTGCACGCACACCTCGACCTCCTGGACCCCCTCGTGCTTCAGACAGGTCTGGGCGATGCGCTCGGCGAGCGTCTCGATGAGGTTCACCGGCTCGCCCTCCACCACGGCCACGACCTCCTCGGCCACGATGCCGTAGTGCACCGTCTTCGCCAGGTCGTCGTCGGCCGCGGCCTGCCGGGTGTCCACGCCCAGGACGAGGTCGACGAGGAAGGTCTGGCCCTCCTCGCGCTCCTTGGGGAACACACCGTGGTTCCCGCGGGCCTTCAGGCCGCGCAGCGCGACACGATCCACGCGAATCACTCCTGCAATCGTCGGTGGCGGTCGGTTCGTACCGCGTGCGGGCGGCACACCGGCCTCGGACGAATCTACCTGCGGGCACCGACATCGCCGGGACACGGGGGCACCGGGGCGAGCCGGGCCCGGCGGGCCCCACCCGGTGTTTTCCCTGGAGAACCGGGCCGCTCACGGCCCGCGGGCCGCCCGCGGCGCCGGGCCCGTGATTCCGGCCACTTCCGCGTCCGTGCCCGTCGCCTACCCACTCACGCCGGTGAGTCGTCCTCGTCCCCCGTGTCGTTTTCGGCCAGAACGGGGGAGGCGTGGTGGGACCAGAGCTTCCAGCCGAGCGGGGTGCGCCGGAACACGTTGGTGGCGACGACCAGCTGTCCGACCAGCGGGCCCAGCTCGTCGCCGGCGCCGGGGGCGGGGCCGCCGCTGAGGATGTTCTCGGTGCAGGTCACCAGGGCGGTGTCGCCGGTGACCGAGACGTGCACGTCGGTCAGGATGAACTGGATGTAGTCCGTGTTCGCCATGATCAGCGCGTAGCTGCGGAGCACCTCGCCGCGGCCGATGAGGACCGGCCAGCCCGGGTGCACGCAGGAGATCACGCCGGTGTCGGCCGGATCGTGGTACTCCTCGTCGACGCCCAGGTCGGACGGGGTGAGCCAGAGGGAGGTCAGCTCCTCGAAGTCACCCTGCTCCAGCGCCTCGTAGAAGGCGGTGTTGGCCGCCTCGACCTGCTCGACATCGGTGTGGGGGGCGCTCACCGGGCTCCTTCTGGGGAGCGGGCCGGGTCCTCGGGGGTGCGGACCCCGGCGGCGCGTGCCTCCTCCACGGCACGGGCGACCCGTACCGCGTCGGCCGTGGCGCGTACCTCGTGCACGCGGACCGCCCACGCGCCCGCGTGCGCGGCGAGCGCGGAGACGGCGGCCGTGGCGGCGTCGCGCTCCCGGGCGGGCGGCGGCGCGCCCTGCGGGCCGGCCAGCACCCGGCCGAGGAACCGCTTGCGGGAGGCGGCGACCAGCACGGGGTGGCCGAGGCCGCGCAGGCGGTCGAGGTGCGCCAGCAGTGTCAGGTCGTGCCCGGCGTCCTTGGAGAAGCCGAGGCCGGGGTCCACGACGACGCGGCCGGGGGCGATCCCGCCCTCCAGAACGGCCTGCACGCGCGCGTGCAGTTCGTCGACGACCTCGGTGACCACGTCGGCGTAGGAGCCCTGGACGGTGCTGCCCTGGAGGAAACCGCGCCAGTGCATGACGACGAAGGGGGCGCCGGCGTCGGCGACCACGGGGACCATGGCGGGGTCGGCGAGGCCGCCGCTGACGTCGTTGACAAGTGCCGCGCCCGCCGCGAGCGCCTGCTCGGCGACCCGGGCGCGCATGGTGTCGACGGAGATGGTGACGCCCTCGGCGGCGAGACCGCGGACGACGGGTATGACGCGCCGCAGCTCCTCGGCCTCGTCGACGCGGGTGGCACCGGGGCGGGTGGACTCGCCGCCGACGTCGACCAGGTCGGCGCCCTGGGCCACCAGGTCGAGGCCGTGCTTGACGGCGGTCGTCGTGTCGAACCAGCGGCCGCCGTCGGAGAAGGAGTCGGGGGTCACGTTCACGACCCCCATGACCGCGCAGCGGTCCCATGCCGGTAGGCCCGCCACTCGGCCGCGCCCGCTCTGGTTGCTCATACGTTCAGCGTAGGCCCCGCGCCCGGCGGCGACCGCCCTGACCCGGGGGCGTGCGGCGGGCACGGACGCGGCCCGAGCGGCCGCCGCCTCCGGGTGGGGAGGGGGGCGGCCGCTCGGGCCGTGTCGGGGGTGGTGGGCCGTGTCGGGCGGTGGCCGACCGAGGGGGCCGGTCACCGCGGGTCGCGCCGGTGTCAGGCCGCGCGGACGTCCCGTTCCGCCACCGCGTGCGCGCACGGGCGCTGGGAGGCGGCGCGGCGGCGGCGCAGGAAGCGCGGCATGGGCACCGCCAGGTTGACGAATCCCTCCGCCTGCATGGCGGCGAAGCCGATGCGGGCGAGGTCGGAGGAGGCGCGGTAGACGACGAACCGCGGTTCCCAGCGGGGCTGGAACTTGGCGTTGAACTTGTACAGCGACTCGATCTGGAACCACCGGGACAGGAACACCAGCAGTCCGCGCCAGGCGCGCAGCACCGGGCCCGCGCCGATCTTCTCGCCGCGTGCCAGCGCCGAGCGGAACATCGCGAAGTTGAGCGAGACGCGGCTGATGGCGAGCTTCGGGGCGGCCTGGAGCGCCGCCACGATCAGCAGTTCGTTCATGCCGGGGTCGGCGGAGCGGTCGCGCCGCATGAGGTCCAGGGAGACGCCGTCCTCGCCCCACGGCACGAAGTGCAGGATCGCCTTCAGGTCGCCGTACTCGCCGGGCTCGTCGTCCTGTTTGTGGGCCGTGGCTATCAGGCAGTCGCCGTCGGCCGGGTCGCCGATGCGGCCGAGCGCCATGGAGAAGCCGCGTTCGGTGTCGGTGCCGCGCCAGTCCTCGGCGGCGTTGCGGATGCGCTCCAGTTCGGCGTCGCCGAGGTCACGGATGCGCCGTACCCGGGTTTCGTAGCCGGCCCGTTCGATGCGCTTGACCATTTGGCGGACGTTTCGCATCGCGCGTCCGGCGAGGGAGAAATCCGCTACGTCGACCACCGCCTCGTCGCCCAGTTCCAGGGCGTCCAGGCCGGTCTCGCGGGTCCACACCTCGCCGCCGGTCTCGGAGCAGCCCATGACGGCGGGCGTCCAGGAGTGGGCCTTGGCCTCGTCCATGAAGCGTTCGATGGCGCCCGGCCAGGCCTCGACGTCGCCGATCGGGTCGCCGCTGGCGAGCATCACGCCGGAGACGACGCGGTAGGTCACCGCGGCCTTGCCGCTCGGGGAGAACACGACCGCCTTGTCGCGGCGGAGCGCGAAGTGGCCGAGGGAGTCACGGCGTCCGTGCTTGGTCAGCAGGGCGCGCAGCTGGACCTCGTCCTCCTCGGTCAGCCGGGCGGCCGGGTGCTCGGGGCGGAAGGCCAGGTAGATCGTGGTGACCGCGGTGATCCAGCCGAGGGCGCCGAGGGAGAAGGCGACGGTCCAGGAGGTGTTGCCCTGGTAGTCGATCGGGCCTTCGAAGCCGATGAGGCCGTACACGACGTGGGTGAGGCGGTCCGCGACGCTCGGGTCGCCGACCATGCGGTGCGCGTGGACGCTGACGATGAGCATGCCCAGGGCCAGCGAACCCGCGCTCATCAGCACGAAGTTGGTCAGCGCCCGCCACCTGCTGCGCGGGTCCGGCAGCGCCGAGAACTCCTTGCGGTGCAGGAGCAGCGGAGTGAGCAGCGCCAGGGCGATGAGCACACCGACCAGGGAGTGCCGGTAGACGAACTCGGCCGCCGCGCCGGCCGGCAGGAGCACCACGGCGGCGCGCCAGGCACGGCGCTTGCGCCGGCGCAGGCCGTGCGCGAGGAGCAGCAGGAGTACGCCCGCGCTGAGCGAGAGGGCGGCGGCGAACGGGCCGAACGAGCCCGGCAGCACCTCGGCCCAGGCGTGCATCCGGCTGTGCCGGAAGCGCGGGAAGACGCCCGCCGCGATGTCCAGGAGGCCCACGACCGCGCAGGCCCTGCCGATCAGCGTGGGGACGGCCTCGGGGCGCGGACCGCGCAGTATGCGCCGTACCCGACCCGATCGGCTCGGAACCCCGCCCGGCTTTTCCCCATCTATCCTGACAGACATCGCATCCCATAGTTCTGCGAGAGACCTTGAATCCGGTGCCGATCCGGGCATCCGGCGACATTGCGCCCTCTAGGACGGTGTCTGGGGGAGGAAGGTTCACTCCCCACCCGGAATCCGGGTCAAAGGCCAGGGAAAGCCCGGGGCAAGCTCGCGCCAAGGAGGTGCCGGCGGGCCGGGCATCGAGTGCAGTCAGGAAAGGCTCATGGGTCTCACGAGCAAGAAGGTGCTGGTACTGGCGGTGCTGTTCGCCGTACTGCTGTTCGTCGCCACGGTGTGGCTCTGGCCGCGTCTGGCGCGGCGCAGCTGGCCGTCGGTCGGCGGCCGGGTCGGCATCCTGCTGGTCACACAGGCGGCGATCTTCGCGTGCGTCGGTCTCGCCGCCAACCAGGCCTTCGGCTTCTACGCCAGCTGGGCCGACCTGTTCGGCCAGGAGACCGACCAGGGCGTCGTCGTCGATCACGCCGCGAGCGGTTCGACCGGGCCGCTGCGGGTGGTCGGCACCCAGCAGGTGCAGCTGGCCGGCGGATCCCGGCCGCAGCTGACCGGGCAGATACAGAAGGTCGACATCGTGGGCCGCAGGTCCCACATCGCCTCGCCCGCCTTCATATACCTGCCGCCGGAGTACTTCCAGCCGCAGTACCGCACGCGTACGTTCCCCGCGGCTGTCGTCCTCACCGGTTACCCGGGCACCGCCCAGGCGCTCATCAGCAAGCTGAACTACCCGCGCACGGCTCAGCAGTTGGCCAAGTCGGGCAAGATGCAGCCGATGATCCTGGTGATGCTGCGGCCGACGGTGGCGCCGCCGCGCGACACCGAGTGCGTGGACATCCCGGAGGGCCCGCAGACCGAGAAGTTCTTCGGCCGGGACCTGCCGGACGCCGTGGCCGCCCACTACCGGGTCGACAAGAAGCCGGGCGGCTGGGGCGTCGTGGGTGATTCCACGGGTGGTTACTGCGCTCTGAAAATCGCCATGCACTATCCCGCGGTGTACGGCGCGGGTGCGGGTCTGTCGCCTTACTACAAGGCGCCGATCGACCCCACCACGGGTGATCTCTTCCACGATGACAAGAATCTGAAGAATCGTGCCGACCTGGGCTGGAGCATCAAGCACCTGCCGGCTCCGGACACTTCCCTGCTCGTCACCAGCAGCAGGCAGGGAGAGAGCAACTACAAGTCCACGCTGAAGTTCATAGACGCGGCCAAGGCGACGAACAAGACCCGTATCTCGTCGATCATCCTGGACAGCGGCGGCCACAACTTCAACACGTGGAAGCGCGAGATCCCGGCGGCGCTGCAGTGGATCAGCGCGCGACTGGCCGAGCGCTGAGAGCGGGCGGGACCGGTCTCGGCGCACGGAACGAGGGCATCAGGAATGATCTTGAAAAGGGTCCGGAGTTCGATCGAACCGGCGCAGTACTCGGGCGGAACTCGGCCGCGTACGCGCGCGGGTAGCGGAACGGAACTCCTGATGCCCTGTGAAGGTTTCGGTATGGCCGCCTTTTTGCGGGGCGGCCCACCACGATTCGCCTACGCGCGGTAAGTTTCTGGCCATGCCACGTGGACGTCACCGCCATTCCCCTCCTTTGCACAGGCTGTTGCCGCCCTCGGCGATCGCCGGCGTCTCCCTCGTCTGCGCCCTGGGTCCCTGGGTCTCCACGGCACCCGTGGTCCTGCGGTCCCTTGCGGCGGCCGCCGCGGTGACGGCGGTCGCCGGTGCCGTCGTCCTGCGCCGCTGGGACACCCAGGCGGGCCGCAAGGTGGCCGACCTCACGCGCGCGCGGGCGAGCGACGAGTGGCGCTTCGAGGAACGCGTCGCCGAACTCGAATCGGACCTGGAGGAGTCGCGCGAACTGCGCGTCCGCCTCGATCAGAAGCTGCGGGCCAAGCGCTCGGAACTGGCACGGCTGCGCAACGAGCACGCGTCGCTGCTGCGGCGGTACGCCACGGCCGAGACCGAGCGCGCGAGCGCGCTGGAGGGCCGCCGCCTGCTGGAACTGGAGGCGGCGGCCGAGCTGCCCGCGCTGCCTGCGGCCCCGGGCGGGGCCCTCACGCCGGCCCGCACCGAGCCGGCGGGGCGGCGGCCCGTGGCGACGGGGTCGGTGGCGGCCGGCGCGGCGGCGTCCGGATCGGTGGCGGCCGGATCAGTGGACGGCGCGCCCGTGAAGGCGGGTGCCACGGAGACCGGTTCCACGCGGACGGGATCGGCGGAGGCCGATTCGGTCGAGGCCGGGTCCGCGGACGAGGAGCCGGCGGTCGTGGCGCCCCCTGTGTTCTCCCCGGCGGGCTCCGAACTGTTCGGGCGGGCGATGGCCGCGCTGGCGCGGTTCGGCGCGGACGGCGACCGGCCCGTGGACGCGGTGGGCGCGGTAGACGCGGTGGCGAAGGAGCCGACGGTCGAGGAGGCCCCTGAGGCGGGATCGTCCGGCGGTGCTGCCGGCCCGGCCGAACCGGCTCCCGCGCGGGAGGACGATCCGGAGGGGAAGCCCGAGGCGGCCGATGCGCACGAGCACCCGGCCGCCGCCCACCCGACGGCCGGCCCGGACCGGTCGGCCGAGCCGGAGTCGGCCGAGCCGGCGATGACCGAGGTTGCGGAGTCGGCCGAGGCCGCGGTGGTCGTGCCGGGCGGACCGGTCCGGCAGCCCACCGGGCACTACGCCGTGCCGACCGCGGTGGCCGTCGTGCCGCCCGCGCCCGCGCGGCGTCCGGTGACCGGGGGCGGGTTCGACTTCTTCGGTACGCAGAAGGGGGCACCGCCCGCCGCCCTGGAGGCCGTCCAGAACGAGGACCTGGCCGACGTGGTCGGCCAGGAGGCGCTCGCACTGCACGAGGCCGAGGCCGAGGCCGCCGCCGGGTCCGGTGACGGTGGACCGGCCGACGCGGACGCCGGCGCCCGGGCCGTCGGTCAGGTCATCGACCTGACCGCCCACGACGAGACGGAACAGATCGACCTCCAGGGACTGCGGACCGCGGCCTCCTGAGCGCGGGCGTACGCCGGGGACGGCGCACGGCGCCGGCGAGCGGGAGCCGCGAAAGGGACGAGCGAAGGACGAGCCGGGGACGAGCGGGTAAGGGGCGCGGCACAGGGGCCACGCCCCTTACTGCTGCCCGCTCCCGGTGCTTCCCGCGTCCGCGGCCATCCACCGGTCCGGTCGGGCCCCCCGCCGTCCCGTCCGTGACCGCTCGGCCTGCGCCCGCAGCAGCCGCCCCGCCTCCTCCGCGTCCCGCAGCCGCGCCGTCACGCTCTTGTTCGCGCCCGTGTCCACGTGGACGTCCGCAACCTTCCAGACCCGCTTCCAGGGCCCTTGGGTGAGCCGTACGCTCTGCACCTTGGCGTGCGGGACCAGGGCGAGCCGCCGCCGGAGCACGCCGTGCCGGGCGGCGAACACCGCGTCGGTGACGGCGACTCCGTACCCCCGCCGACGCACCGGCGCGCACCACCGCGCACGTCGGGGCGGCTGGGCCAGCGAGGCGGTCTCCGGCACCGTGACCCCCGGCAGCACCCGCGCGATCACCGACTCGGCGATCTCCCGGGGAGCCACCGGCAGCAGCACGGAGTCCGACGATCCGGCCACGTCCAGTTCCACGCGGACCCAGCCTCGCCCGCGCCCGCTTCCGTCGGGCCCGGGTGACTTCCAGCGCCGCCACAGCAGCGGTTCCACGATCCGTACGGTCTGCACGCGTCCCGGGGGCACCGTCTCGTGGGTGCGGTCCAGCAGGCCGCGGTCGATGCGCAGCCCGTCGGGAGACTCGCTCACCGTCCAGTCGTAGGCGGCCACGAAACGTCCGACGCTGCTCGTCACGGCCCCGCCGAGCAGCGGCAGGGCGGTGGCCAGCACCGTCCACAGGCTGTGGGTGGCCAGCCACAGCAGGGGCGGCACGACGAGGGCGGCGATCAGCGATCCCCAGGTCGCAACGATCAGCAGCAGCGAGACCGCTATCGCGCGCGCGGGGACGCGGACGAGTTCCCGCGCGGGTGCCTCGCCGACCTCCCGTGCCGTCTCGGAGGTGAAGCCGGCGGCCCGGGCGAGCAGTTCGGCGCGCAGGGCGCGGGCGTCGTCCTCGCCGAGGAAGGCGAGTTCGTCCTTCTTGTCCGCGCCTATGACGTCGAGTTTCAGCTTGGCGACGCCCGCGACCCGCGCGAGCAGCGGCCGGGTGACGTCGACGGCCTGGATGCGTTCCAGCCGGATGTGCGCGGTGCGGCGGAACAGCAGCCCGGTACGTATGCGCAGTTCGCTGTCGGTCACCGCGAAGTGCGTGAACCACCAGGACAGGAATCCGTAGAGCGCGGCGGCCGTGACGAGCACCGCGAGCCCGGTCAGCAGCCAGGCGGTCGTCAGCCTGGTGAGCTGCTGCTGCGCCTGGCCGGGATCGTGCACCGCCCATCCGGCGAGGACGGCGACCGGCGCCCAGGCCCGGCGCAGCGGTGTCACGGGGTGCAGCCGCCGCTCGGTGACGGGCCGGGGCACGGCGGCCGCCCCGACAGTGGCCGCCCCGACAGTGGCCGGCCCGTCGGTGCTCGGCCCGTCTATGGCCGGACCGCCGGTGCCCGGACCGCCGGTGCCCGGACCGCCGGCGGGTTCCCCGCCGGTCTCCTCGCCCCCCGCCGCCGTCACCGTCACAGTCCCGCCGATCGGGCCTCGCCCAGCTCGGTGAGCCGGTCGCGCAGCCGTTCCGCCTCGGCCGGGTCGAGGCCGGGGATGGTCGCGTCGGTGGCGGCGGCGGCCGTGTGCAACTGCACGGTGGCCAGGCCGAAGTGCCGTTCCACGGGCCCGGAGGTGACCTCGACCAACTGCATGCGCCCGTACGGCACGACGGTCTCCTCACGCCACAGCACGCCCCGGCTGATCAGCAGGTCGTCGGCGCGCTCGGCGTAGCGCCAGGAGCGCCAGTTGCGGCCCAGCAGCACCCAGCCCCAGACCGTCAGCGCGAGCGGCAGCACCGCGCACGCCGACCACACGGGGCCGGCCACGACGGCGGGCACCGCCGCGGCGGCCACGGCGGCCAGGCCCAGCCACAGCACCAGCAGCAGCCGGCGCATCCGCAGCAGGCCCGGGGGCAGCGCGGTCCACACCGGCTCCTCCCCGGCCGACCGCTCGTTCTCCAGGCTCCCCGTCTCCATGGGGCAAGCGTACGTAGGGGAGACTGGGTCCATGACTCCCACGACGGAGACCATGGTCGGGATCGGCGGTGCCGCGGAGAGCACCGACATGGTGCTCAACATCGGGCCCCAGCACCCGTCCACGCACGGTGTGCTGCGGTTGAAGCTGCTGCTGGACGGCGAACGCATCACGCGCGCGGAGCCGGTGATCGGCTACATGCACCGCGGCGCGGAGAAGCTGTTCGAGGCGCGGGACTACCGGCAGATCATCATGCTGGCCAACCGTCACGACTGGCTGTCGGCGTTCTCGAACGAGCTGGGCGTGGTCCTCGCGGTGGAGCGCATGCTCGGCATGGAGGTCCCCACGCGCGCGGTGTGGACGCGCACGCTGCTCGCGGAGCTGAACCGGGTGCTCAACCACCTGATGTTCCTCGGCTCCTATCCGCTGGAGCTGGGCGGCATCACGCCGGTCTTCTACGCGTTCCGGGAGCGGGAGGTGCTCCAGAACGTCATGGAGGAGGTCTCCGGCGGCCGGATGCACTACATGTTCAACCGGGTCGGGGGCCTGAAGGAGGACCTGCCCGCCGGATGGTCCACGCGCGCGCGTGCCGCCGTCGCCGCCGTGCGCTCGCGCATGGACGTCTTCGACGACCTGGTCCTCGGCAACGAGATCTTCCGGGGGCGCACGCGGGGCGTGGGCGCGCTGACGCCGCAGGCCGTGCACGCGTACGGCGTCAGCGGGCCGATCGCGCGCGCCGCGGGCGTCGACTTCGACCTGCGCCGCGACGAACCGTATCTGGCGTACGGGGAGCTGCGGGACACCCTCAAGGTGGTCACCCGCGAGGAGGGCGACTGCCTGGCCCGCTTCGAGTGCCTGCTGGAGCAGACCCACAACGCCCTCGACCTCGCCGACGCCTGCCTGGACCGGCTGGCTGAACTGGAACCAGGGCCCGTCAACCAGCGGCTCCCGAAGGTCCTCAAGGCGCCCGAGGGGCACACGTACGCCTGGACCGAGAACCCGCTCGGGATCAACGGCTACTACCTGGTCAGCAAGGGCGAGAAGACCCCGTACCGGCTGAAGCTGCGCTCGGCGTCGTACAACAACATCCAGGTCCTCACCGAGCTGCTGCCGGGCACGCTGGTGGCGGACATGGTGGCGATCCTCGGCTCAATGTTCTTCGTGGTCGGGGACATCGACAAGTAGGTCCGCCGCGTCCCCGTCCTGGACGCCCACCGGCTGCAGCAGCCAGCCGAAGTCGCCGAGGCCGCCCGCCGCGGTGAGTTCCGCGGCCTCCCCGGCGCTCGCCAGGGCGCGTACGTACTCCGCGGGGTGGGTGGAGGCGAGGCTGAGCGGGGGGCGCGCGCCGGTGACGCCGAGGGCACGCAGAGCGTCGCGCTGGGAGACCAGGCGCGCGGGCGGGTACACGCGTGCGCGGGTGTGCCCTCCCGGCGTGCACGCCCCCGTCTCCGCCCCGGCCTCCATCTCCGCTCCCGCTCCCGCTCGCGCCCCCGCCCCCGTCTCCGGGGAGGCGTGCGCGGCGCACGCGTCCAGGGCGACGTGGGCGGTGAGGTCGCAGGCACCGTCCGGTACGGGCCGCGTCTCCCGTCCGTCCCGGAAGCCGGTGAGGGTGCCGAAGAGCGGCCGGGCGTCCGCCGTGTGCGCGTAGTCCACGGCGACCGCCAGGCCCCGGTCGAGACACGAGACCGCCGCGGCCCAGGCGCTGTCCCGGGGCAGGCCGATCTCCGCGCGCAGGCCCTCCTCGGCGGGCAGCGGCCACCACCGGTCCAGCCACTCGGCCTCCGCGCCCGCCACCGGCTCCCCGAGCCGCTGCGTCCCGTCGCGCCGGACGAGCACGCGCCGGCGCACGCCCGCGGAGTCCACCTCCACCACCTCCACCGGCACGTTGTCCAGCCACTCGTTGGCGAACAGCAGGCCGCTGACCCGCCGCGGGGGTTCGCTGCGCCACTCGATCCGGTGATCGAGTCCGGCCGGGCGCCCGGCGACCTCGACCGCGTACACCCGCGCGCGGGACGCCACACGCGCGGGCAGCGCGCTCAGCACCCCTGCGGCCAGCTCCCCGTGCCCGGCCGCCAAGTCGACGAAGTCGAGCACCGCCGGGTGCCCGAGCGCCGCGTCGACCCGGCACAGCAGCCGCGCCACGGCCGTCGCGAACAGCGGCGAGGCGTGCACGGACGTCCGGAAGTGCCCCGCCGGGCCCTCGGGCCGCCGGTAGAAGCCGCCCGGCCCGTAGAGGGCGTCCTGTGCCGCCGCGCGCCAGCCGCGCCATTCGTCCGCCGATGTGTCGTCCGCCACCCGGCCAGAGTAGGCGCACAGGTGATCACGGCCTCCACCTTGGGGAGTACGCGCGGCGAGTGCGGATCGGCCCTCCGGTTGACCCATGCACCTATCACGCTTCCCTACTCTGGGTTACGTGCAGCGTCTCTATGACTTCCTCCGCAGGCACCCGACCGGGGTCGACGGCTTCTGGGCCCTCGTCCTGCTCGGGGCCTCAGCCCTGGGCGCGGTGAGTGTCGACAGGACGCCGAACCACCACGGAACGCTGGCCGGGGCACTGGCGGTGTCCGTCGTGCTGAGCGCGGTCGTCGCGCTGCGCCGCCGCATGCCCGAGAAGATGGTGCTGCTGGCGGCGGCGACGGGCGTGGCGCAGCTGGCGCTGGACGTCGAGACGACGGTCGCCGACTTCGCCATGCTGGTGATCATCTACACGGTCGCCGCGGTCGGCGCCCGCTGGGCCTCCCGGTTCGCCCTGGCCGGCGGGATGTGCGCGGCGACGCTCGCGCAGATCCGCTGGCCCCAGGAGAACTCCGGCGTCGCGGGCAACGTGGCGATAGCCGTCTTCACCACCGTGCCGTTCGCCCTGGCCTGGGTGCTCGGCGACTCCATGCGCACCCGGCGCGCCTACTTCGCGCAGTTGGAGGAGCGGGCCGCCCGGCTGGAGAAGGAGCGCGAGGCGCAGTCCAAGGTCGCGGTCGCCGCCGAACGCGCCCGTATCGCGCGCGAGCTGCACGACGTGGTCGCGCACAACGTCTCCGTGATGGTGGTGCAGGCCGACGGCGCCGCCTACGTCCTGGACGCCGCGCCCGACCAGGCCAGGAAGGCGCTGGAGACGATCTCCTCCACCGGCCGCCAGGCCCTCGCCGAGATGCGCCGCCTGCTGGGCGTGCTGCGCACCGGCGAGCACCAGGAGGGCGGCGAGTACGTGCCGCAGCCCAACGCCGAGCAGATCGAGGACCTGGTCGAGCAGTGCCGGGGGTCCGGGCTGCCCGTCGACTTCCGGGTCGAGGGCACGCCGCGCCCGCTGCCCAGCGGCGTCGAGCTGACGGCGTACCGCATCGTGCAGGAGGCCCTCACCAACACCCGCAAGCACGGCGGGCCGAACGCGGGTGCGAGTGTGCGCCTGGTGTACTTCGACGACGGCCTCGGCCTGCTCGTCGAGGACGACGGCAAGGGCGCACCGCACGAGCTGTACGAGGAGGGCGGCGCCGACGGACGGGGGCACGGCCTGATCGGGATGCGCGAACGCGTCGGTATGGTCGGCGGCACGCTGGACGCGGGGCCGCGACCCGGGGGAGGCTTCCGCATCAGTGCGCTGCTGCCCCTCAAGCCGGCGCACTGAAGCCGACGCACTGAAGCCGGCGCACCGGAGCCGGCGCACCGGCGTCGGCGCACGCCCAGCGCCGGCGACCGCCGCACCGCCCCGCCACGGCGAGCCCGCTCGCCGCCCGCCCACCTGCCCGCCGCCCTACCCGATGGAAGAGGACCCCATGACGATCCGCGTGATGCTCGTCGACGACCAGGTGCTGCTGCGCACCGGATTCCGGATGGTGCTCGCCGCCCAGCCGGACATGGAGGTCGTCGCCGAGGCGGGCGACGGCGTCGAGGCCCTCCAGGTGCTGCGGGCCACCGCGGTCGACGTGGTGCTGATGGACGTGCGCATGCCGAAGCTGGACGGCGTGGAGGCCACCCGGCGCATCTGCTCGGAGGCGAACCCGCCCAAGGTGCTGATCCTGACCACCTTCGACCTCGACGAGTACGCCTTCTCCGGGCTGAAGGCGGGCGCCTCCGGGTTCATGCTCAAGGACGTGCCGCCCGGCGACCTGCTCGCCGCGATCCGCGCCGTGCACAGCGGCGACGCGGTGGTGGCGCCCTCCACCACGCGCCGTCTGCTCGACCGGTTCGCGCCCATGCTGCCTGCCGGCGGGCAGGAGCCCCAGCACAAGGAGCTGCAGCGGCTCACCGAGCGCGAGCGCGAGGTGATGGTCCTGGTCGCGCAGGGCCTGTCCAACGGCGAGATCGCCGCCCGCCTGGTGCTGTCCGAGGCGACGGTGAAGACCCACGTCGGTCGCATCCTCACCAAGCTGGGCCTGCGCGACCGCGTGCAGGTGGTGGTCCTCGCCTACGAAACGGGCCTGGTCCGGGCCGGCGGCCACGGCTGAGGGACCCGGGCGTCGGCGGCCGCGCCTGAGGCACCCGGACGCCGGGCGCCACGGCTGAAGGGGCCCCGGCCGGGGAAGGGCCCCCGAGAGGAGCGGGCCGCCGGTAGGGTCTGCGCATGCTCCTGTGGATCAACGGGCCCTTCGGGGGCGGCAAGACACAGACCGCGCACGAGATCCGGGACCGTCTTCCGGGCAGCGTCATCTGTGATCCCGAGCACGCCGGCTTCGGTCTGCGCCGCATGCTGCCGCCCGCGCTCCGGGGCGACTTCCAGGACCTGGCGTCCTGGAGGCAGGGCGTGGTCGAGGTGCTCGATCTCGCGCTGACGCTCCACGACGGGGTGGTCATCGCCCCCATGACCGTCACCGACCCCGGCCACTTCGCCGAGACGGTGGGACGGCTGCGGGAACTGGGACACGACGTACGGCACTTCACGCTCCTCGCGGAGCGCGACACCGTACTGAAGCGGCTTCGGGAGCGCGGTCCCGGGCACCTCCTCCAGCGAGCGGCCGGGAAGAACACCGGGCCGTACCGGGAGTCCTGGGCCGTCCGGCAGCTCGACCACTGCCTCGCGCGGCTGCGCGAACCGGAGTTCGCCGAGCACCTGTGGACCGACCACTCGACCGTCCCCAGGACCGCGGACCGGATCGCCGTCCTGGCCGGGCTGGAGCTGCGGCCCCACACCGGAGGGCCGCTGCGCACCCGGCTCAGGCAGGCGCGGGTCGGCATCCGGCACATCCGGTTCGACTGACCCGGCCACCGGCCATCGGTCACCGCCCGGGCCGGCCTACCTGAGGATCCCCTCCAGGAAGTCGCTGCCCAGCCGGGCCACCATCGCCACGTCCAACTGGTGGTAGACGTACCGCCCGCGGCGCCGGGTGGTGACCAGGCCCGCCTTCTTCAGCACGCTCAGGTGCCGGGATATCTCCGGAGCGGTCATGCCGTGCGCCTGGGTCAGCTCGCTGGTCGTGAACGCGCTGCGGGCCAGGCTGCGGCACAGTCTCATCCGCACCGGGTGGGACAGCGCGGACATCCGCAGGGTCAGCTGCTCCACCGACGGCGGGGCGGACAGCTCGGGGGAGCCGACCGGGTAGTGCAGCGCAGGCTGCCAGTCGTGGCGGTGCAGGACCATCAGGTGCGGCCAGCCGAGGCTCGTCGGTATGAGCAGCAGGCCTCCGTCCGCCGTGGCCGTACGGCCCTCGCCGAGCTTGTCGACCGTGATCCGGCAGGCCGTCTCGTCCAGCTCGACCGCGGGGGACACCGCTGCCAGCGCCTCCGCCAGGCCCCGGCGGCGCAGCAGCTCCGTCTTGTGCCGGGCGTCCGCCGCGAGCTGGTGGCGCAGCCGGGACCAAGTCTCCGCGAAGAACGCCTCGTCGCAGTCCTGGAGGAACTGCCGCAACCAGCCCCTGATGCGCGGCGGGTCGGCCAGCAGGCGCTCGCTGAAGCGCACCTGCTGCGGGCCGCGGGCGGCGGCCAGTTCCAGGGCGCGGCGGCGCAGGCGCGCGTCCGCGAGCGGGCCCGGGCCCGGTTCGCTGTAGGGCAGGGCGCAGGTGAACTCCAGGGCCGCGTCCACGAACTGCTCGTCGGAGAGCTTGTCGAGCAGGTCCAGCTCCTCGGCGAGGGACTGACCCGGCAGCCCCGTCCCGCCGGGCAGGCCGGCGAAGGGCATGAAGAGGTCGGAGAACGTCGTCCGCCACAGGAAGTCCGCCTCGCACATCCGGTCGGCGAGATGGGAGTCGAGCCGGGCGGTCACGCCCGTGGCCCAGCCCTGGAGGCCCGGGTGGTGCCCCGGCTCCGACAACGCGTGCAGCGCCATGCCCAGCTCGGCCAGGGGCGAGGGCACGGCGGCGACCCTCTCCGGCCGCAGCCCCGTGATGTCGATGCGCACGCTCATGTCCCCATGGTGCACGGCGCCACCGACAACGCGGCTCCCGATTGACGGCCGCCGTCAATCGGCGGGACTTCGCGCGGGCACCGCCGCAACCTGGAGCCACCGGGGCAGCCGCGGAGCCCGCCCCCGGGCCCCCTCCCGCTTCCTTTCCGTTCCGCTTTCCCTGCCGCTCCCTTCACGTCCTGAGAAGGCGATACGCCATGAGCATCACCGAGCAGTACCTCCTCGACCTCCATCGCGCGCGTCAGCACGGCGAGCCGGAGCCCCCCGCGCCGGGCCTGAACGACTGGCAGGTCGCGCGCGAACTGCGCGACCGCCGGCGCTTTCGCGCCGTGGTCGCGGGCCGCCCGGCGCACGGGCGGCTGCGCCTCGCGCTGGACCGGTGGCGGCACCGGCAGACGCGCCGGCGCACGCCCGGCGGTTCGCGCCGGCCCCGCCCCAGCGGCTGCTGACGGCGGGCAGCGCACTTCACGCGGCCGCCGGCCCGGGGCAGCGCGCTTCCCCTGCCGGGATCGCCGACCGGCTGCAGTGCGCTTCGCGCGGTCGCCGCTCCAGCGCCGGCGTGCTTCCCGCGGGAGCCGACACGACAGAGCGCCGGCGTGCTCCGGCGCCTGCCGTCCTCAGGGCAGCCGCGTCACGAAGTCGGCGACCGCCGCTCGCACGTCGTCCGCCGTCCACTCCAGACCGGCGGCGCGCACGGTCACCTCGGTGAAGGCCGCCCCGGGGCCGCCGCCGTCCCAGGGGCGGGCGAACAGCAGGGTGCGCGTCGCCTCCCCCTGGCGCACCGCCGCCTCGGCGAGCACGTCCGCGTCGTACGGCAACCAGACCTGGAACTCGTGGGTGTGCGGCACCTCCGGATGCACACGGAACCAGGGCACCCCGGCAGCCTCGAAGCCCTCGCGCAGCGCGGCGGCCACCACGCGCGCGTGCCGAACGTACGCGGGCAGGCGGGGCAGCTCCCGTTCGAGTCCGGCCAGCGCCGACAGCGCGGTCGGGAACTGCTGGAAGACCGTGCCCCCGTACCGGTGCCGCCAGGCCTTCGCCTCCTCCACCAGTTCCCGCGGCCCGGCGAGCAGCGCACCGCCGAGGCCTTCCAGTGACTTGTAGAGCGACACGTACACGCTGTCGGCCAGGTCCGCGATCTCCGCCAGGGAACGCCCGAAATGCTCGGTGGTCTCCCACAGGCGCGCGCCGTCGAAGTGCACCACGAGGTCCCGCTCGCGCGCCGCCTCGACGACCTCGGTCAGCTCCGGCCAGGTGGGCAGCACGAAACCGGCGTCCCGCAGGGGCAGCTCCAGCATCAGCGTCCCGACGGACTCGTCCAGAGCGCGCACCTCGTCGGCGGTCGGCTGCCGCGGCTCGCTCGTCACCCGCACCGGGCGCAGGCCGCTGACCTGGCTGAGCGCATGGCGTTCGTGCACCTCGGGGTGGGAGAGGGCGTGCAGGGCCACGGCCGGGTTCCCGGTGCGGGCCGCCCAGCAGCGCAGGGCGACCTGCTGCGCCATCGTGCCGGTCGGGAAGAAGGCGGCGGTCTCCTTGCCGAGCAGTGCCGCGACCTTCCCCTCCAGCGCCTCGACGACACCGTTGCCGTAGAGGTCCGACGGCTCGTCGAGGTCGTACACCTCCTCGGCCCGGTCCAGCGCGGCGAGCCGCTCCCGGAGCGTGCCCAGGTACCCGAGGCGGGAGAGCACGCGCTCCGCGCCCCGGTTCACGGCTATGCGCCGCTCGCGCAGCCGCTTGCGCCGCTCCTCGTCCGAGCCCGGCTCGCGCCCGAGCAGCAGTTGCCCTTCGTCATCGGGTCCCGCCTGCTCCGTCCCTGACCGATCCGGTCCCGCCTGGTCCGTTCCCGACCGATCCGCTCTGTCACTCATGCCGTGGATCATCCCGCGCGGCGACCGCGGCGGGCACCCGGATTTCCTCCGTCGCCCGCCGTGGTGAAACCCACAGCCTGTGGACGAACGGACCCCGCCCCGACGGATAGCGTTAACATGACGAGAAATCGTCCGGTACCGGGAGCGGACTGGAACGGGAAGGCCACTGTCGCGTGAGTACAAGCCAACAGCCAGACCCCAGGGACCGCCCCGCGCGGCTCACCGTCGGCGTCGTCGGCGCCGGCCGGGTGGGCCCCGCGCTCGCCGCGTCCCTCCAGCTCGCGGGCCACCGGCCGGTGGCCGCCTCGGGCGTCTCCGACGCCTCCAGGCGCCGTGCCGACCTGATGCTGCCCGGCGTCCCCCTGGTGCCCCCCGCCGAGGTGCTCCAGCGCGCCGACCTGGTGCTCCTCACCGTCCCCGACGACACCCTGCCCGGCCTCGTCGCCGGCCTCGCCGAGACCGGCGCCGTACGCCCCGGCCAACTGCTCGTGCACACCTCCGGGCGGTACGGCGCGAAGGTGCTGGACCCGGCGCTGCGCGCGGGCGCGCTGCCGTTGGCCCTGCACCCGGCGATGACCTTCACCGGCACTCCCGTGGACGTGCAGCGGCTGGCCGGGTGCTCCTTCGGCGTCACCGCTCCCGAGGAGCTGCGGCTGGCCGCCGAGGCCCTGGTCATCGAGATGGGTGGCGAGCCCGAGTGGATCGCCGAGGAGCGGCGGCCGCTCTACCACGCGGCGCTCGCCCTGGGCGCCAACCACCTGGTGACGCTGGTGGCGCAGTCCATGGAGCTGCTGCGCGAGGCCGGTGTAGGGGCCCCCGACCGGATGCTCGGCCCGCTGCTGGGCGCCGCCCTCGACAACGCCCTGCGCTCCGGCGACGCGGCCCTCACCGGCCCCGTCGCGCGCGGGGACGCGGGTACGGTCGCGGCGCACGTCGCCGAGCTGCGCCGCCACGCCCCGCAGACCGTCGCCGGCTACCTGGCGATGGCCCGCGCCACCGCCGACCGCGCCCTCGCCCACGGACTGCTCAAGCCCGAACTGGCCGCGGACCTGCTGGACGTCCTCGCCGCCGGAACCGACGCAGCCCCCGGCCCCGGGGACCCGGGCGGCCCGGGACCGGCCGGCGACGGCGAAGGGGATGCCCGATGACCGGCGCGGGGCACTCGACGCACCGGACGGCACCGAAGGACACGGTGCCGGAGAAGCCGCGGAACACGGCACCGGCCCCGCGCGACACGGCACCGGAGTACGCAGAGGAAGGCCGCCCGGTGACCCCGGCGCCCGAGAACGGAGACGCCCGATGACCACCACCCTGCTGCGCACCGCCGACGAGCTGCACGCACGCGCGCGTACCGGCCGCCGCGCCGTCGTGATGACCATGGGTGCCCTGCACGAGGGCCACGCCACCTTGATCCGTGCCGCGCGCGGCATCGCCGGTGACGGCGGCGAGGTCGTCGTCACCGTCTTCGTCAACCCGCTCCAGTTCGGCGCGGGCGAGGACCTGGACCGCTACCCGCGCACCCTGGAAGCCGACCTCAAGGTCGCCGAGCAGGCGGGCGCCGACGTCGTCTTCGCGCCGTCCGTCGACGAGGTCTACCCGGGCGGCGAGCCCCAGGTCCGCGTCACCGCCGGGCCGATGGGCGAGCGTCTGGAGGGCGCCTCGCGCCCCGGCCACTTCGACGGCATGCTCACCGTCGTCGCCAAGCTGCTGCACCTGACCCGTCCCGACGCGGCCCTGTACGGGCAGAAGGACGCCCAGCAGCTCGCGCTGATCCGCCGCATGGCGCGCGACCTCAACTTCGGCGTGGAGATCGTCGCCGTCCCGACCGTCCGCGAGGACGACGGGCTGGCCCTCTCCAGCCGCAACCGCTACCTCTCCCCGCGGGAGCGGCACACCGCCCTCGCCCTCTCCCAGGCCCTGTTCGCGGGCCGTGACCGGCACGCCGCCCAGGAGGCGCTGCGCGCCCGGGCCCGCGAGGTGCCCTCCACGCGCGCGCGTGCCGAGGCCCTGAGCGCGCTGGGGGAGTCCCGCGCGGCGGCCGACGCCGCCGCCGTCGCCAAGGCGGCTCCCGGCGCGGCCGACGCCGTCCGCGCGGCGGCCCGGCTGGTCCTCGACGAGGCCGCCCGCCTGGACCCGCCGCTCGAACTCGACTACCTGGCCCTGGTCGACCCGTCCGACTTCACCGAGATCGGGGGCGACTTCACCGGCGAGGCCGTGCTCGCCGTCGCCGCCCGGGTCGGGGCGACCCGGCTGATCGACAACCTGCCCCTCACCTTCGGAAACCCCGGGAACCCCGGGGCCCCGGAACCCCTTGGAGCCGCCTCGTGACCAGCACAGGCATACGACTGCACGCGCCCGCGCCCGGGTGGTCCATCGCCGCGGACGTCGTGGTCGTCGGCTCCGGTGTCGCCGGTCTGACCGCGGCCCTGCGCTGCGAGGCCGCGGGCCTGACCACGGTCGTCGTCACCAAGGCCCGCCTCGACGACGGCTCCACCCGCTGGGCCCAGGGCGGCATCGCCGCGGCCCTCGGCGAGGGCGACACGCCGAGGCAGCACCTGGACGACACGCTGGTGGCCGGGGCCGGTCTGTGCGACGAGGAGGCCGTACGGATCCTCGTGACCGACGGGCCCGACGCCGTACGGCGGCTGATCTCCACGGGCGCGCGGTTCGACACGGACGACGAGGGCGGCATCCAGCTCACCCGCGAGGGCGGCCACCACCGCCGCCGCATCGTGCATGCGGGCGGTGACGCGACCGGCGCCGAGGTCTCCCGGGCGCTCGTCGAGGCGGTCCGCGCGCGGGGCGTGCGCACCGTCGAGAACGCGCTCGTGCTGGACCTGCTCACCGACGCCGGCGGCCGCGCCGCGGGCGTGACCCTGCACGTCATGGGCGAGGGCCAGCACGACGGCGTCGGCGCCGTGCACGCGCCCGCCGTGGTCCTCGCGTCCGGCGGCATGGGCCAGGTCTTCTCCGCGACCACCAACCCCTCGGTGTCCACCGGCGACGGCGTCGCGCTCGCCCTGCGCGCGGGCGCGGAGGTCTCCGACCTGGAGTTCGTGCAGTTCCACCCCACCGTGCTCTTCCTCGGCGCGGACGCCGAGGGCCAGCAGCCGCTGGTCTCCGAGGCGGTGCGCGGTGAGGGCGCCCACCTGGTCGACGCCGACGGCGTGCGGTTCATGGTGGGGCAGCACGAACTGGCCGAACTGGCGCCGCGGGACATCGTCGCCAAGGGCATCACGCGCCGCATGCAGGAACAGGGTGCCGAACACATGTACCTGGACGCGCGGCACTTCGGCGCCGGGATGTGGGAGCACCGCTTCCCGACGATCCTGGCCGCCTGCCGCGCCCACGGCATCGACCCGGTCACCGAGCCGATCCCGGTCGCCCCGGCCGCCCACTACGCCTCCGGGGGCGTGCGCACCGACGCCCGCGGCAGGACCACCGTGCCCGGTCTGTACGCCTGCGGGGAGGTCGCCTGCACCGGCGTCCACGGCGCCAACCGGCTCGCTTCCAACTCCCTCCTGGAGGGGCTGGTCTACGCCGAGCGGATCGCCGCCGACATCGCGCGGGAGCGGTCGCACGACGGCCTGCACGCGCGCGTGCCCCAGCCGGTCCCCCGCGCCGAGCAGCCCGCGCACCCGCTCCTGGCCCCCGAGACGCGGTTCGCGATCCAGCGGATCATGACGGAGGGCGCCGGCGTGCTGCGCTCCGCCGCCTCCCTGGCCAGGGCCGCCGACCGGCTCGAACAGCTGCACGCCGAGGCGCGCGGCGCGCTGGAGGAGAACGGCAAGACCGCCGAGCCCGGCGTCGACACCTGGGAGGCCACCAACCTCCTGTGCGTGGCCCGGGTCCTGGTCGCCGCCGCCCGGCTGCGGGAGGAGACCCGCGGCTGCCACTGGCGCGAGGACCACGCCGAGCGCGACGACGCCCACTGGCGCTGCCACATCGTCGTACGGCTGAACTCCGCGCGTACGCCCCTCGTGCACACCACGGACACCGCAGACTTCCCCCCGACCCGACCCGGGGCCACCGCGCCCCGCCGTCCCCAGGAGCAGTGACACAAGTGAGCACCGAAGACTTTCCCCTCGCCTCGAACGGCGGCTGCGGCGACGGCTGTGCCTGCGGCGCGGACGCCGACGAGGAGTACCTGGAGTGCGGGCTGGACCCCGCGCTCGCCGAACTGCTGGCCGGCGCCGGACTCGACCCGGTGGAGATCGAGGACATCGCCAACGTCGCCATCCAGGAGGACCTCGCCCACGGCGTGGACGTGACGACGGTCGCGACCATCCCCGAGGAGGCCGTGGCCACCGGTGACTTCACCGCGCGCGAGGCCGGCGTGGTGGCGGGCCTGCGCGTCGCCGAGGCGGTCCTCTCGGTCGTCTGCACGGACGAGTTCGAGGTCGAGCGGCACGTCGAGGACGGCGACCGCGTCGAGGCCGGGCAGAAGCTGCTGTCGGTCACCACGCGCACGCGTGACCTGCTGACCGCCGAGCGCAGCGCCCTCAACCTCCTGTGCCGCCTGTCGGGCATCGCCAGCGCCACGCGCGCGTGGGCGGACGCCCTGGACGGCACCAAGGCCAAGGTGCGCGACACCCGCAAGACGACCCCGGGCCTCAGGTCCCTGGAGAAGTTCGCCGTCCGGGCCGGCGGGGGCGTCAACCACCGCATGTCCCTCTCGGACGCCGCCCTGGTCAAGGACAACCACGTCGTGGCCGCCGGCGGCGTCGGGCAGGCCTTCAGGGCCGTACGGGAGGCCTTCCCGGACGTGCCGATCGAGGTCGAGGTCGACA
The DNA here is from genome assembly GCF_040641015.1 of Streptomyces sp. NPDC021356. NCBI lineage: Bacteria > Bacillati > Actinomycetota > Actinomycetes > Kitasatosporales > Streptomycetaceae > Streptomyces > Streptomyces sp. NPDC021356. Next base: position 36,529 of record NZ_JBFACU010000014.1, on the reverse strand, counting down.
CCCTGCACCAGCTGCGCGAGGTCGTGGACGCGGGCGCCGACCTGATCCTGCTCGACAACTTCACCCCCGGTGAGTGCGAGGAGGCCGTGGCGATCGTCGACGGCCGCGCGCTCCTGGAGGCCTCGGGCCGGCTCGCCCTGGACAACGCCCGCGCCTACGCGGAGACAGGCGTCGACTTCCTGGCCGTCGGGGCCCTCACCCACTCCTCGCCGATCCTGGACATCGGCCTGGACCTGCGCGAGGCGGAGTAGGAACCGGCCATGCTCCTGACCATCGACGTAGGCAACACGCACACGGTCCTCGGCCTGTTCGACGGGGACGACATCGTGGAGCACTGGCGCATCTCCACCGACGCCCGCCGCACGGCCGACGAGCTGGCCGTGCTCCTGCAGGGCCTGATGGGCATGCACCCGCTGCTCGGCGACGAACTGGGCGACGGCATCGACGGCATCGCGATCTGCGCGACCGTGCCGTCGGTCCTGCACGAGCTGCGCGAGGTGACCCGGCGCTACTACGGCGACGTACCGGCCGTGCTCGTCGAGCCGGGCGTCAAGACCGGGGTGCCGATCCTGACCGACAACCCCAAGGAGGTCGGCGCGGACCGCATCATCAACGCGGTCGCGGCCGTCGAGCTGTACGGGGGCCCGGCCGTCGTCGTGGACTTCGGCACGGCGACGACGTTCGACGCGGTGTCCGCGCGCGGGGAGTACATCGGCGGCGTCATCGCCCCCGGTATCGAGATCTCCGTGGACGCCCTCGGCGTCAAGGGCGCCCAGCTGCGCAAGATCGAGGTGGCCAGGCCGCGCAGCGTGATCGGCAAGAACACGGTCGAGGCGATGCAGGCCGGCATCGTCTACGGGTTCGCCGGGCAGGTCGACGGCGTCGTGAGCCGCATGGCCCGCGAACTGTCCGACGATCCGGACGACGTCACCGTGATCGCGACCGGCGGGCTCGCGCCGATGGTGCTCGGCGAGTCCTCCGTGATCGACGAGCACGAGCCCTGGCTGACCCTGATCGGCCTGCGGCTGGTCTACGAGCGGAACGTGTCCCGCATGTGACGCGCCCGCCCGGCACGCGCGCGGGTGCCGCTCCATCACACAGGCACGCGCGCGTGTGCGGCACGTCCGGTGCGCCGTGCGCGTGCCGCACGCCCGACGCACCACACGCCACGCACGCCACGCACGCGCCTTATGTCGAATTTGTCTGATTAGCGCGTATGGTCGGCCTATGCCCACGCCATACGGAACCCGCGGCGGCATGGCGTTCGGCGCGGAGGAGCTGCGTGTGCTCCGCCGCGCCCTCGCCGTCGCCCTTCATCTCCGTCCCGCCCGTGCCGAGGACGTGCAGGACTGTCTCCGCCTCGCCGAGTCGCTCGACGAGGCGATGCGCGAGGGCGCCCGGCTGCGCGCGTTCCTGGTGGCCGACCTGGCCCGCTACCGTGACGCGCTGCCCGGCACGGCCGTCGGCTACCTCGCGCTCCTGGAGGAGGCCCTGGGCGCCGGGTACCGGCCCGGCTCCGACGACCTCGCCGCCCTGCGCGCCCTGCGCGGCAACCCGGCCGCCGCCGCCCTCCTGCACCGCTGCGGGCCCAGGGCCGCCGCCCCCGCGGTGCCCGCCCCGGCAGGCCCGGCCCCCGCGGTGCCCACCGCGCCCGTGCCCGCCTCCCGCGCCCCGCGCGAACCGCTCGGCGCGTACGACACGCCCGGCCCGCGCGAACCCCTCGGCGTGTACGACACGCCCGGCCCGCGCCACCCCCTCGGCGTCGCCCGCGCCCTCGTCGCCGTGCCGGGCGCCCGCGCGAGCCAGGGCGGCGGCCCCGGCAAGGTCCCCGCGAAGCGGCCGGCGCCCAAGCCGGGCGAGCGCCCCGCCCCCGCGCGGCCCGCGCCCGCCCCGCCCGGTCCGGCGCCCGCCCCCGGCGGCGGGAAGCCCGTGCGCCGTCCCGTCCCCACGCCGGGCGAGGTCTTCCCGCGGCGCAAGCCGGCCCCGCCCTCCCCGGGCCCCGAGCAGCGGCTGGCCGCGCGGCTCGCCGCGGTGTAGCGGTCCGGACCACCCCGCCCCTGTTTGTCCCACGCCCCTGGCTACTCTGGATCCATGGACTACGTCTCCGCACTCGTTCCGCCGATCGTGATGGCCGCCTTCTTCATCGGTCTGGTCAGGGTGATCGTGAAGACCCAGGGCGGGGCCGCCAAGGCCAAGGAGGACGCGGCCGTCGACGCCGCCCTGGTGCCCGCCCGCGGCGGCCAGGCCGCGGCCTCCACCGCCGGCAACGTTTCCACCGACGCCTGACACGGCGTACGGCCCGCAGCACGGACGCCCCCGTCACGCTGCGCGCCGTACGCCCTTTTTGTTCGCATTTGCCGCGTGAGCGCACGTTCGGCACGCCATTGCCCGCATCTCCCACTATGGTCTGAGGTGTGCCTCGCCCCTTGGGAGAACTCGAAGACGCGGTCATGACGCGGGTGTGGAAGTGGAACCGCCCGGTGACCGTTCGAGAAGTCCTGGAAGACCTCCAACAGGAACGGTCCATCGCGTACACCACGGTGATGACCGTTTTGGACAATCTCCATCAGAAGGGCTGGGTGCGGCGGGAAGCGGAAGGCCGGGCCTATCGATATGAGGCGGTCTCCACCCGGGCCGCCTACGCGGCCGCACTGATGAACGACGCCTGGTCCCAGAGCGACAACGCCGCGGCCGCTCTCGTCGCCTTCTTCGGCATGATGAGCGAGGAACAGCGGCGCGCGCTGCGGGATGCCGTACGGATCGTCGAAGGCACTCCCGAGGGCGGGACCTCGGTCCTCGGCGCACAAGGCGGCCCGGTGCGAGGAACAGAAGCGGCGGAAGGAACGGCGGCGGCCCCGGGCGAAGTGCCGGATACCGCGGAAGCCGCCGAAGGGACCTCCGCCGAAGGGCCTGCCACCGAATCAGGCGACCGGAACCCCGGCTCGGCGCCGGACAGCGCCGGGCGATAGCGTCCGCTCATGCCCGCAGAGCGCCCCGTAGAGCAACCGGCAGAGCATCCCGAAGTCCCCGCAAAAGCCATCACTGTCCGGCGGGCCCGGACCAGCGATGTGCCGGCCGTGCGCCGGCTGCTGGACGCCTACGCCCGCGAGCGCATCCTGCTCGACAAAGCGACGGTGACGCTTTACGAGGACATCCAGGAGTTCTGGATCGCCGAACGGGACGACAACGCCGAGGTCGTCGGCTGCGGCGCACTGCACGTGATGTGGGAAGACCTGGCGGAAGTGCGCACGCTCGCGGTGAAGCCGGGACTCAAGGGCGCCGGTGTCGGTCACCAGGTGCTGGAGAAGTTGCTGCAGACCGCGCGCTGGCTCGGCGTTCGCCGTGTTTTCTGTCTGACCTTCGAAGTCGACTTCTTCGAGAAGCACGGCTTCGTGGAGATCGGTGAGACACCCGTCGACACGGATGTCTACGCGGAGCTGATGCGTTCCTATGACGAGGGCGTGGCGGAGTTCCTCGGGCTCGAACGGGTGAAACCGAACACCTTGGGCAACAGCCGGATGCTTCTGCATCTGTGACCCACAGGGACGCCCGAAGAGACGTCCGGCGCCGCGTGAGGAAGCCGCATTCCGTCGGACCGGTCATGCCCGCGTTCCCTATGTCCGAAACGCGCATGTTTCCGGGCGGTGATGAGGGTCCGGTCTCTCCCAGGGGTTTGTGTTTTTCCCGCAAAAGCGGTTTGCTTTCCGACGTACTGCAGTACTGCATATAACAGGGGACGGCGAAACGGCGGATGCCGACCAACCCCGGCCCTGACGTTATCGATGAAAGGAAATCCGGTGGCACAGAAGGTTCAGGTCCTTCTTGTCGACGACCTCGACGGTGGCGAGGCGGACGAGACCGTGACGTTCGCACTGGACGGCAAGACATACGAGATCGATCTCACCACCGCCAATGCGGACAAGCTCCGCGGCCTTCTCGAGCCGTACGTCAAGAGCGGCCGGCGTACCGGGGGCCGTGCTTCGGGCGGCCGCGGAAAGGCGCGCGCGGCGGCGTCCGGCGGCGGTCAGGACACCGCGCAGATCCGCGCCTGGGCGAAGGAGAACGGTTACGAGGTCAACGACCGCGGCCGTGTCCCCGCGACCATCCGCGAGGCCTACGAGAAGGCCAACGGCTGACCGAGGCAGGCGAGAGGCTTTTCACGGCCCGAAGGCACGGGGGAGCGCCATCGGCAGGCCGCACGCGCGCCGCAGCCGGATCCGGTGGCAGTGCGTCGCCACCGTGTTCACCAGCCGTACGAGATCGGGGGCACCCCCGCCGCCCCCCAGCGCCGACACGGCCGACATGGCCGGCAGCGAGGTCTCGACCTCGCGTCCGGGCTCGGGGGGCCGCAGCCACTCGGCGGCCCCCTGCGGACCAGGCCGCTCCCGCGCCCGCGATCCGGTGCCGGGCGGTGTCGGAGCGTCCATCTGCGTCCCCGCGCCGAGGCCCACCAGGTCCAGGTCCAGCGCGTCCCACTCCAGCCACCGCAGCAGCCCCGGCAGCTCCTCCGCGCTGCCCGCGGCCACCAGCAGCCGCATCCGGTCCGCCTGCACGGCCACCGGGGACGCCGGCACCCCTGGACGGAGCCCCGGATGGCGCAGTGCCGCGCGCCCCGCTTCCAGGGGCACGTCCAGGACGTCGAAGCGGCGGCCCACGACAAGTCGTACCGGTGCCCCGGGCACCGTCGCCCACCCCAGTTCGTTCTCGTACCAGTGCCGCGCCCGGTCGCCGGGGTCGAGCGGCCGACGAGGAGGCGGGACCGGGAGAGGGATCGTGGGAAGACTGCCGACCATGCCAGTGCAACCGCCGGAAAGACCCGGAGGTTACGCTGGGTCGCCTCGCGTGAGCACACCGTTCCGGAATCGGGGGCGCGCGGAGGCGGTGAAGGGCGCAAGGTTGTTCGCCCATAGCGGAGGGAACCGGTGCGCGCCGCATGGAGTGTCAGTTCCCACGGGTAAGACATGCCTAGTGGGAGGGGGCGACACGCAAGGCCACACCCGGGCAGAGGAGTCTCACGTTCGCCATCGGCGTACTGGCGACTGGGGTAACTGCCTGGCCTGCGGGAACATCGTCTCGCACCATCGGGTTGGAGCAGATGTCGGCGTTCGGGGTCAGGAGGCCATCGACGGTGTCGGCAGTTGGAATGAGCGGTCCCCGCTTGCGGGACTAAGCTGCGGAAGGACAGGGAGGGGAAGTTCCCCCCACTGCCTGACCGCTCTGAGGAGCGATTAACGATGTTCGAGAGGTTCACCGACCGCGCGCGGCGGGTTGTCGTCCTGGCTCAGGAAGAAGCCCGGATGCTCAACCACAACTACATCGGCACCGAGCACATCCTCCTGGGCCTGATCCACGAGGGTGAGGGTGTCGCCGCCAAGGCCCTTGAGAGCCTCGGGATTTCGCTCGAGGCGGTCCGCCAGCAGGTGGAGGAGATCATCGGCCAGGGCCAGCAGGCGCCCTCCGGCCACATTCCCTTCACCCCCCGTGCCAAGAAGGTCCTGGAGCTGTCGCTCCGCGAGGCCCTTCAGCTGGGCCACAACTACATCGGCACGGAGCACATCCTGCTCGGCCTGATCCGTGAGGGCGAGGGCGTCGCCGCCCAGGTCCTGGTCAAGCTGGGCGCAGACCTCAACCGGGTGCGGCAGCAGGTGATCCAGCTGCTCTCCGGTTACCAGGGCAAGGAGACCGCCACCGCCGGCGGCCCTGCCGAGGGCACCCCCTCGACGTCCCTGGTCCTCGACCAGTTCGGCCGGAACCTCACCCAGGCCGCCCGTGAGTCCAAGCTCGACCCGGTCATCGGGCGCGAGAAGGAGATCGAGCGGGTCATGCAGGTGCTGTCCCGCCGTACCAAGAACAACCCGGTGCTGATCGGTGAGCCCGGCGTCGGCAAGACCGCCGTCGTCGAGGGCCTCGCCCAGGCCATCGTCAAGGGCGAGGTGCCCGAGACCCTCAAGGACAAGCACCTCTACACCCTGGACCTCGGTGCCCTGGTCGCCGGCTCCCGCTACCGCGGTGACTTCGAGGAGCGCCTGAAGAAGGTGCTCAAGGAGATCCGCACCCGCGGCGACATCATCCTGTTCATCGACGAGCTGCACACGCTGGTCGGTGCGGGTGCCGCCGAGGGCGCCATCGACGCGGCCTCCATCCTGAAGCCGATGCTGGCCCGCGGTGAGCTGCAGACCATCGGTGCCACCACCCTGGACGAGTACCGCAAGCACCTGGAGAAGGACGCGGCCCTGGAGCGCCGCTTCCAGCCCATCCAGGTCGCCGAGCCGTCCCTGCCGCACACCATCGAGATCCTCAAGGGCCTGCGCGACCGGTACGAGGCGCACCACCGCGTCTCGATCACCGACGAGGCCCTGGTCCAGGCCGCCACCCTGGCCGACCGCTACATCTCGGACCGCTTCCTGCCGGACAAGGCGATCGACCTGATCGACGAGGCCGGCTCGCGGATGCGCATCCGCCGGATGACCGCGCCGCCGGACCTGCGCGAGTTCGACGAGAAGATCGCCGCCGTCCGCCGGGACAAGGAGTCCGCGATCGACTCGCAGGACTTCGAGAAGGCCGCCTCCCTGCGCGACAAGGAGAAGCAGCTCCTGGCCGCCAAGGCCAAGCGGGAGAAGGAGTGGAAGGCCGGCGACATGGACGTCGTCGCGGAGGTCGACGGCGAGCTGATCGCCGAGGTCCTCGCCACGGCCACCGGCATCCCGGTCTTCAAGCTGACCGAGGAGGAGTCCAGCCGTCTGCTCCGCATGGAGGACGAGCTGCACAAGCGGGTCATCGGCCAGGTCGACGCCGTCAAGGCGCTGTCCAAGGCGATCCGCCGTACGCGTGCCGGACTCAAGGACCCGAAGCGTCCGGGCGGCTCGTTCATCTTCGCCGGTCCGTCCGGTGTCGGTAAGACCGAGCTGTCCAAGGCACTCGCCGAGTTCCTCTTCGGTGACGAGGACGCGCTGATCTCCCTCGACATGTCGGAGTTCAGCGAGAAGCACACGGTCTCGCGCCTCTTCGGTTCGCCCCCCGGCTACGTGGGCTACGAGGAGGGCGGCCAGCTGACGGAGAAGGTCCGCCGCAAGCCGTTCTCGGTCGTCCTGTTCGACGAGGTCGAGAAGGCGCACCCGGACATCTTCAACTCGCTGCTGCAGATCCTGGAGGACGGTCGCCTGACCGACTCCCAGGGCCGGGTCGTGGACTTCAAGAACACGGTCATCATCATGACGACCAACCTCGGCACCCGGGACATCTCCAAGGGCTTCAACCTGGGCTTCGCGGCCTCGGGCGACACGAAGACCAACTACGAGCGCATGAAGAACAAGGTCTCGGACGAGCTGAAGCAGCACTTCCGGCCCGAGTTCCTCAACCGCGTCGACGACGTGGTCGTCTTCCCGCAGCTCACGCAGGCCGACATCCTGCAGATCGTCGACCTGATGATCGGCAAGGTGGACGAGCGCCTGAAGGACCGGGACATGGGCATCGAGCTGTCCCAGTCCGCCAAGGAGCTGCTGTCCAAGAAGGGCTACGACCCCGTTCTGGGCGCCCGGCCGCTGCGCCGGACGATCCAGCGCGAGATCGAGGACTCGCTCTCGGAGAAGATCCTCTTCGGCGAGCTGCGCCCCGGTCACATCGTGGTCGTGGACACCGAGGGCGAGGGCGACGAGAAGACCTTCACCTTCCGGGGTGAGGAGAAGTCGGCGCTGCCCGACGTCCCGCCGATCGAGCAGGCGGCCGGCGGAGCCGGACCGAACCTGAGCAAGGACGCGTAGCCCTCCGGGAGGCGACGCACCGAAAGGGGCTGCCCCGGGACCGAGAGGTCCCGGGGCAGCCCCTTTTCCAGCGCTCGACCAGCGTCACCGTGATCCCGGGGAAGACCTCCGCGTACCGGCCGGCCGCGTACCGGCCGGCCGGGAAGCGGCTGCCGGGACGGGTCTGCGGGGTGACCCGCGCGGTCCGGGCAGGCGCGAGGCCAGGACGGACGGGTTCTCGGTGCCCCGCAGGGAGAGGACGCGCACCTGGGCGGTACCCGGCAGGCGGGGCACGGTCTTGACTGCGGTGCCCGGCAGGTGGGCACGGCCTCGACGTTCTCGGACCAGATCTCGTCACGAGACTCGCGCTGAGTGAGGTGCGGCGTGGTCGGTGCGGGCAGCTCGGCCACGGGTCGCCAGTTTTCGGCTGTAGGGGCGGTCGGCGGCGGGGACTCGTCCGGACCCTCGACCGGGACCAGGGCGCGGCCCAGCCGTCAGGACGCGTACGGCCCAGCCCTCCGGCGGGGTGAGCGGGCCGCTCACCGCCTTGAGGAAGCCGGCGGGGGAGGGGAGCGGTCCGGTGCGATCAGGGTGCGCGGGGGCAGCGCGCGGGGGACGCGGCCGCCGTGCCGGGCGGCGGTGACCGCCGGCCACTGCACCGGAGCCGTCCTCCCCGACCCGGCGCCGCCCCGCGGCAGGACCCGGGAAGCGGCGAGCAGGGCCACCTCGGCGGGCAGCCGGGCGTGTGTCCTGACCGGCGCGTCAGGACAACTGGCCGTCGTAGTCCGGCAGTTTGAACGTCTTCTCGGCGTGGCCGCCGGAGAGGTCGGTGGCGCTGTTGCCGATGTTCGCGATGATCGTGTAGCCCTTGGCCTCGATGCCTGCGCGCTGTGCGGTCTTGTAGTCGGCGATGTTCGTGAACAGGTCGAGCAGACCGCGGACGGAGAGGCCGTCGACGCGGTAGCCGTCGTGCTCCAGGTTGTACTCGGTCGGCGCCTTGATGATCCCGGGGCGGGCGGTGACGAAGAACAGCGCGACGCCGTGCTCCTGCGCGTAGCGGGCGGCCTCCAGCACGGGCTCGTCGGCCGGCTGGGGCCAGCTGAAGCCGAAGCCGGTCTCCAGGGTGGTGTTGTCGACGTCGAACACGATGGCCTGCTTCTCGCCGGGGCCGCCGTGCGCGATGCGCTCCTTCAGGTAGGGCAGCGCCTGGTCCATCACGCGTCGGCAGTCCTCCTGCCAGGTGGCGTGGCCGACCTTCCCGGACGCGGCGCCGGAAGCGGCCGGGGCGGCGGGGGCCGGGGAGCCGGTCGCGGCGTGGGCGCCCGCGGGGACGGCCAGTGCGGTGGCGGCGACCGTGGCGAGGGCGGTCATACCGGTGCGGCGCGTCCAGGTGCCTGTGGTCATCGAGGGGGTTCCTCTCCCGTCCGTAACGCTGCGGATGGGGTGCGAGCATGCTCCTGCGCCAGGGCGGCGGGAGGGGAACCGATTGATTACTTGCCGGTAACTCTGCTGAGACGGACGCCATATGAGCCCGGTCACAGGGAAGCGAGGGTCAGGGGGGTCTGCCGGTGACATGGGGCACAAGCGTTTCCGGCCGTACTAGGGCGCTTAGTGGGGGACAGGATTCAATAAAGCGGACATTTCGCCCGGCTGAATGGGCTGCCATGGGGGTTTTACAGGTGTTTTGTCCTAGATGGGCGAGGTGTCAAGAGATCTGAATCACTGTCCTCTCTTACTAGTTTGTGTCGTAGAGGGGGTGTTTGAGGCGTGATGACCGGCCGGGTTACCAAGGTGTGGCCCGCCCGGCGAAGCACCTGCGTCCGGGAGGTCCTCATGTCCCCCACCCACAGAGGTTTCGATGTTCCAGCGCGCCACCGTCCGTTCTTCCCGTGCGACCAAGCTCCGTACCCGTGCCGCCGTCCTGGCCGCAGGCCTGGGAGTCACGGCCGCGCTGGGGGCGGGCGCCGCGTCGGCCGCCGAGATGGCGGCCCCGACCGCCACCGTCGCCAAGTCGGCGGCGGCCTGGGTCGACCCGGTGAAGAACTACACCCTCACCGCCAGCTTCAACCAGGGCGGCAGCCACTGGATGCACAAGCACAGCGGCCAGGACTTCGCCGTGCCGATCGGCACCGACGTCGTCGCCGCGCACGGCGGTACGGTCGTCAAGGCCGGTCCCAATGGCGGTGGCGACGGCCCCGCCTACGGCAACGCCATCGTCATCAAGCACGCCAACGGGCTCTACTCCCAGTACGCCCACCTCTCCCGCATCGACGTGAAGGTCGGTCAGGTCCTCGCCACCGGGCAGCACATAGCCAAGTCCGGCAACACCGGCAACACCACCGGCCCGCACCTGCACTTCGAGGTGCGCACGACCCCGAACTACGGCTCCGCCGTCAACCCGGTCGTCTTCCTGCGCGCCCACGGCGTGAAGGTCTGAGGCCGGGCCGAAGGCCGGAGCCGAGGCGTGAAGGCCTGAGCGCACCCCTGGTGACGCCAGGCTGAACGATTCAGCACCGTGCCGCCCCGCTGTGTCCGCAGCGGGGCGGCACGGTGCTGTGCGCTCAGGCCCCGCGGGCGCCCCGGTGAGCCTGGGTCACCATGTCGATGGAGACCTCGAGCACGGCCTTGCGCCGCTCCTCGGGGTCGCCTTCGAGGTCCTGCATGACGAACATGCCGGCGTGCAGCGTGAACAGGGCGCTGATGCAGCGCACCTGGTCGGTCAGGCTCGCGTCCGGGTCGATGATGATGTCCCGCAGGCCGCGCATCCGGTCCTTGAAGGTGTCGCCGATGCGCAGTTCCCGTACCGTCGCCTGGTTCTCCTGCATGAAGCGGAACAGCGGGGAGGCGCCGGCCAGCGCGTCGCTGTAGCGGCGGACGATCTCCTGCTTGGTCTCCAGCGTGTGCGGCTGGCCCCGGCCCCACTCGATCAGGTCCTGGATCGGCTGCGTCAGGTCCTCGAAGAGGCTGACGATGATCTCTTCCTTGGTCCTGAAGTGGTAGTAGAGCGCGGCTTTCGTGACGTCCAGGCGCTCGGCGATCTCGCGCAGGGACGTCTTCTCGTAGCCCTGCTCGGCGAAGAGTTCGAGGGCCACGTCCTGGATGCGCTGGCGGGTGTTGCCGCGGCGCTGCTGCTTGGTGCCGTCCATCGTGACGCCCATCCTCGTACTCCTTGCGCTGTCCCGGAAACCTACCTGCCGACAGGCCAGTGGAAACTTACTTGACGACCGGCTAGTAAAGCTCTACCTTCCCGAGTGTAATGACTTGCCGGGCGGCAAGTAAGTGGGACAGGCACACCTGGGGGAGCTGGGGAACGATGGCGGACACAGCGATAGCCACGGCAGAGGCCGAGAAAGCGGGCGAACAGCCCAGGAGCGTACGGGTCGTGCTGCTCGCGCTCATGATCGCCATGATGCTCGCGATGCTCGACAACATGATCGTGGGCACCGCGATGCCGACGATCGTCGGCGAGCTGGGCGGGCTCCAGCACCTGTCCTGGGTGGTGACCGCCTACACGCTGGCCACCGCGGCGGCCACCCCGCTGTGGGGCAAGCTCGGCGACATGTACGGGCGCAAGGGCGCCTTCATGACCTCCATCGTGATCTTCCTGGCCGGTTCCGCGCTGAGCGGCATGGCGCAGGACATGGGTCAGCTGATCGGCTTCCGCGCCCTCCAGGGCCTGGGCGCCGGCGGTCTGATGGTCGGCGTGATGGCCATCATCGGCGACCTGATCCCGCCCCGTGAGCGTGGCAAGTACCAGGGCATGATGGCCGGTGTCATGGCGCTGGCGATGATCGGCGGCCCGCTGGTCGGCGGCACCATCACCGACAACTGGGGCTGGCGCTGGGCCTTCTACATCAACCTGCCGCTCGGCGCGGTGGCGCTCGTCGCGATCAGCGCCGTGCTGCACCTGCCGAAGAAGCGCTCGCAGGCGCGCGTCGACTACCTGGGCGCCGCGCTGCTCACCCTCGGCATCAGCTCCATCGTGCTCGTCACCACCTGGGGCGGCACGGAGTACGCCTGGACGTCCGCGCGGATCATGGAACTGACCGCGATCGGCGTGGCCGCGCTCGTCGGGTTCGTGTTCTGGCAGACCAAGGCCGCCGAGCCGATCGTGCCGCTGCACATCTTCCGCAGCCGCAACTTCACCCTGATGTCGGTCATCGGCTTCATCACCGGCTTCGTGATGTTCGGCGCGGTGCTCTTCCTGCCGCTCTACCAGCAGTCGGTGCAGGGAGCCTCCGCGACCAACTCCGGCCTCCTGCTGCTGCCCATGCTCGGCGCGATGCTCGTCGTGTCGATGATCGCGGGCCGGGTCACCACCAACAGCGGCCGCTACAAGATCTTCCCGGTGGTCGGCAGCGTCCTCATGGTGGCAGGGCTGTACCTGCTGTCCATGATGGACACGGAGACCAGCCGGCTCACCTCGGGTCTGTACATGGCCGTCCTCGGCGCGGGCATGGGCTGCCTGATGCAGATCACCATGCTGGTCGCGCAGAACAGCGTCCAGATGAAGGACATCGGCGTGGCCTCCTCGTCCGCCACCCTCTTCCGTACGCTCGGCTCGTCCTTCGGCGTCGCGATCATGGGCGCGCTCTTCAACAACCGGGTCCAGGACGTCATGGCCGAGCGGGCCGGCGCCTCGGGCTCCAAGATGACCGAGAAGTCCGCGCAGCTGGACGCGGCGAGCCTGGCCAAGCTCCCGGACGCCATCCGCGAGGCCTACCAGCACGCGGTGTCCTCCGGAACCCACTCGGCCTTCCTGCTCGGTTCCGTGGTGGGCGTCGTCGCCCTGGTCGCCGCGGTGTTCGTGAAGGAAGTCCCGCTGAAGGGCGCAGGTCCGGCCACGGCGAAGGCGGCCGACGCGCAGGTGACCGACGCGAAGGCGGCCGACGCGAAGGCGGCGGAGGCGCAGGCGTAGAGCGGCGCTCCCGGGCTTCCCCGGAAGCGCCCGCGCGCCCCCCCGCACCGCACGGAGGCCCCCGGCTCTCGCCGGGGGCCTCCGTCGTGCCTCCGCCGCGCCGAGGGAGGGCGGTCCCTCAGGCCGGCAGGGTCGGGTAGCTGCCCGTGCTGGTCGGCGCGTGCTCCGGGAGCCACAGGACGGCGACCGCGCCCTCGGCCGGGACGTGCTCGGGAGCGCCCGCGGGCCGGACGTTGCGGAACGTCAGCCGGGCGCCCAGGACGCGGGCCTGCCCGGCGGCGATGGTCAGGCCGAGGCCGTGGCCGCGCCCGGCCCGGTCCGCGCTGCCGGTGCGGAAGCGGCTCGGGCCCTCGGCGAGCAGCGCCTCGGGGAAGCCGGGGCCGTGGTCCCGCACCCGGATGACCCGGCCCTCGACGGTCACCTGGATCGGCGGCCTGCCGTGCCGGGCCGCGTTGGTGATCAGGTTGAACAGCACCCGCTCCAGCCGCCGCGGGTCGGTGGTGACCATCGACTCGTGCACGACCCGTACCTCGACGTCCGGGTCCTTGGCCGCCACCCGCCGGGCGACGAACTCGCCGAGCAGGATGTCCTGGAGTTCGGCCCGCTCGGAGGCGCCGTCGAGCCGGGCCACCTCCAGGACGTCCTCCACCAGGGTGCGCATGGCCTTCGCGCGGTCCAGGACCAGTTCCGTGGGGCGCCCCGGCGGCAGCAGTTCGGCCGCCGTCAGCAGCCCGGTCACCGGAGTGCGCAGCTCGTGCGCGATGTCCGCGGTGACCCGCCGCTCGGCCTCCAGCCGCTGCTGCAGCGTGTCCGCCATCGCGTCCACCGCGCGCGCGAGGTCGTCGGTCTCGTCGCGCACGACACCGCCGATGGCGTCGCGGACCCGCACGTCCGGCTCGCCGTTGGCGACCCGGTTCGCGGCCGCGGAGGCCTTGCGCAGCCGGCGCGAGAGCTGGCCGCCGATGAGCACGCCCAGCGCGCTGCCCCCGAGGACGACCGCGATGGAGCCGATGACCAGGGCCTGGTCGAGGTCCCTGAGGATGTTCGCGCTGCGGTCGGTGAAGTGGGTGTGCACAGAAAGTACGTGGCCGCCCTTGATCGGCATGGCCGCCCAGATGTCGGGCACCCCGCCCCGGTGGTCGGTCACGTACGTCGCCCGTCGGCCCTCGCGGATGCTCTGCTGCAGCTCGGGGGGCAGCAGCGGATCGTCGATCTTGATGATCGACGAGGTCGGCCGGTGACCGGGCCGCTCGTACAGCGGCTGGGCGTACACGAGCCGCGAGTCGGCGAGGTCGCGGGCGTTGTCCAGCATGGACACCCGCGCGGCGTTGTGCACGACCAGGCTCAGCGCGATCGCGATCAGCGAGCCCACCAGGGCGATGGCCGCGCTGAGCTTCCACCGCAGGCCCGTACGGATGTCCGCGTGCTCCAGGCGCCCCGGGAGCAGGCGTCGCGTGGTCCCCCGCATGTGTGCCCGCTCAGGCCTTCAGCTTGTAGCCGAAGCCGCGGACCGTCTCGATGCGGTCCTGGCCGATCTTGGCGCGCAGCCGCTGTACGTGGACGTCGACGACGCGGGTGTCGCCGCCCCAGCCGTAGTCCCAGACCCGCTCCAGGAGCTTGTCCCGGGACAGGACCGTGCCCGGCGCCGAGGAGAACTCCAGGAGCAGCCGCATCTCGGTCGGCGTGAGGCCCACCGGCCGCCCCGCCCGGCGCACCTCCATGCCCTCGGTGTCGACCTCCAGGTCGCCGAAGGTCAGTACGCCGTCCACGCCGGCCGCGCCCTCCTCGCCCCGGTCGCCGCCGGCGTGCCCGAAGCGGCGCAGCACCGCGCGGATCCGGGCGACGAGGACGGCGCCGTCGAACGGCTTGGTCACGTAGTCGTCGGCGCCCGCCTCCAGGCCGAGGACGACGTCGATGGAGTCCGCGCGCGCCGACAGCATGATCACCGGAACGGTCGACTCGTCGCGGATGCGGCGGCACAGGCTGACGCCGTCGAGGCCGGGGACCATGACGTCCAGCAGTGCGATGTCCGGCCGTCGCGCCCGGAACGCCTCCAGGCCGGACAGCCCGTCGGGCATCGCCGTGACCGCGAAGCCGTCCCGCTCCAGCGCGAGCTGGGTGGCCTCGCGGATGACGTCGTCGTCCTCGACGAACAGGACGTGGGTCTGGTCTGCCATCCCGGTGCTCTCAGTCCTCGTGTGCTTCAGGTGGTGCGCCCCCTGGGGGGACGCGCCTGATCGGTGGTGCGTTCCTCGGCGCCGCGCACCGCCGGTGGTGGGCGCGCCGGTGCCGTGCCCGCCTGTCGCCTACCCGGCCGGTGCCGCGTTCACCAGGGGATCGGACGGGCGGGCCCGATCGGTTCACGCCGCCGGATCCCCCCGGTGGTCAGTCGGGCGGTTCCGGTACCGGCTCGGGCTCGTCCGCGGCCTTGGACGCCGCGGCGCCCCCTCCGACGGCCTTGCTGTACTCGTTGCGCGTACTGAACGCCTTGGTGAAGCGGCTGCCCGACCAGCGGTAGGTGATGACGTCCTCGCCGGACGGGTTCGAGACCGGATCGCCCCGCTCGTACACCTGCTTGGTCACCACGAGGTCACCGCGGTCGATCTCGGCGTACACCGGGGGCTCCTCGGCCGCGAACACGTTCTCGTAGTGGTCGCCGCCCTGCTCCCGGTACACATAGGCGCCGAGGCCCACGGCGTCACCGCAGGTCAGCACGTTGATGACGATGTCGTCCGCGGAACTGCCGGTCAGCTTGCCGTACGACACGTCCACAGGGTACTCGTCGGCGACGCACGGCTTGAGTCCGCGCTTGACCGAGGGGGAGACCTTCGGGTCGTCCTTGACCAGCCGGACCGCGTCCACCGGGCGGGGGGTGTCGCTGGGGCTGGGGGTGGGCGCGGCCGGGGTCCCCGCCACCGAGCTGGCGTCGGCGGGCCCCTCGTCGCGAGCGCCGGTGCCGCCCGTACCGCAGGCGGACACCAAAAGGGCGAGGGCGGCGAGCACGGCCACCGCCGTGCTCACCGCCTGGAAGGTCCCTCGAGCCCCACTGGGCTCAGGGCCGGCGCTCAGGCCGCGCAACGCTCCCGCTCCTCACGCTCCAGCGCGCGTGCGTCCAGATCGCGGGCCTCCAGCTCCTCGCGGAGCCGGGCGAGCGCCCGGTGCAGCGTGCTCTTGACCGTTCCCGCGGACATGCCGAGTGCCGCGGCGGTCTCCTCCGTGGACATCTGCTCCCAGTGTCGCAGCACGACGACACTGCGTTGCTTCGGAGCGAGAACTTTCATGATGTCCATGAGCAGCGCACGGTCGGCGTGCTGTTCGGTGGAGTCGTCGACCGAGGCGTCCGGGAGCTGCTCGGTCGGGACCTCCTCCAGCTTCCGGGCCCGCCACCACTCGGTACGCGTGTTGATCATGACGCGGCGCAGGTAGGCGTCCGCGAGCCGCTTGTCGGCGATGCCGTCCCAGCGGCCGTACGTCCGTACGAGCGCGGTCTGCAGGAGGTCCTGGGCGTCGACCGGGTCCGGCACCAGCCGGCGTGCACTGCGCAGCAGCGCGTCCTGCCGGGTACGCACGTACTCCTCGAACTCGAGCACCTCGCTCTGCGCCATGATCAACCGCCTCCGCTCCCCGTTTTCCGGCCTGTCTTCCGCCGGACCCCGAGCCTGTGTGCGAGCGACTGTGGTCGGCAGCCGCCCGGTGCCTGTCGGGCACGGAAATGAAGGTACGGAGGGGTTGTCACGGCGTTGTCCGAAGCAGCCTGCGGCTAGCGCTCGGCTGTGCGTCGGTTGTGTAACGGACGGCGGAACGGGGTAAAGAGGTGCTCCGATCAGTCCCGTTCTAGGGGGATTTGCGCCTCAGGGTGGCGTGTGGGTCTGTGACACAGAGGCCCGCGACGCCCCCTGAGGCTGTGATGCGGCTGTGAAGTGACGGGGTGTCGGCGACGGGGTGTCGGCGACGGGGTGTCAGGTCAGCGGCAGCCGGTACAGGCCGCTCGGCAGCGGCTCCACCAGACCGTCCGCGACGAGCCCGTCCAGGGCCCGGGCCCGCTGGACCGGCTCGTGCCACACCCGGTCGAGCACCGCCTGCGGCACCGGCGTGTGCGCTTCCCGCAGCACGGCGAGCAGCTTGCCCCGCACCTGCCGGTCCGTACCGGCGTACGTCTGGCCGCGGCGCGGCGGTCCCTCGTGCTCCGGCTTGCCCGCCAGCCGCCAGGCGCAGTGCGCGGCGATCGGACAGCGCGGGCACGACTCGTTCTTCGCCGTGCACACCAGTGCGCCCAGTTCCATGGAGGCGGCGGCCCAGCGGGCGGCGGTCCGCTCGTCCTCGGGCAGCAGGGCGCGCGCCAGCCGGCGTTCGGCCGCGGTGGTCGCGTTCGGCGGGTACTGCACTCCGGTGACCGCGCGGGCCAGGACCCGGCGGACGTTGGTGTCCAGCACGGCGTGCCGCTGCCCGTACGCGAAGGAGGCGACCGCCGCCGCCGTGTACTCGCCGATGCCGGGCAGGGCCAGCAACTGCGCGTGCTCGGTGGGTACGTCGCCGCCGTGCCGTTCCGTTATGGCGACCGCGGCGCCGTGCAGGCGCAGGGCGCGGCGCGGGTAACCGAGCCGGCCCCAGGCGCGGACCGCCTCGCCGGGCGCCTCCTTGGCGAGGTCGGCGGGGCGCGGCCAGCGCTCCAGCCACTGCTCGTAGACGGGGAGCACGCGGTTCACCGGCGTCTGCTGCAGCATGAACTCGCTGACCATCACGCCCCAGGCACCGGCGTCGGCGCGTCGCCAGGGCAGGTCGCGGGCGTTGCCGTCGAACCAGGTGATGACCTGGGTGTGCAGGGTCTCGCCGAGCCGGGGGGAGTCTGCGGACTCGGCGGCGCGCTCGGTGGGGGGTTCGTCGGCGGACTCGTCGGCGGACTCGGGGAGGTGCTCTGCGGCGGACTCGTCGGTCGGGTGCGCGGTGGTGCCGGGGGTGGTGAGCGTGCCGGTGGCCGGGTGCGCGGCGGTGGTGTCGGGGGCCGCCGTGGCGGTGGCCGTGCCGGTCTCGGTCTCGGTCCGGGCGGTGGTCTCGGGGGCGGGGGCCGGGGCTGTGGGGCTGCTGTGTGGGGGCAGTGTGGGCGCAGTCATGACGTTTCCGATCCTGCCACGTGGCGGCGGACGGGCGTGTGACCCGGCGCGGGCCGTTTCGTCACCGACCGTCGCTCCGTCGTCACCGGCCCGGCAAGGCAGGTCGGCGGCAGGGGCGTTGCCGGAATGATGATCCGGAAAAGTTGTGGGCGGCGCGGCGGGTGGGGCGGGCGAAGGCCACGATCTCTCGTACAGTTTGGGCGTGGGATCTCTGCGCAATCCGGTCGGGCCGCTTCCCTCCTCCATCTACTGGCGACGGAGGGTCGTACTGCTGTCCTTGGTGGCCGTGTTGGCCCTGCTGGGCATCTGGATCGCCACCTCGGGCGGCGGCGGGGGCCACAAGGACACCGGGGGCGCCGCGGGCGGCAAGAATCCCACCCCGTCCACCATCGGCCCCGGCCCCTCCGAATCCGGTCCCGCGATCAGCCAACATCCCGGCGGACGCGACGAGTCCGGCGGCGGTGACTCGGCCGGGTCCGGGTCCTCGGCGGGCGGCAGCGGCGGCTCCGGAGGTTCGGGCGCGGGCGGCTCCGGCGCTTCGTCCGGGGGGTCCGCCGGTGGTGCGGGCGACGACGCCAAGGGCGGCGGCACGGGCGCGGCGCTGCCGGCCGGGAGCACGCTTCCCGACTGCACGCCCACGGCGGTGAGGCTGAGCCTGCGCAGCGTGCGCAACACCTACGCCCCCGGCGAGACGCCCACCTTCGAGCTGGTCGCGAAGAATTCCTCCGGCACCGACTGCAAGGTGGACCTGGGGCCGAAGAGCGCGGTGGTGACGGTCAGCCAGGCCGACAGCAGCGGCTCCTACTGGTCGTCCGCCGACTGCCCGAAGACGGCCGGGAGCCTGCTCTACCGGGTGCCGGCCGGCAGCGGCATCACCTCCACCGTGCGCTGGGACCGCAAGCCGAGCGCCCCCCGGTGCGCGACCCCGCCCGCGGGCTCCGCCGGGCTGGGCAAGACGTACCTGGTGGAGGCGAAGGTGCCGGGGTACGGGAAGCTGCAGACGTCGTTCGTGCTGTCGGCGGACTGAGCCGTACCGGCGCCGGTACGGGCGGGCACCGCCCTCAGCGCCGGCGGGCCGCTACGGCCACGGCCTGGGATCCCTCGCTGGGCGGGAGGCCGTCCCCGCCTACTCAGCCCTGACGAGGAAGACTTCGTCATCCAGACGGCCACCACCCGCCCCACAAGCTCGGCCACCCTGCACCCGCTGGTCGATCCGCAAACTCGCCGCCTACCTGCGGAAAGCACACGGCCGCATCGGCCGTGAAGCCTCACGGTGCCTGCTCCGGCGCCGCGGCATCACCTTCCAGCGCACCAAGACCTGGAAGGAGTCGCCCGCCCTGATCGCGACGCCAAGCCCGACCGGATTGAGCAGGAGCCCGCTGTGGACCGCTTCCCGGACCGGGTCTTCGCCTTCGACGAGTTCGGGCCCCTGGGGATTCCGGCCCACTGCGGGCCCCTGCTGGGCGAAACAGGGCAAGCCGAACCGGCTGCCGGCGACCTACCGCCGCACTCACGGCGTCCCCTACTTCCACGGCTGCTGCTCCGGGGGCGACGACCGCCGGTGGGGCGTCAACCGACGTCACAAGGGCCCGCTGCGGCAGTTCACCCTGGCCGATTCCCACCACCGCAGCCACCCCGCGCAAACCCAGGCACTGCACCGCTACCTGCGCTGGTGCAATACCAACGCCCTGCCACCCCGACGTACTCACCGCCCACCGCAAGGAACGCGCCCGCGTCCGCAGCGAGAAGGGCCTCTGCTGGGGCGGACGCCCCCTCGACACCGCGGCCTGACCAACCGCGAACCGCAGCCCCCGAGCGCCGAAGGGGGCAAGTTCAGGGGAAGGACAGCGGCAGAAGGATGACTCAGGAGGCGGACGGTTCGATGTCCCCCGCAAAGACGATGACCTGGTCGATGAGGCTCCGCCGCAGATGGACGACGTCCGTTCCCGCCAGGCGGGGGCCTCCATCCGGCGTGGTGAAGACCCACTGGTACCGGGCCCATTCGTCAGGCATGTCCACCGCTGAGCAGCGCACCATCGTGCCGGCACCCGCCGGGTGACGCCGGATGTCCAGCACGAACCGCTCGACCGCCGCGATTCCTTCGCTGCGACCCAACGGCCCCCAGAAGACCACGTCTGAGGTCAGGGCCTGAGAGAGCAGGGCAGTCACATAGCTGTCGTCCGAGGCGTTGAACGCGGAGATGAACGTGTCGATCGCGGAGCGTGCAATCTCTTCCTGCATGCCCCAGTAATACCAGCCGTTTCGCGTGCGCTCGTCCCGCGAGCCGCCTTCCGATCACGGTGAACCATCCCGGTCACAGCACTAGACGTACCGCTCCAGGATCGACGACTCCGCCAGCCGGGACAGGCCCTCGCGGACGCTGCGGGCACGGGCCTCGCCCACGCCGTCCACCGTCTGGAGGTCGTCGACGCTGGCCGCGAGCAGCTTCTGCAGGCCGCCGAAGTGCTCGACCAGGCGGTCGATGATGGCACCGGGCAGCCGCGGGACCTTGGCCAGCAGGCGGAAGCCGCGCGGGGAGACCGCCGAGTCGAGGGTCTCGGGCGAGCCGGTGTAGCCCAGCGCGCGGGCCACGGTGGACATCTCCAGCAACTCCGCGTGCGAGAGCTTGTCCAGCTCGGCCAGGGCCTCCTCGACCGTGCGGGAACGCTTGGCCGTGGGCTCGGGGACGTAGTCCCGGACGACCAGTTCGCGCTCGGGCTCCACGCCCGCGATCAACTCGTCCAGCTGGAGCGCGAGGAGACGGCCGTCGGTGCCGAGCTCCACCACGTACTCGGCGATCTCGGTGGCGATGCGGCGCACCATCTCCAGGCGCTGGGCGACCGCCGAGACGTCCCGGACCGTCACCAGGTCCTCGATCTCCAGCGCCGACAGCGTGCCCGCGACCTCGTCCAGGCGCAGCTTGTAGCGCTCCAGGGTCGCCAGGGCCTGGTTGGCGCGGGAGAGGATCGCCGCGGAGTCCTCCAGGACCCGGCGCTGCCCGTCGACGTAGAGGGCGATCAGCCGCATCGACTGGGAGACGGAGACCACCGGGAAGCCGACCTGCTTGCTGACCCGGTCCGCCGTTCGGTGCCGGGTGCCGGTCTCCTCCGTCGGGATCGTCGGGTCCGGCACCAGCTGCACGCCCGCCCGCAGGATCTTCGACAGGTCCGAGGACAGCACGATGCCGCCGTCCAGCTTGCACAGCTCCCGCAGCCGCGTCGCCGTGAACTCGACGTCCAGGACGAAGCCGCCCGTGCACATCGTCTCCACGGTCTTGTCGGAGCCCAGCACGATCAGCCCGCCGGTGTTGCCGCGGAGCACCCGCTCCAGTCCGTCCCGCAGGGCCGTGCCGGGTGCCACGGCGCTCAGTGAGGCGCGCATCAGGCCATCGGCGCCGGAGCTCCCACCGGACTTTCCGGGAGCTGCTGCCCGGTCGTTGGCTGCCACTGCACTCCTCCGGTCGCAGGTTCTTCTGGCGCTCCCGTTTCGCACACTGGGTTCGTACGGACGGGCGGGACCAGGGCAAAGTCTACCGGCGGTCCTCCTGCTCCCGCGGGGCCTCTCGGCGACGCGAGCGCGGCAGGACCCGCAGCGCGTCCCCCATGTCGGCCACTTCCAGGACCTTCATCCCGGCCGGGACCTTGCCCGGGTCGCCCGGCACCAGGGCGTGCGTGAACCCCAGGCGGTGCGCCTCCGAGAGCCGGCGCTGCACGCCCGTGACCCGTCTGACCTCGCCCGCCAGGCCCACCTCGCCGATCGCCACGAGGTTCTTCGGCAACGGGGTGTCGCTCGCCGCCGAGGCCAGCGCGAGCGCGATCGCGAGGTCGGCGGCGGGCTCGGACAGCTTCACCCCGCCGACCGTCGCCGAGTAGATGTCCCGCTTGCCCAGCGCGCTGATCCGGCCGCGCTGCTCCAGCACGGCCAGCATCATCGACACCCGGGAGGTCTCCAGGCCCGACGTCGTACGCCGTGGCGAGGGGATCTGGGAGTCCACCGTGAGCGCCTGCACCTCGGCGACCAGCGGGCGGCGGCCCTCCAGGGTCACGGTCAGGCAGGTGCCGGGCACCGGCTCGGCGCGGCGGGTCAGGAACAGGCCGCTGGGGTCGGCCAGGCCCGTGATGCCCTCGTCGTGCAGCTCGAAGCAACCCACCTCGTCGGTGGCGCCGTAGCGGTTCTTGACGCCGCGGACCAGGCGCAGGCGCGCGTGCCGGTCGCCCTCGAAGTGGAGCACCACGTCCACCAGGTGCTCCAGCAGGCGCGGGCCCGCGATCGCGCCGTCCTTGGTGACATGGCCCACCAGCAGAGTGGACATACCGCGCTCCTTGGAGGCGCGGATCAGCGCCCCGGCCACCTCGCGCACCTGCGCCATGCCGCCGGGCGCGCCGTCGATCTCGGGGGAGGCCACCGTCTGCACCGAGTCGAGGATCAGCAGCGAGGGCTTCACCGCGTCCAAGTGCCCGAGGACGGCGGCCAGATCGGTCTCGGCGGCGAGGTAGAGGTGGTCGTCCAGGGCGCCGATGCGGTCGGCGCGCAGCCGGACCTGGCTCGCGGACTCCTCACCCGTGACGTACAGCGTGCGGTGCTCGTCGCTCGCCGCCTTGGCGGCCACGTCCAGCAGCAGCGTGGACTTGCCGACGCCGGGCTCACCGGCGAGCAGGACGACGGCGCCGGGGACCAGCCCGCCGCCCAGCACGCGGTCCAGCTCGGGCACACCGGTCGAGCGGGCGGTCGCCTGGCGCCCGTCGACCTGGCCGATGGGCAGGGCGGAGCTGGTGACGCGGCCCGGAGCCGTCGTGCGGACCGCGGGCGTGCCGTACTCCTCGACCGTGCCCCAGGCCTGGCACTCGGGGCAGCGGCCGAGCCACTTGGCCGTCTGCCAGCCGCATTCGGTGCAGCGGTAGGACGGGCGGTCCTTGGTGGTCTTCGTACGGGCAGCCATGCACGAAACCGTAACCGGCGGCACTGACAACGCCGGAAGCGCGGCGGCCGGCCCGCCCCTCAGGGACTCGAACGGCATCGAACGAGCGTGCCCGAAGGAGGGGAGCACCCCCTCCCGTCCCCGTATGAGGGATCGTTTCACCCGTATGGATTAAAAGTGCGCAACGGGGAAGAACGGACGAACCTCCGCCGCCTACGGTCGCACAGGTGATGAGCAGCAGCCCGGAGACCTCGACCCGTACGGACCGTACGACGCGTGCGACCGGTGAGTACCGGGCGCACCGCGAGGCGCGCGACCGTGCTGCCGCACGCACCCTGGCGCAGCACCCGCCCGGCGCCTACGAGCCCTACCTCGACGGCCTGTTCACCTACTGCCTGGCCGTGCTGTGCGACCACGACGCGGCGACCACCGCCCTCGGCGACGCGCTCGCGTTCGCCGAGCGGCGTGCGCCGCGCGTGCCGCAGAGCGCGGGTGAGCGCAGGGCCTGGCTGTACGCGCTGGCCCGCTGGGCCTGTCTGCGGGAGCTGGCCGAGGCCAAGCAGAAACGTCAGGCCACGCACGCCGGGGGCCGCCACGGCGGTTCCCGGCGGCGCGCGGAGCCCGCCACCGTCCCGTCCGTCCCCGAGGACGTCCAGGAGCGCCGCCGCCGCGAACTCGCCCTGCTGGCCTGGCCGGAGGCCGCCGGCACCACCCCGGAGCAGCGCGAGGCGCTCGAACTCGCCGTCCGCCACCACCTCGCCGGCCACGAGGTCGCCGCCGTGCTCGGCATGAGCCTCGCCGCCGCCCGGGAACTGCTCGCCGCCGCCGCCTGCGAGGTGGAGCGCACCCGCGCCGCGCTCGCCGTCGCCGAGGCGGGCGGCTGCCCGGGTGTGGCCGCCCTCACCGGTGACGGCGGGTTCGTGCTCGGCACGGCGCTGCGCCGCGAACTCGTCCGGCACGTCGACGACTGCCCGCGCTGCCGCCGCACCGCCGAGCGCGCGCACCCGGCCCGCTGGCCCGGCGCCTGTGTGACCCCCGCGGAACTGCCCGTCCTGCCGGCGCCCCGCACGGCGGTGGCCCTGGCCATGGCGCACCCCTCGCGCGCGCGGGGCACCGTCCCGCGCCTGGACCGGCGGGGATTCCCGATGGACCCCAAGGACCGCGCGGCCCGCAGGGACCGTCTACGCGCGCGTGCCGTCACGACGACGGTCGTCGCCACCGTGGTCGCCGCTCCCGTACTGGCCCTGTGGGCCGCCTACCGGAGCACACCGACCGGCGAGGGGCAGGGCGGTCCCTCCGCCACCGCGCGTGAGGGACACGACTCCGGAGCGCTGGTCGGCGAGGAGAGCGGCGGCTACGAGAACACCGGCGACACGGGCACCGGCCCCGGTGCCCGTACCGACCAGGGCGCCGCACCGGACGTCTCGGTGGAGGTCCTCGGCGCCGCGGGGGCCGGCCGCGCGGGCGGCCGGCTGACGGTGACCGCCACCGGCACCGGCGACACCACCCTCGTCACGCTCACGGCGTCCGGTGCCGAGCCGGTCCACTGGTCCGCGTCCACGGGAGCGCCCTGGCTCTACCTCAGCCGCTCCGCGGGCACCCTGGAGCCGGGCGAGTCGGTGACGATCAAGGTGTACGTCGACCAGCTCCGCGAGCCGTCCGGTCCCTGGAGCGCACGGGTGGCGATCGCGCCGGCCGGAGCGGTGGTCTCCATCGACGGCCAGGGCCGGGCGCCCAGCCCGTCCGTCCCCCGTCCCACGCGCCCGGCGGACCCGACACCGACCGGCGACCCGCGCTCGCCCACCCCGACCCCCACGCAGCCGTCCGGCACACCCCCGACCGAGCCGCCGTCCACCGGCCCGACCCCGACGCCCACCGGGACGTCCCCGTCCGACCCGGGCGGCTCACCGCCGCCCTCCGGCGGCAGCGGAACCCCGAGCCCCACCGGGAGCTGAGGGCCGGCCACGAGGGGGGGTGGGCTGAGGTCGGAGCGCTGCCGCCCCCCCGGGGACCCGGTGGGTGGGCTGAGGTCGGAGCGCTGCCGCCCCCCGGGGGCCCGGTCGCTCCCCCTCAGGCCCGGTCGGCCGGACCCGCCGGGCTCGCCGGATCCGCCGGGTGCGCGGCGAGCAGCGGCAGCCCGGAGGCGAGACGCTCCTCGCACAGCTCGACCAGCCGGTCGTAGCCCTCCTTGCCCATCAGCTCGGTCAGCTCGGCCCGGTAGGAGACGTACACCGGGTCGCCCGCGCCGTGCGCCGACGTGGCCGAGGTGCACCACCAGTGCAGGTCGTGACCCCCCGGACCCCAGCCCCGGCGGTCGTACTCCCCGATCGACACCTGGAGCACGCGGGTGTCGTCGGGGCGGTCGATCCACTCGAAGGTTCGCCGGATCGGCAGCTGCCAGCACACGTCCGGCTTGGTCTCCAGCGGCTCACGGCCCTCCCGGAGCGCCAGGATGTGCAGCGAGCAGCCCATGCCGCCGGAGAACCCGGGCCGGTTCTGGAAGATGCAGGAGCCCTGGAAAGGACGGGTCTGCCGCGATCCCTCCTCGTCCTCGGACACCCAGCCGTTCTCCATGCCCTCGGCGTGGTTCTGCCAGATGTCCGGGGTGAGCCTGGCCACGTGAGCGGCGACCCGCTGCTCGTCCTCCTCGTCGGAGAAGTGCGCGCCCAGCGTGCAGCACCCGTCGTCCGCGCGGCCCGCCTGGATGCCCTGGCAGCCGCTGCCGAAGATGCAGGTCCAGCGGGAGGTCAGCCACGTCAGATCGCAGCGGAAGACCTGCTCGTCGTCCGCAGGGTCCGGGAACTCCACCCACGCGCGCGCGAAGTCCAGCCGCTTCTCGTCCGGCTCCGAGGCCGCCGATGCACCGGTCTTCGCCTTCTTCGTCTTTGACACGCGTCCAGGGTAAGTCGCCCCACCGTGTGCCGGGCGGGCGCCGGACCCGTGCCGCCCCGGCCCAGGGGGCAGTAGCGTTCCGTACATGAGACTCGGTGTCCTCGACGTGGGTTCGAACACGGTGCATCTGCTGGTGGTCGACGCGCACCCCGGTGCCCGCCCGCTGCCCGCGCACTCGCACAAGGTGGAGCTGCGCCTCGCCCAGCTCCTCGACGAGGACGGCGCGATCGGCTCCGAGGGGGTCGACCGGCTGATCACGGTGGTCCAGGACGCGATCCAGGCCGCCGAGGACAAGGGCGTGGAGGACCTGCTGCCGTTCGCGACCTCCGCCGTGCGCGAGGCGGGCAACGCCGACGACGTCCTCGCGCGCGTGCAGGCCGGAACCGGCGTCCGCCTCCAGGTGCTCAGCGGGGCGGAGGAGGCCCGCCTCACCTTCCTCGCCGCCCGCCGCTGGTTCGGCTGGTCCGCCGGGAAACTGCTCGTGCTGGACATCGGCGGCGGCTCTCTGGAGGTCGCCTACGGCATCGACGAGGAACCCGATGCCGCCGCGTCCCTGCCGCTGGGCGCGGGACGGCTCACCGCCGGCTGGCTGCCCGGTGACCCGCCCGACCCGGAGGCCGTCAGGGCGCTGCGCCGCCACGTGCGTGCACAGATCGCGCGGACGGTCGGCGAGTTCAGCCGCTTCGGCGCCCCCGATCACGTGGTCGCCACCTCCAAGACGTTCCGGCAGCTCGCCCGCATCGCCGGGGCCGCGCGCTCCGCCGAGGGCCTGTACGTGCAGCGCGAGCTGAAACGCGAGTCGCTGGAGGCGTGGGTGCCGCGTCTCGCGGCGATGACGACCGACGAGCGCGCCGAACTGCCCGGCGTCTCCGACGGCCGTGCGAGCCAGCTCCTGGCCGGGGCGCTGGTCGCCGAGGGCGCGATGGACCTCTTCGGGGTGGAACGCCTGGAGATCTGTCCCTGGGCCCTGCGCGAGGGAGTGATCCTGCGGCGCCTGGACCACATGGGTACGGCCTAGTGCTGTGACCGGCACCAGCGGGGCACGGCCGCAGCGGGGCACGGCCGCGTGAGCCTGCTCACCGGCCCTTCCTCGGACACCGGGCAGCGCCGCCGTCGCGGGCGCAGGTCACCGGCGCTTCGGCGCAGGTCGCGGGGCGCGCGCCGGGAACACGGGCGCGGGGCCCCGAACCGGTCGCGGTGAGCCGGCTCACGCCGGGATCGCCGGCGCACCCCGTAACCTGTCATCCGTGGTGGAACCCGTCGTGCGCATCCCGAATGCGAAGGTCGCCCTGTCGACGGCCTCCGTGTATCCGGAGTCCACGGCGACGGCCTTCGAGATCGCCGCGCGCCTCGGTTACGACGGCGTCGAGGTCATGGTGTGGACCGACCCGGTCAGCCAGGACATCGACGCGCTGCGCAGGCTCAGCGACCACCACGGGATACCGATCCTGGCCGTGCACGCCCCGTGTCTGCTGATCACGCAGCGGGTGTGGTCCACCGACCCCTGGGTCAAGCTCCAGCGTGCCCGGGCGGCGGCGGAGAAGCTCGGCGCGAGCACGGTCGTCGTGCACCCGCCGTTCCGCTGGCAGCGCCAGTACGCCCGCGACTTCGTCAGTGGAATCTGGCGGATGGCGGACGAGACCGATGTGCGCTTCGCCGTGGAGAACATGTACCCCTGGCGCTACCGCGACCGCGAGATGCTCGCCTACGCCCCCGACTGGGACGTCACCAAGGACGACTACCGGCACTTCACGATCGATCTCAGCCACGCGGCGACGGCCCGTACCGACGCGCTCGGGATGGTGGACCGCATGGGCGACCGCCTCGGCCACGTCCACCTCGCCGACGGCAAGGGCTCGGCGAAGGACGAGCACCTGGTGCCCGGACGCGGCGGACAGCCCTGCGCCGAGCTGCTGGAACGGCTGGCGGGCTCCGGTTTCGACGGTCATGTCGTCATCGAGGTCAACACCCGCCGCGCCATGTCCGGCGCCGAGCGCGAGGCGGACCTCGCCGAGGCACTCGCCTTCGCCCGGCTCCACCTGGCGTCGACGGCGGGGGTGTCCCGACGCTGACCCGGCGGCGCCGCACGCCCGACCCGCCGCCCCTCCGTCGCGCCGCGCACCCGCGCTCCTCACGCCTCACCCGCCTGCCCCACGCCCCCCAAGCACGCACGCACCCAAGCCCCCGCGTACGCCCCCGCACCCCGAGACATCCGTCCCGTATCGCGGACACCGCGTCCCGCACCCTGGATGACCGGCGTACGCTCGACTCAGTCAGAACTCTCCGAAGGAGCGAGCGACGATGCCCGAGCTGAGGTCCCGCACAGTCACCCACGGCCGCAACATGGCGGGCGCCCGCGCCCTTATGCGTGCCTCCGGTGTACCCGGCGCGGACATCGGCCGGAAGCCGATCATCGCGATCGCCAACAGCTTCACCGAGTTCGTGCCCGGCCACACCCACCTGTCGCCGGTCGGCCGGATCGTCAGCGAGGCGGTCCGCGAGGCGGGCGGCATCCCGCGCGAGTTCAACACCATCGCCGTCGACGACGGCATCGCGATGGGCCACGGCGGCATGCTCTACTCGCTGCCCTCGCGGGACCTGATCGCCGACAGCGTCGAGTACATGGTCGAGGCGCACTGCGCCGACGCCCTGGTCTGCATCTCCAACTGCGACAAGATCACCCCCGGCATGCTGATGGCCGCCCTGCGCCTGAACATCCCGACGGTCTTCGTCTCCGGCGGGCCCATGGAGGCCGGCCGCGCCACGCTGGTCGACGGCACCGTGCGCACGCTCGACCTGATCGACGCGATGTCCGAGGCCGCCAACGACAAGGTCTCCGACGAGGACATGCTCCGCATCGAGGAGAACGCCTGTCCGACCTGCGGCAGCTGCTCCGGCATGTTCACCGCCAACTCGATGAACTGCCTCACCGAGGCCATCGGCCTCTCCCTGCCCGGCAACGGCTCGGTCCTCGCCACCCACACCGCCCGCCGCACCCTCTACGAGAACGCGGCCCGCACGGTCATGGACATCACCCGCCGCCACTACGAGCAGGACGACGACACGGTCCTGCCGCGCAACATCGCCACCTTCGCGGCCTTCGAGAACGCCATGGCCCTGGACATCGCGATGGGCGGCTCGACCAACACGATCCTGCACCTGCTGGCCGCCGCCCAGGAGGCCGGCGTCCCCTTCGGCCTGACCGAGATCGACGCAGTCTCCCGCCGCGTCCCCTGCCTGGCCAAGGTCGCCCCGAACATCGCCAAGGACCGCACGTACTACATGGAGGACGTGCACCGCGCCGGCGGCATCCCCGCCCTCCTCGGCGAACTGCACCGGGCCGGCCTGCTCAACGAGGACGTGCACTCCGTGCACAGCCCCTCCCTGGCGGACTGGCTCAAGACCTGGGACGTCCGCGGCGGCTCCCCGTCCCCCGAGGCCGTCGAGCTGTGGCACGCGGCCCCCGGCTGCGTCCGCTCCGCCGAGGCCTTCTCCCAGTCCGAGCGCTGGGAGGCCCTGGACACCGACGCCGAGGGCGGCTGCATCCGCTCCATCGAGCACGCCTACTCCAAGGACGGCGGCCTCGCGGTCCTCAAGGGCAACCTCGCCGTGGACGGCTGCGTGGTGAAGACCGCCGGTGTCGACGAGTCCATCTGGACCTTCGAGGGCCCGGCCGTCGTCTGCGAGTCGCAGGAGGAGGCCGTCCAGAAGATCCTCACCCAGCAGGTCGAGGAGGGCGACGTCGTCGTCATCCGCTACGAGGGCCCCAAGGGCGGCCCCGGCATGCAGGAGATGCTCTACCCGACCTCGTACCTGAAGGGCCGCGGCCTCGGCAAGAGCTGCGCGCTGATCACGGACGGCCGCTTCTCCGGCGGCACCTCGGGCCTGTCCATCGGCCACGCCTCGCCCGAGGCGGCCTCCGGAGGCACCATCGCCCTCGTCGAGAACGGCGACCGCATCCGCATCGACATCCCGAACCGCTCCATCGAACTCCTGGTGGACGAGGAGGAGCTGTCCCGCCGCGAGCAGGCCCTGAACGGCGCGTACGCCCCCAAGGACCGCGACCGCAAGGTCTCGGCGGCCCTGCGCGCCTACGCCGCGATGGCCACCAGCGCGGACAAGGGCGCCGTCCGCGACGTCTCCAAGCTGGGCTGATCCGCCGATCCGCCGACCTGCACGAGGGGCCGCTCCCACCGGGAGCGGCCCCTTCGCGCGTCACCAGGCGGACGGGTCGCGCGCGTCCACGGCGAAGACGGAGCCGTCGGGGGCACCCGCGTAGACATGACCGGCGGCCGGCACCGGCTGCGGGACCGAGGCGGCGACCCGGTCCGCGCCCGCACCCAGCCGCGCCACCGTCTGACCCACCAGCACACCCCGGCCCGCGTCCACGGCCAGCAGCCGCCCGTCCGCCGACAGGACGTACACGTACCGCGCGTCGGCCACCGGCGCCGAACCGCGGCTCACCGACGTCTCCAGGGACCACAGCTGCCGGCCCGCGGCCATGTCGACGGCCGTCAGCGAACCACCGGCGGACATCAGGTGGACCACCTCACCGCGGACCGTGGCATGCGCCTGCTGGAGCGGCACCCCCAGCGCCACCCGGCGCACGGCACCGGCACCGGGGGAGTAGCGGACCACCGCGCGCGTGTCGCCGTAGACCCCGTCCACGGACTGGAGGAACAGGGACCCGCCGGCCGAGCCGAAGGGCCGCAGCGTCCCCTCCAGCCGCGCCTGCCAGCGCACGGCACCCGTGCGCGGATCGACGGCCGTCACCCGCGTGCCCTTCCCGTCGCCCGAAGGGCTCGTCGCGTACGCCAGCGGATCACCGGCGAACGCCGTGAAGTACGGCTCGCCCAGGCCGGGCACGCGCCGCCGCCACCGCGTCCCGCCCGACCGGCCGTCCACCCCGGTCACCACGCCGTCCGCCCCGGTGAGCAGCAGCATGTCCCCGGCGCACCGCATCGCCTCGTACGCCGATACGTCACGCTGCCAGCGCACCTGCCCCGAACGGGGATCCAGCGCCCGCAGAACGCCGTCCCCGCCGGCCGGCGGCAGCACGAGGCCCCCCGACATCAGCGGGGCACCACTGGCCGGCGCCACCGCCACGGGGCGCCGCCACAGCACCTTGCCGTCCGCCGGATCGAGGGCGAAGACCAGCCGCGGCCCGGCACAGACGAGCCGCCCGGGCGCGGCGGCGCAGTGCGGCGCGCCACCGCCCCCCGGCACCGGCCGTGCCTGCCACCCGCTGAACGCGGCCGAGGCGGTCCGCGCCCCCTCGTCCCGCTGCGGCGTCCCGCCGCCGAACGCCTCCACCGACGCGAGCGTCCCGCCCACGACCAGCCCGCACACCCCCGCCGCCAGCGCCAGCCGCCTGCCCAGCCGCCGCCCCGGACGCCGGCCCGCGCGCCGCACCGGCTGCCCGCCGCGGGACTCCGCGTCCCCGCCGCCGGACTCCGCCTCCCCGGTGCCGGGCTCCGCCGGTGCTGGTGCTGGTGCCGGTGCCTCCGCCGCGCCCGTCCGCTGCGGCGGTATGAACAACTGGGTGTCGTACGAGGCCGCCACCGACCGCAGCTCCCGCATCAACTCGTCCGGGGTCGGCCGGTCCTCCGGCTCCTTCGCCAGACAGCGCAGCACCAGCGGAGCCAGATCCTCCGGTACGCCGCTCAGATCCGGCTCGTCATGCACGACCTGGTACGCCACCACGTACGGGCTGTCCGAGTCGAACGGACCACGCCCCGTCGACGCGTGCACCAGCACCGACCCGAGCGTGAAGATGTCGGCGGCCGGACCGACCTCCCGCGGGCGCCGGAACTGCTCGGGCGCCATGAACGGCGGCGTGCCTATCAACTTGCCGGTCTCGGTCCGCAGCTCGCTGTCCTTCGGCCGCGAGATGCCGAAGTCGATGACCTTCGGCCCGTCCCCGGCGAGCAGGACGTTGCTCGGCTTGAGATCACGGTGGACGACGCCCACCCGATGGATGTCGCGCAGCGCCTCGGCGAGACCGGCCATCAGCCGCCGCAACTGCGCCGGTGCCATCGGACCGTTCCGCTTCACCTCCTCGGCGAGCGTGGGCCCCGGGATGAACAAGGTGGCCATCCACGGCCGCCCGGCCTCCGGGTCGGCGTCGACCACCGGCGCGGTGAAGGCGCCGCTGACCCTGCGGGCCGCCGCCACCTCCTGCCGGAAACGCCCTCTGAACTCCGGATCCCTGGCGAACTCCGCGTGCACGACCTTGACCGCGAGCTTCAGCCCCGACGTACTGCGGGCCAGGTGCACGACCCCCATGCCACCGGAGCCGAGCCGGGACTCCAGCCGATAGTGCCCGGCGTACTCCGGAAGTTCCGCTTCCGCGCCCGCTCCGATGTTGCGCTGTGGCGTCATGGACCACCCCCGTGCTGTTCGTCCCGCGCGCGCGACGCACCGACCCTAGTCGATGACTCGAAGGGAACCGAGGAGGGTTGCTAGCGTTCGCGTGCGAGTCGCGCACACGTGTTCCATCGCGCGCTTCAGGGGAATCAACGCGCCCCCATGAACGTCATGGGGCACAACGGGGGGAGTCCTTCCATGTCCGTCGACCACGTCGAGCAGACGACAGGCGGAGACGACGAGCAGGGCGCCACGGCCCGGGCCGCGGCCCTGCGCTACTACTCGGTCGCCCCGGGCGTCAGCCTCAACGTCCGCAGCGGCCCCGGCACCGGATACCCGATCGTGCGGGCCCTGCCCGCCGGAGCCAAGGTCCCGATCTACTGCCAGTCGCCCGGCACCAAGGTCACCGGCCCCTACGGCACGTCGAGCATCTGGGACAACATCGACAACGGCGAATACGTCTCCGACGCCTACATCTACACCGGCGCCGACGGCTACGTCGCCCCGCGCTGCGCCTGAACCCGCCCCGAGCCCGCGGGCCCCAGGGCGCCATAATCGGTTGCGTGAGCGACGAGAACGGCACCCCGGCCACCCCCGCGGGCTCCACGGCCACCGGCCCCCGCCCCGAGCCCCTGCGCTTCTTCGGCACGACCTGGGTGCACCACGACAACGGCTACGCGCTGCGCCGCGCCGGCGTCGCCGTCGGCTCCCTCCTGGCGGCAGCCGCGGCCTGCTTCGTCCTCCGCTTCGCCTTCGAAGGCATCCAGATCGCGAACTCGGGTGCCTTCGTCACCCTCCTGGTCGTCGTCATGTTCGCCGTGTGCAGCGCCCTCGCCTTCGGCCACACCTGGGGCGGCTTCACCAAGCGCCCCGACCCCGAGCGCCAGTCCTCCCTGCGCGGCCTGCTCGCCATCGGCTTCATCGGCACCCTCCTCGCCTACTTCTTCCGCTCCCTCACCGAGGCACCCGGCGAGAAACTGCACCGCCAGGAGTACGAAGAGGCCCGCGAACAGTTCGCACGCCGCACCACCCG
This sequence comes from Streptomyces sp. NPDC021356, assembly GCF_040641015.1. Lineage (NCBI taxonomy): Bacteria > Bacillati > Actinomycetota > Actinomycetes > Kitasatosporales > Streptomycetaceae > Streptomyces > Streptomyces sp. NPDC021356. The sequence goes on along the minus strand of NZ_JBFACU010000014.1, from coordinate 3,552 downwards.
CCGCTCCGGCAACCCCTCCAAGAAGCGCCGCCGCTCCTGACCCACGCCGGGGCCCGCCCCGGCCCGCACGGGACACCAGGTGCGCGAAATCCCGCCCATCCGGCGGCACCCTGCACGAGCATGGGCCCATGACCGCCCCCGCCTCGCCCGCCCAGGGCGCCGCCGACCACGCCGCCCGAGCCCGCTCCTTCGACGCGGCCGCCGCCCAGTACGCCGCCCACCGGCCCTCCTACCCGGCCGCCCTCCTCGACACGATCGAAGACCTCACCGGCCGCCCGCTCACCGGCACGCGCGTCGCGGACATCGGCGCCGGCACGGGCATCTCCACCGCCCTGCTGCACGAACGCGGCGCCCGGGTCCTGGCCGTCGAACCCGGCGACGGCATGGCCGCCCAGTTCCGCGCCGGCCACCCCGGCATCCCCCTCGTACGCGGCGACGGCAACGCGCTCCCCCTCGCCGACGACTCCACCGACCTCCTCACCTACGCCCAGGCCTGGCACTGGACAGACCCGCACAGCTCCGTCCCGGAAGCCCTGCGCGTGCTGCGCCCCGGCGGCGCCCTCGCCCTGTGGTGGAACACGAACGCCCTCGACATCGACTGGATCGCCGAGGCCGCCCGCCGCGCCGGCCGCTTCTTCGGCATCGACATCCCCGCCGAGAAGCAGCGGGCCGCCCGCACCGAACTGGCCGACCCCACAGGCCGCCTCGACTTCACCCGCCGCGAGCTGCGCTGGAGCCGCCGGATCCCCGTCGACGCCCACCTCGCCAACATCGGCAGCCACTCGTTCTTCCTGGTCTGCCCCGAGGACCGCCGCACCGCCTTCTTCACCCAGGAGCGCGACCACCTGCTGGAGGTCTTCCCCGACGGCATCGTCGAGGAGACCTACGACGTCCTCCTCCTCGTCGCCACCAAGCCCTGACCCACTCGGCCCGCCACCGGCCACCCCGGACGTCCCGCCTGCCGGACAACCCGCCGTGCGCCCGACCGCCGGTGCGAGGATGAACCCCATGAGCCAGAAAGTCGCAGTCCTCGGCACCGGCAAGATCGGCGAAGCCCTGCTCAGCGGAGTGATCCGGGCCGGCTGGGCCCCCTCCGACCTCCTGGTCACCGCCCGCCGCCCCGAGCGCGCCGAGGAACTCCGCGCCCGTCACGGAGTCACCCCGGTCACCAACGTGGAGGCCGCGAAGAGCGCCGACACCCTGATCCTCACGGTCAAGCCCCAGGACATGGGCACCCTCCTCGACGAACTCGCCCCGCACGTCCCGGCGGACCGCCTCGTCATCAGCGGCGCGGCGGGCATCCCCACGTCCTTCTTCGAGGAGCGCCTGGCGGCGGGCACCCCGGTCGTCCGCGTCATGACGAACACCCCCGCCCTCGTCGACGAGGCCATGTCCGTGATCTCCCCGGGCACTTACGCCACCGCCGACCACCTCGCCCACGCCGAGGAGATCTTCGGCGCCGTCGGCAAGACGCTCCGCGTCCCCGAGTCCCAGCAGGACGCCTGCACCGCACTCTCCGGCTCGGGCCCCGCCTACTTCTTCTACCTGGTCGAGGCCATGACCGACGCGGGCATCCTGCTCGGCCTGCCCCGCGACAAGGCCCACGAGCTGATCGTCCAGTCCGCCATCGGCGCCGCCGTCATGCTCCGCGACAGCGGCGAGCACCCGGTCAAGCTCCGCGAGAACGTCACCTCGCCGGCCGGCACGACGATCAACGCCATCCGCGAACTCGAGAACCACGGAGTGCGCGCCGCGCTGATCGCCGCGCTGGAGGCCGCCCGCGACCGCAGCCGCGAGCTGGCCTCCGGCAACAACTGACCCCGGCCCCGCTGCTCGCCGGGCCCCGGCCCCTCAGGCGGGCAGCAGCCCGATCGCCCGGTACGCCGCGTCCACCGTCGGCCGCGCCATCTCCCTGGCCTTCTGCGCACCCGCCCGCAACACCCCCTCCAGATACCCGGGGTCCGTGCACAGCTCCCTGTGCCGCTCCTGCACGGGCCTGAGGAGTTCGACCACGGCCTCCGCGGCGTCCTTCTTCAGGGCGCCGTACGACTCGTACGCACCGCTCAAATCCTGCGGGTCCCCGCCTTCGCAGGCGGCCAGGATCTCCAGCAGGTTCGCGACCCCGGGCCGCTCCTGCCGGTCGTAGACGACGTCCCGCCCGCTGTCGGTCACCGCCCGCATGACCTTCTTCCGCGCGACCTCGGGCTCGTCCAGCAGGTAGACGATGCCCGGCCCCGTGTCGTCCGACTTTCCCATCTTCGACGTGGGGTCCTGGAGGTTCATCACCCGTGCCGCCACGTTGGGCGGGGTCGCCTTCGGCACCACGAACGTGTGCCCGTAGCGGTGGTTGAACCGCACGGCCAGGTCCCGGGCCAGCTCCACGTGCTGCGTCTGGTCCTCCCCGACCGGCACCTCGTCGGTGCCGTACGCCAGGATGTCCGCCGCCATCAGCGCCGGATACGTGAGCAGCGACAGCCGCACGCTCCCGCCCCGCCCCTGTTCGCGCACGGATTTCTCCTTGTACTGGATCATCCGCCGCATCTCGCCGTCGGTGGCCACGCACTCCAGGAGGTAGGAGAGCCGGGCGTGCTCGTCCACGTGGCTCTGCACGAAGACGGTGCACTGCTCGGGGTCGAGGCCGGTCGCCAGCAGCAGCGTCGCCGCCTGCCGGCTGAGCCTGCGCACGCGGGCGGGGTCATGGTCCACGGTGAGCGCGTGCAGATCGACGACGCAGAACAGCGCGTCCGCGCGGTGCTGGTCGACCTCAGCCCACTGCCGCATGGCACCCAGGTAGTTCCCGAGCGTCAGGTGTCCGGTCGGCTTGACCCCGCTGAAGACCCTTGTCATCTCTACTCCATCTCCCGGTCGAGGCCGCCGTCCCCGGCCGGCCGGCCCCCGGAGTCCCTGGAGGAGAAACGAGAACGGCCGCCGAGGCGGCGGCCGTTGTGTGCGTACGTGAGCGCGGCCGCCGTCAGGCGGGCCACCACTGCTGGGTACACGTACGCGTAGTCATGACGAACAGCGTACGCCCCGAGGCCTCACCGGGCCATGAGTTGACACGCCCCGGCGGGGTCCGTAAGGTACTTCGAGTTGTCCGACGTGAGAGCCGACTCCGGTCGGTCCCCGGGCAGCCACTCCGCAAGTCCACACCTACTCGACGACAGTCGTTCAGTCTGTCTGTCGTCGTTGCATTGTCGTGCGTATTTACGGAATGAGGAATCCGCGTTCGGAAGGACGCAGCCCCCGATTCGCTCGGGGGCACGGAATCCGCTAAAGTCTCACTCGTCGGAACGGCCCAGCGGCCGGGAAGACAAACCCCGCTGACTGGGGATCAGGTCGAGAAAAGATCTGATAGAGTCGGAATCGCCGGAAAGGGAAACGCGAAGCGAAAGCGGAGCGGGAACCTGGAAAGCACCGAGGAAATCGGATCGGAAAACGGTCTGATAGAGTCGGAAACGCAAGACCGAAGGGAAGCGCCCGGAGGAAAGCCCGAGAGGGTGAGTACGAAGGAAGCGTCCGTTCCTTGAGAACTCAACAGCGTGCCAAAAGTCA